>CANRFN010000005.1 GCA_947629915.1 uncultured Oscillospiraceae bacterium | reverse complement strand
TCCACAGCAACAGCCCTGTATCCTACTGGCCACCGTAGCGGGACGCACATTCCCAACCGGGCTCACCGTACAGTTACCGTTTTCTCGTGCAGATACTACAAAGGGGCGCGATGCATTGCTGCATCGCGCCCCAGTTCGATCTCGTGGTCTCTGCCTTACTCCTCGGGTTTGGGCTCCTCAGCGGGGGCCTCTTCGGCGGCGGGGGCCTCCTCCGCGGGAGCCTCCTCGGCAGCCGGTGCCTCCTCAGCGGGGGCCTCTTCGGCGGGAGCTTCCTCGGCCGGCGCCTCTTCCGCCGGGGCGTCCTCAGAGGTGGTCACCTCTACGGGAATCTCCACGGGCTCGGCGGCGGGGGTCTCCTCAACCGGTGCCTCCTCTGCGGGGGCGGTGTCGCTGGCGGCGGCGCCGGCGGCCTTGATGTCCGCGATGCGCTCGTTGTTGTACGCGATCTTGGCCAGGGAGTCTGCGATCTGGCGGCACAGGTCTGCGTAGGGCTCTGCGGGGTCATTGCCGTTCTCGGCGAAGTAGAGCTTGCCCAGTTCGGTGTAGGCCTTGCGGATGGCGTCCTGCTCCACGGAGTTGGACACCTTCAGCTTGTTCACCTCAGAGAACTCCTTGGCCTTGGCCGCGCCGGTCTCGCTGAGCTCTTTTGCTTTGGCGGCGCCGGTGTTGGCCAGATCCTTTGCCTTCTCCACACCCGTGTGAATGCCGGCGATCACGCTGTCTTTCAGGCCTTCAAAATCAATTGCCATGGTTGATACCTCCGATATGCAATTTCTCGGGCACGCGCCCGGTGCTGATAAGAAAATCACTTGGGGTCCTTCTCCCGGAAGGCGAAGAACCGCTGGCCCAGGTAGTTGAGGCCGGTGTAGAGCACCATGCCCACCAGCATGGCCCCGTTGTCCTGGACGGACTGGGAGAAGCCGGACAGCGCCATCCGCACCAGGGGCTTGGCGATGCCGTACCCGATGCCGGCGCATACGACCACCGTGAGGGCGAACCGGCCCACCTGGGCCCAGGACTGCTCCTTGTTCTGGAAGGTGAAGTACTTGTTGAGAAAGTAGCTCACGATGCCGCCCAGCAGGTAGTTGGCGCCCACGCAGATCCAGTAGTTCCAGTGGGCCAGGTTATAGAGGAGAAACATGGCGCCGGAGCCCACCGCCGTGTTCACCACGCCCACCAGCAGGAACTTGATCATGGAGACATCAAAGAACTTTTTCATCGCTGTCCTCCAGAATGTCCTTGATCAGGAAGCGGGGCCTGCCTTTTGTCTCCAGATAGATCTTGCCCACATACTCCCCGATCACCCCGAGGGAGAGGAGAATCAGCCCGCCGATGGCCCACACGGAGCACATCACGCTGGCCCAGCCCAGCGTGGTGGCCCCCATGGCCCAGCGGACCACGGAGTAGACCAGCATGGCGATGGAGATGATGAAGATCAGCACGCCGAGACCGGTGATCATGCGGATGGGCTTGGTGGAGAGGGAGGTGATGCCCTCCATGGCGAAGGCCAGCATCTTCTTCAGGGGATATTTGCTCTCCCCGGCAAAGCGCTCGCCCCGCTCGTACTCCACCGTGTCTGTGGGGTACCCGATCATGGGCACGATGCCCCGGAGGAAGAGATTTACCTCCTTGAATTCGGCCAGCCCCTCCAGCGCCCTGCGGGACATGAGGCGGTAGTCCGCGTGGTTGAAGACGGTCTCCGCCCCCATGCGGTTCATGAGGCGGTAGAAGGCCTCGGCGGTGAAGCGCTTGAAGAAGGTGTCCTTGGCCCGGGAGGAGCGGACGCCGTATACGATGTCCATCCCGTTGTGGTACTTCTCCACCATGGCGTCCACCGCGTCCACATCGTCCTGGAGGTCTGCGTCCATGGAGATCACCATGTCCGCCCGGTCTTTGGCGGTGAGCAGGCCCGCCAGAAGGGCGTTCTGGTGGCCCCGGTTTCGGCTCAGGTTCAGACCGCTGAAGAGGGGGTCTTTCTCGTGCAGAGCGGAGATCACCTCCCAGGTCTTGTCCTTGGAGCCATCGTTCACGAACAGCACCCGGCTCTTGCCGCTGATCTGTCCGGAGGCGATGAGCTGCCGCATCTTTTCCCCCAGCCTGCGGGAGGTCTCAGGGAGTACCTCCTCCTCGTTGTAGCAGGGAACAGCAATGTACAGTGTATTCGGCCGCATGTCCCGGCGTTTCCCCCTTCCGGCTATACTATACGCCGTATAATATTAGATGTCAAGAGAGATCACAGAATGTTTACAATTACATCGAGCAGGGCCTGCTCAGGCATACGCGATGTACGCGTCCTCTGAGCCATAGAGGTCGTCCCGGCGCAGCAGGGCTTTGAGCTTGTGGTAGAAGATGGCCACTTCCGCTGTGCCGTCCCGCCGCAGCCTGTCCTGCAGCTTGGTGAGAACGGCATCGGAGAGCCCGGAATCGTGCCGGCAGATCTCCCAGAACTGGGACTGCTCCTGCTCGTTGAACGTGTCCTGGGCAAAGACGATGGTGCGCTCTTCCGCAGCCCTACAGATCTCCGTGCCGGCTATGCCTGCATCCCGGCTGCTGCACACCATCACGAAACGCCTTCCCCGCTGGTTCAGAGCGTCATAGAGGCGATAGACCCGCTTCATGAGAAAGCCGGGAAGAGAGGAGTCCAGAATGAGCAGCGTGGGAGTCTTGGCCGCAGCATGGAACGCCAGATCCTGCAGGGCGGTGTCCAAATACCGCGGCTCATAATCCAAGCTGTCCAGGAGATCCTGCGAGAGATAGAGAATCGGGCAGCAGCGCAGGCAGAAAGCCCGGTATGCGATGGCGGCCAGGGTGATGCTCTTGCTGCTGCAGGGCGGCCCAGACAGGACGATCAGACGGTTTTTCTCCGGCTGGCCGTGCAATGCCTGGCAGACCAGCTGAAAGAGCGGCTCCTCAAAAGAGCGCTGCACATGGAAGGGGGAGCGGCGGTGATAGCCATACCACGCGGGGGCGATCCGGCTGTCTCTCAGAAAGCTCGAGAACCAGGACTGCAGATCCTCTTCCCTTGGGCGAACCCAATGCAGTACCCGCTCCGTGAGGAGAGAGACGATGTTCTGGAAAAAGAACTGCTCGTGCGGGGGGAGAAAGACCGCCCTGCCGTCCTGATAATACAGGTCCCCGTGAAGGCATTCCTCCGGTAAGTCTTCTGGAGCCGCAGCATGCAGAGCCTGCACGGCAGGTGTGCTGAGAATCTCGTGCAGGGAGGATGGGCAGCAGCGGACGCCGCACCGCTCCAGAGCGGCGTGTCCCTTGGGATGACGTGCCCAGGTCTCAGAGGATATACCCCAAATGGAGACAGAGCCCTCGGCGGCGCACCGCCAAAGCAGCATGGAGAGGCGCGGCATCAAAAACCAGTCCGCGTTGGAGTCCACGCCTACCAGCACCAGGGGGTGTACCCTGTCCATGAGGTCTGGAAGGAGCTCTAGCATTTTCCAGGCGCAGTATCTCTCTTCGTCTTCGGTCATCGCGTCTTCTGGGCCCTCCAGCAGGCCTGGCGGGTCTCCGAAGAGCTGCAGAACGGGCAGGCTCGTGCGGCTGAGCTGGACTCTCGTGTGGATCTGCTCCTCCGCGTAGACCCGCGCATACCGATGCGCCACATGCCGGCCGGGGCTCTGAAAGAGAGCGGCGAGGTGTTCCTCCGGGCGGCTGGTGATCACGGCGCTCCAGGGCAGGGGAGCGATCTCGCGCAGTTCTCTCTCGGAGATGCCCTGGCCCACATACAGGATGACGTGGTTTGTCTGAAACTGCAGGGCAAAATCGTTGGCGGCGGTGTTACTGTCCGTAGGCGATCACGTTTCTCCTTCCTGGGCGCTGCCTGTTGCATTTGAAATCTGCCGGGTTTCCCCTTGGGAAAACCATCCTTGGTACTTTCAGAGATTAGCAGGAAGGGGGGCAAAAGTCAAGGGCAAAATGGTTTTCTGCCACAAGCTCTTTCCCGATTGGAACGTGCAATTTGCACTGGCATATGGCGCTTGAAAGTGACCAATACCGCCGGATTCCCCGCGTACCGGTAGATTTTGTCTGGCAAACTGCATCTATCTGGAAAGCCTCTGCCCCAGAGAAGAAAAGAACCCGATGAGGGGCAACTGCCGGCCTCAACGGGTGTTGGATGCAAACGACTCTGCTGCAGCTCACAGGGTGAGGGCCTCCCGGAGCCGCTGTACCGCCTTTTTCTCGATCCGGGACACCTGCACCTGGCTTACCCCCAGCACCCGGGACACCGCCTGCTGGGTGAAGTTGCGGAAGAACCGGAGCTTGATCACCTTTTGCTCCCGCTCCGGCAGGTCCTCTATGGCCTGGCGGAGGGTGAGCCGCTCGATGAGGTCCTCCTCGATGCCATCGTCCCCCAGAATGGACTCCAGGGCCAGCCCGTCCTCGCCGATCTCCTCCTGGAGGGAGGTCACGGTACACACGGTTGTCTCCGCTGCGGCCACCTCCTCCGGCTCCAGACCGGTGGCCGCCGCCAGCTCGGAGACGGTGGGATCCCGGCCCAGGCGATAGCGCAGGGTCTCCCGCTTCTGCCGGAGCTCCGCGGCCTGTTCCTTCAGCCCACGGCTCACCTTCACCGCCCCATCGTCCCGGAGAAACCGGCGGATCTCCCCGGCGATCTTGGGCACGGCGTAGGTGGAGAACTGGGTGCCGTAGGTGGGGTCGAAGCCGCGGACCGCCTTCAAAAACCCCAGACAGCCCAGCTGATAGAGGTCCTCCGG
Source organism: uncultured Oscillospiraceae bacterium (assembly GCA_947629915.1). Classification (GTDB taxonomy): domain Bacteria; phylum Bacillota; class Clostridia; order Oscillospirales; family Oscillospiraceae; genus Enterenecus. The sequence goes on along the minus strand of CANRFN010000005.1, from coordinate 98,393 downwards.
ATCGGTGCCCCTGCCGCAAAACCGCCGGGCCACAGACCAGATGAGGCCGCTGTTGTCCAGCAGCAGCCGCTCACAGGCATCGTTGTCTCCCTCCCGGGCGGCGGCCAGCAGCGCAGGGGCGTCCACGCCCCGGATCATTGGGACGTGCGGCGGGCGAGACGGCGCCGCATGGTTACGGTGGTGCCCCTCCCCACGGTGGAGCGCACCTGCAGGGTGTCCATAAAGCTCTCCATGATGGTGAAGCCCATGCCGGAGCGCTCCTCGTTGCCGGTGGTGAAGAGGGGCTCCCGGGCCTTCTTGATGTCCGGAATGCCCACGCCCTGATCCCGGACCACGATCTCTAAAACGTCGTCCTCCAGCAGCCGGAGCCGCATGGTGATCTTCCCGATCTTGTCCGGGTACGCGTGGACCACCGCGTTGGTGACCGCCTCCGAGACCGCGGTGCGGATGTCCGCCAGTTCCTCCAGGGTGGGGTCCAGCCGGGCGGCAAAGCACGCCGCCGCGGCCCGGGCAAACCCCTCGTTGGCGGAGCGAGAGGGGAAGGAGACCTCCGCCTCGTCCAAAACAATGTGCTGCATATGTAGTACCTCCTCGTGTCTTCTATTCCAGCGGGACCAGCCGGCCCACGCCGGCGGCGTCCAGCACCCGTCTCGCCTGGGCGGGGATGTGCACCGCCCGCAGTGTGCCGCCGGCGTGCTCCATCTGCCGCCTGGCCATCAGCAGCAGGGCGATGCCGCTGCTGTCCATGAAGGAGACATCGCTGAGGTCCAGCTCCAGGCGGCGGGGGAGCTCCTCTGAGATGATCTCTTCCAGTTCCCGCATCATGGTGCGGGCGCCGTGGTGGTCTATGTCCCCGGAGAGGGCTGCGGTGAGGCAGCTGCCCCGGCTGGTTACGGTTACGGACATGGCGGAACCCTCTTTGCATAAAAAATCAGTGCGGCATGGGAGCTTGTCCCATACCGCACTGCAGTATATCTGTTGTCCCGGGAGAAACTTGTAGAAGGAAGGGGGCGTTCAAAATTATACTTCAGCCGCCGATGCCCCTATGGGGACGACATCCCGCCGGTTCCAGTGGGTGAAGGTGGCGACACATGGCCCCTCCGAGAGCGCCTGGACGGCGGGTTCATCTGCCTGGAACACAGATTCCGGACTCTCCGCCGCCCGCTCGGAGAGCACCAGGCGGCGGGAGACGACCTCATCGTCTTTCGTGAGCACGGCGGCGCAGAAGCGGTCCTCGATGATCCCCAGGGAGAACTCCTCCAGGAAGTGAAAGTGGTCCCTTGCGTTTACAAACGAGGTCTGCCAATCGGCAAAGGTGAGCACCATGCCTGTTTTGCCCAGGGTGATGTACATGTCGTTGGTCTCCAGATGTCCCGGGTCTGGATTCGGGTTGGGATTCACCACCGTGACGCACACGGCGGCGTCTGTGAGCCACACATAGCCCGGGTCTCCTGCGTGGTGTTCTTCCAGCTGGTATGCCCTTAGAAAGTCCTTCAGCTGCGCGAGCTTTTCCAACGGTCTGATCCGTCCGGGATTTCTGCTCATGGTACACGCTCTCCTTCGTGCTCTATTTCGGGGCCGCCCGCCGGCGGCCCCGTTTCGGTTTCAGTTCAGAACATCCAGCTGTTCCCGGAGTTTGCCGATGAGGGCGCGGAGCTTTTCCGCCCGGGCCTCTTCGCCGGCCACCACCTGGGCGGGGGCCTTGCTGCGGAAGCCGGGGTTGGCGAGCTTGGACTCCAGGCCCTTCAGCTCTCCCTCTTTCTTGCCCAGATCCTTGGTGAGGCGGGCCCTCTCCTTCTCGATGTCCACCAGCTCGGCCAGGGGCATATACACCTTGGCGCTGTGGGTGACGTCTGCCACCATGCCCTTGGTGTGCTCCGGCTCCGTCTCAGAGACGGTGATGGAGGACGCCCAGGCGAGGCGGGTGAGATAGCCCTCGCCGGCGGTGAAGACGGCGGCCTGGGGGGAGACGATGGTAACGGCGGCCTTGCGGGAGGGCGGTACGTTCATCTCGGCCCGGCGGGTGCGGATGGCCTTGATCACGTCCATCACAGCCTCCATGGCGGCCTCCGCCTCCGGGAAGTCCAGCGCCTCGCTGGGCACCGGCCAATTCTGCAGCATGAGGAAGTCTCCCTCGTGGGGCAGGGCCTGCCAGATCTCCTCGGTGATGAAGGGCATGAAGGGGTGCAGCAGCTTCAGGGTCTCGGTGAGCACGTACACCAGCACGCGGCTGGCCTGGGCGCGGGCGGCCTGGTCCTCGCCCTGGAGGCGGGCCTTGGTGAGCTCGATATACCAGTCGCAGAAATCGGACCAGATGAAGTCGTAGACCTTGGCGGAGGCCACCCCCAGCTCATAGGTCTCCATGTTGTCTGTTACCTCTTTCACGAGGCGGTTGAGGCGGGTGAGGATCCAGCGGTCCTCCTGCTCTAGGGTGTCCGGCAGGCCGATCTCATCGCTGGCCAGGTTCATCATCACGAAGCGGCTGGCGTTCCAGATCTTGTTGGCGAAGTTCCGCATGGCCTCGCACTTCTCGGTGTAGAAGCGCATGTCGTTGCCCGGGGCGTTGCCGGTGATGAGGTTGAAGCGGAGGGCGTCCGCGCCGTACTGCTCGGCCATCTGCAGGGGGTCTATGCCGTTGCCCAGGGACTTGGACATCTTGCGGCCCTTGTCGTCCCGGACCAGACCGTGGATCAGCACGGTGTGGAAGGGCGGCTTGCCGGTGTGGGCGCAGGCGGAGAAGATCATCCGGGCCACCCAGAAGAAGATGATGTCGTAGCCGGTCACCAGCACGTCTGTGGGATAGAAGTAGTCCAGATCCGGGGTCTTGTCCGGCCAGCCCAGGGTGCTGAAGGGCCAGAGGGCGGAGGAGAACCAGGTGTCCAGCACGTCCGGATCCCGGGTGATCTTGGGGCTGCCGCACTTCTCGCAGCAGGTGGGGTCCTCCCGGGTGACGGTCATGTGGCCGCAGTCCGCGCAGTACCACACGGGGATCTGGTGGCCCCACCAGAGCTGGCGGGAGATGCACCAGTCGTGGATGTTCTCCATCCAGCCGATATAGGTCTTGGAGAAGCGGTCCGGGACGAACTTCACCTCGCCGTCCTTCACCACCCGCAGGGCCTCTTCCGCCAGGGGCGCCATCTTCACGAACCACTGGGCGGAGATGATGGGCTCCACATCGTTGTGGCAGCGGTAGCAGGTGCCCACGTTGTGCTGATAGGGCTCTACCTTCACCAGATACCCCTGGGCCTCCAGGTCCTCCACGATGGCCTTGCGGGCCTCGTAGCGGTCCATGCCGGAGTAGCGGCCGTAGCCGGGGACCACAACGCCGTTGTCGTCCAGCACCCGGATGGTCTCCAGGTTGTGGCGCAGGCCCACCTCAAAGTCGTTGGGGTCGTGGGCGGGGGTCATCTTCACGCAGCCGGTGCCGAAGTCCTTCTCCACGTAGTCGTCCGCCACGATGGGCATCTCACGGCCCACCAGGGGCAGCACGCAGGTCTTGCCCACGATATTGGTGTAGCGCTCGTCCTCCGGGTTCACCGCTACGCCGGTGTCGCCCAGCATGGTCTCAGGACGGGTGGTGGCCACCACCAGGTCGCCGGAGCCATCGGACAGGGGGTAGCGGATGTGCCACAGGTGGCCGGGCTTGTCCACGTACTCCACCTCGGCATCGCTGAGGGCGGTGACGCAGTGGGGGCACCAGTTCACGATCCGGCTGCCCTTGTAGATGAGGCCCTTCTCATAGAGAGAGACGAAGACCTCCCGGACGGCCTTGCTGCAGCCCTCGTCCATGGTGAAGCGGGAGCGCTCCCAGTCGCAGGAGGCGCCCATCTTCTTCTGCTGGGTGACGATCCGGTTGCCGTACTGGTTCTTCCACTCCCAGACCCGCTCCAGGAACTTCTCCCGGCCCAGCTGATGGCGGGTGAGGCCCTCTTTGGTGCGGAGCTCCTCCTCCACCTTGATCTGGGTGGCGATGCCGGCGTGGTCCGTGCCGGGCACCCACAGGGCGGCATAGCCCTGCATCCGCTTGAAGCGGATCAGGATGTCCTGCAGGGTGCAGTCCATGGCGTGGCCCATGTGCAGTTGTCCGGTGACGTTGGGCGGGGGCATGGAGATGGTGAAGGGCTTCTTGTCCGGATCCCGGTGGCCCCGGAAGCAGCCGTTCTCCTCCCAGAGCTGATAGATCCGGGACTCTACGTCTTTTGGATCGTAGACTTTCGGCAGCTCTTTCTTTGGCAGATCTTGTTGCATGCGCAAAACTCCTCTCCCGGGGCATTGAAAAAACGCCCCGAGCAATGGTATGCTCAGGGCGATTGATAAACCGCGGTACCACCTGAATTCCCTGCCGTGCGCAGGGCACTTGTTGTCTCTGTAACGGGAGAACCCGCCGCCCCCTACTGTCTTTCAGGGGCGAAGCTCGGGGAGCACTTTCCGGACCGCCCGGGGGCGCTTCCCACCAGCCAGCGCCTCTCTGCACCCTGCAAATCCGTACTCTTTCCCTTCAACGCCTTTTCCGGTAATGAGTATAGCGGGGGAGGGGAGAAATGTCAAGCGGGTTTTTGGCGGGCGGCGGATTTTTCTCTAAAAATGCGAAAAACGGGCCCCCATTGGCCCGTTTTTCGCCTCAAATATCAGAATTCTGACGGTAAAAAATACTCTCTTCCAGCTGCAGCTGCAGATCCAGGTCCTCATCCCGGTGCAGCAGGTTGTACAGCGTGCTCTTGCCCACATCGGCGGTCTCCTTGCGCAGGATCACCGCTGCCTTGTAGGGCGGCACGTCCCGCACCTTCTCCCGGATCAGGTTGATGAGCCGGGGCGTCATGCGGGATTTGTATTGCAGAAAATCAAAGGTCTCAGAAAAGCACTTGCAGGTACAGTCTGGATTGGCACAATCCATCTTGCGGCTTCTCAGGACGATCCGCGTCTTCATCCCCTCGAAGGGAACGTCCTGTAAAGTCCGGTCCTGGGTGCAGTGCTGCCGCTTGGAACGCTGTCCGCACACAGGGCAGTACAGGTCCGGGCGGTTGGATGCGACATAGATGGTGAGCGATTCCCCGTCAGACTCACTTCGAATCACATCCAGCGTTGGATCTAATTGCTTCACAAAGTCTTCCATACAACATTCCCCCAGAGAAAGAAGATGTGGCAGAGGCAGGCGTGATATTTCCGGTGCGTTTTACAGAATTTAACAATTCAGAGGCAACCGGTCCCAATGGCTGTCCCCCCTTCTTCAGGGCGCATTTTATAACACGCTAAAGTGTTTGTCAAGCAGAGTTTCTGCAGGAATAACCGCCGTTTTCTCGTGAAACTACACAACTTAGTGTGAAATCAGCACGCGAAAAACGTCGGACCGCCCACAATTTGGAAAACAAATGGGGAATATTGTATTTGATGAAGACCCGGCCTCCGCCAGGGCGGCGGAGGCCGGGTTCAGGTATGGATCGTTTGCCGTTCAGGGGTCCTCCGGGCCGTCCCCCGGCCCCGGGTTCAGATAGCGGCGGAAGTCTATGATGGGTGGCAGATCATCGTCGTCCTCATCTTCGTCCTCGTCCTCCGCATCCTCCTCATCCTCGTCATCCGTTTCCGCTAGGTCATCGCCGTCCGTCAGGCCGAGCAGGTCGCTGAAGAGGTTCATGAGAGGGTTGTCCCGGGCCCAGGGCTCATGCTCCTCTTTCTCCGGACCGCGGAAGAGATCGGAAAACGCATCCAGGAGGGCCTCATAGTCCTCCTCATCTTCCCCCTCATCCTCCTCTGGGTCCAGAAGCAGGGATCGGACCTCCTCCATCTGGGCATCAAAGTCCCGGAGGTGCTCCGGGTGCCGCTGGAAGTAGAGGTTGAGCACCCGGCGGAGGGTGGCGTCCTCGTCCTCGCCGGCCCGGGGAGTGCCGTACTCCGCAATGATATCTGAGAACTCGTCCCAGTCCAGCAGGTCCGGGATGTCGTCCTCTTCGTCTTCATCGTCCTCGTCCTCGTCTTCCTCCCCATCGCCTGTCAGCAGAACGTTGAAGAAGTTGGCCAGGTTCCCGAAGAGCGTGTTCGGGTCCATCTTCGAGAGGGCGTCCGGGTCCTCTTTGTAGGGGAGGCCGTCCTTGTTGCGGTGGGGCGGCGGATTCCAGCCGAACCGCCGAATGTAGTCCAGCACCTGGGGGAGTACGGACTCCAGGCTGCCCACGGCATAGCCCGCCTGGGCATAGAGGGCGCTCCCGTGGCCATCGCCCAGCACCAGCAGGGGGTAGGTGCCGGGGAGCACATGTGTGAGCCGGGCCACCTGTTCCACATGGAAGTCAAAACTGGTCTGGAGGAATTCCGCCGTGGGCAGGGCGGCGCTGAGCTCCGTGCGCAATGCGCTGTAGTCCGGGTCCTCCCGGTCCAGCATCACGAAGATGGTGCCGCAGCTGCCTTTCAGCTGTCTGCGCTGGCGCTTCAACTCCCCCAGCAGGTGTACCGCCGGCTCATCCCGGCGCCGGAGCCACAACAGCAGGGTGGGCTCGCCGGCATGGAAGAGAGAGTACTCGTCACCGAGCATCTCGTCCCTTCCCCAGATGGTGGGGATCTCTACGTGCTGGACCAGATAGCTGGGGTCCAGTTGGATGGCCGCCAGCGAGATGTGAATGTTCTGATTCCGGGACAGGAAGAGATCCCGCTCCTGGAAGAACTGGGAGCCATCGCCGGTGCGGACGGCGGAGACCAGATGGTACCGGCCGGTGAGCAGGGGAAAGGTGCGCACCCCGCCCGCCCAGGGGTATTCCACCGGGTGCAGGCGCTTCAGGCTGCCGTCTGCCTCCACCCTGGAGATGGACCAGAGGTTGTCCGGGATGGGCGCCTCCGCCTCCAGGGTGAGGGTGCCGGTGAACGCCGGGTGCTCCAGCCGGAATGCCCCGCTCTCCCAGCGCTCCAGAAGGCCGTCCAGGGGCCGCAGCCGGGCGGGGATCCCCTGGAGCCGGAGCTGCACCAGTTCCCGCTCCTCCGGGGAGAGAAAGGCGATGCCGTTTTGGGCGGCATCCGGGTCCCGCCAGGGGATCAGCTTCTCCCGGTGCAGCCTGGGACAGGCGAGATCATTCCAGTACACGTCATCCGGCAGCTTCCCCTGGGGCGGCAGGGCTGCAAAGTGGGACTCCAGGACCGCGCTGGAGGTGTCCCTGAGGTCCTTCTCCGGCAGGGTGCGGAGGAGCCGCTCCCGGAGGTCCGGGCGGTCTCCGCTGAGAAAGGCGATGAGCTCTCTCCGGTTGCCCCGGGCGGCGTCCAGCAGGTCCCGGCAGCGGGAGGGCACAGCGCCGTCCTGGGAGGGATCGGTGAGCTCCGCCAGACGCCCGTTGAGAGATGAGGTGGTCTCCTCCCGGGTCTCTGCCAGCCATTGGAGCGCACTGTCCATCGAGTAGTGCTCCGGATCGGTGGTCATGGGGGCGTGGTCGAACTCCCGGGTGGAACTCCAGCCCAGCTCCCGGGACAGGAACGGATGCAGCTGCAGGATGATGTCGTCTGCGCCATCGCTGTCCACCGTGGCCTCCAAGCCGTCCTCGAAGACGGTGTAGCGCACGGTGCCGGTGCCGGTGCGGAAGGAGACCCGGCCCAGGTCGTCTGCGGTGAGGGTGGCGATGGTGCAGAAGGCCCCCTCGTTCAGAACCTGCAGGCGCACCTTGGCCCCCGAGACGGGCCGGCTGCCCTTCATCACCCGGATGGACAGCTCCTTTGCCGCGGGGCAGTACCGCTCGATCTGGTTGAAATAGCGGACGTTCCCCTCCTGGTACAGCAGCTCCCCGTGGACTTTGGAGGTGGCCTTGCCGAAGGTTTTGCTGCGCACCAGCACGGCCTGGGAGGCGATGCCGTTGAACCAGCCGCTGTCATGCAGGGGGCGGGGCTCGCAGGCGCCGAAGTAGTGCCAGTTCCACCCGGCGAGATACTCCACCCAGGCGTGGTTGTCATCGGTGTGAGACCACTTGGGCACGTAGACCTGCCGGGCTGCGATGCCCACGCTCCTAAGGGCGGCCACCACAAAAGTGGAGAGCTCGCCGCAGCGCCCGAACCCGCTCTGGTACACCGTGCGGGGGGAGGCGGTGCGCTCATCCGTGGGGGCGTACTGGGCGTGGCCGGCGCACCACACGTTGATCCGCAGGGCGGCCGCATCGATGAAGCTGGAGACGTCCTGGGTGGAGATGTCTGCAATCAGGGGAGAGAGGGCCTCGTAGAAGTCCCTGTGGCAGAAGGACAGGTCCTCATCGTTCACCCGGGGACAGGCCACATACTGGAGAAAGACGTCTTTCGGGTATTTCTCACACCAGGGCTTGGTCTCCCGCAGCATGGCGGCGTGCTCTGCCGCGTCCCAAAAGCTGGCCTCCGGATACCGCCGGGCGTCCTCCGGCAGCATCTTCTGCAGGGCATAGAAAAACTCTTTGCCGAATGCGTTCATCAAAGATCCCTCATTTCGTGGGTTCAGAGTGGGGATTGTCTGGCGCCGGCGGCTCCCGCAGGGTTACCTCCAGCACCGTGTCCACCGGGTCCGGCAGCACCGGGTTCTCCCCCAGGTCTGCAAAGGCGAGATCCGGCCAGTCCGCGTGCACCCAGCTGCGGGAGAGGGGCACCTCGCTGCCGTCCTGGAGAAGGCGGATGTGCTGAATGTCGCCGGCGGGGATGCCGGTGAGGGGGACGGGGCCCAGGGTGTTCTCCAGGATGTGGACGTAGAGCTTGTCTCCCTTTTGGGTGTACCGCCCGTACTCCGGCTTGGGATAGGGGGAGGGGCCGCAGCCCAGAATGCTGTCCTGGTTTTTCTCCATCCAGCGGCCGATCTCGGCGAGGATGGCCTGGGACTGGACGGGAAAGCGGCCTTTCGCATCGGGACCTACGTTCAGCAGCATGTTGCCGCCCTTGGAGACGCACTCCACCAGCTTCCGCACCAGAAGGGGCGCGGGCTTATAGAAGTTGTCCCGGGCACAGTAGCCCCAGTGGTTGTTCATGGTGATGCAGGCCTCCCAGACAAGGGGCTTGCCGTTGGCGTCCTGGAGGCCCCGGGGCGGCACAAACTGCTCCGGGGTGATGAAGTCCCCGTGGTATGGGGTGGGATGTCCTGTCGCCATGGAGCCGAAGCCCTCGCCGCTCACCTCCAGCCGGTTGTTGGTCACCACATCGGGCTGGAGGGACCGCACCATCTGCATCAGCGCCTCGCCCCTCCAGGCGGGGCCCCGGAGGTGGTCGTGGGAGAAGTCAAACCAGAGGATGTCCAGCCGGCCGTAGTGGGTGCAGAGCTCCCGGACCTGGCCGTGGAGGTACTCCAGATAGCGGTTGAAGTCCCGGCCCTCATCCGGGTAGTCCGGGTTGCCGCACATGGGGTGGGTCCGGTCTCCCTGGTGGGGGTAGTCCGGGTGGTGCCAGTCGATGAGAGAGTAATAGAGGCCGGTGCGGAGGCCCACCTCCCGGCAGGCGTCCAGAAATTCCCGGACAAAGTCCCGCCCCGCGGGGCTGTTGGTGGACTTGTAGTCTGTGAGGGCGGAGTCGAAAAGACAGAAGCCATCGTGGTGCTTGGCGGTGAGCACGGCGTACTGCATGCCCGCGTCCCTGGCCATCCTGGCCCAGGCACGCATGTCGCAGGCGGTGGGGTTGAACTCGCGGAGCAGCGGGTCGTAGGCTTCTTTGGGGATGTACTCGTTGTTTCGCACCCACTCCCCCCGGGCGGGGATGGCGTAGAGGCCCCAGTGGAGAAAGAGGCCGAAGCGGGCCGCTTGGAACCAGGCGGTGCGGCGCCGGTACGCGGCTTCATCGAAAGTCCAGGACATGATACTCCCCCTCATGGCGCTGGAGGGCGGGGCCTTCTCCAGCGCAGCTTTCCGCCATCATAGCACAACCGGCCCTGTGCTGCAAGGACCGGAACCGGAAGATTCCTGTCTTGCAGGAAGGGCAGACCGGTGGTATCATAGGCGGCGAGATCAAAAGCGGCTGTTTGGGACAAAGACGGCCGGAAAGGGAGCAAATCGAGATGGACAAGATCCTGTTGGAGATCTGCTGCGGCAGCGCCGGAGACGCCATTGAGGCCTGGAGGGCGGGGGCGGACCGGGTGGAACTGAACGGAGACCTGTTTCACGGCGGCCTCACCCCCACCATCGGGAACCTGCTGGTGGCCAAACGGGAGACCGACTTCCCCATCCTGACCATGGTGCGGCCCCGGGAGGGCGGCTTCTGCTACACGAAAGCTGAGTTTGACACCGCCATCGAAGACGCCAAACTGCTGCTCCAATACGGTGCAGACGGCCTGGTGTTTGGCTTTCTCCACGAGAACGGCACCGTGGACGCGGAGCGCACCCGCATCCTGGCGGAGCTCGCCCTCTCGGCGGGGAAGGAGTGCGTCTTCCACCGGGCCATCGATGTGGTGCCGGACTGGAGGGAGGCCATCGATCAGCTGGCGGAGCTCGGCGTCACCCGCATCCTCACCAGCGGACAGGAGCCGGACGTCTCCCTGGGCACGGACACCGTGCGGGAGATGATCCAGTACGCCGCGGGGCGGATCCAGATCCTCCCCGGCGCCGGCATCACCGCCCGCAACCTGGACCGGGTGATCCGGGAGACCGGCACCACCCAGGTGCACCTGGCCGCCTCCCGGGAGCAGTTGGACACCTCCACCCGGAACAACCGGTCCATCTTCTACGGCGGCTGCCTCTATCCCCCGGAGGACCGGTACTCCCTCACAGACCGGGAGGCGGTGCAGGGCATCGCCCGGCAGCTCCGGGAGCGCGGCTGATCCCTCACGGTGAAATCAATCAACACGAAGGAGGTTCCCAACCGATGCTGGAACCCATGGACGCCTTTTTCAGAGCCCGGATTGATGGCTACGATGAACACATGCTAACCGAGATCGCCGGCGCCAAGGCCTTCTATCCCTTCACCGCCGAGCAGCTGCCGGACGGCGCCGTCTCGGTTCTGGATCTGGGCTGCGGCACCGGCCTGGAGCTGGTGCCGTACCGGGCCCGCAATCCCCGGGCGGAGATCACCGGGATAGACCTCTCCCAGACCATGCTGGACCAGCTGCAGGTCCGCTGGCCGGGGGATCCCAACCTGCACCTGATCTGCGGCTCCTATCTGGACCTGCCCCTGGGGGAGAACCTCTATGACGCCGCGGTGTCCGTGGAGTCTCTCCACCACTTCCCCCCGGAGGAGAAGCTGGGACTCTATCGGAAGCTGCGGCGGGCGCTCCGAAAGGGCGGCTTCTTTGTACTCACGGACTACTTTGCCGAGGGCGAGCGGGAAGAGCAGCTGTACTTCCAGGAGCTCCGCCGGCGGAAGGCGGAGCAGGGAATTGGAGAAGAGACCCTCTGCCACTACGACACGCCCCTCACCGTGGAGCACGAGATGGCTGTCCTGCAAGAGGCCGGATTTGCCGCAGTGGAAGTGCTAGCCCGGTGGGAGAACACCTGCTGCGTGCGGGCGGTGCGCTGAACGTTCGGGAGGCGGGCAATGGAACGAAAGATCGAACGGCCGGACTACGTCAAGGCCTTTGACAAGCCGAAGGACACGGAGATCAAGTACATCAGCGGGAGATGGTATCTGTACAACCGTGAGAGCGTCTGGGATCCCGTGTCCAAGAGGAGGACAAAGCGATCCGGCTCCATCATCGGCAGGATCACCCCGGAGGGACTGGTGCCCAGCAGGCACCGCAATGAAGCTGCGCCCGAGAGAGCGCCTTCGGAGGCAGCGGCGGCAGGGGAGAACAGTGAGGCCAGGACAAGTGGGTTGGGAGTAGCCTGTGGGACGGCAGATGGCCCAGAGAAACCTGTCCCAAAGGCCAGATCTGGACGGGTGGAGGAGATTCTGGATGCCGGTGCCGTTGTGTACCTTATCAGGCAGACCGAGAGGATGCGGACCCAACTGCAGAAGATCTTTCCGCGGAAGTGGACCGCGATCTACTGCGTGGCCATGCTGCGGGCGATCTACACCTGCCCGCTGTCTGAGCTGCAGCAGAACATGGACCGCTCCCTGCTGTACAAGCTCTATCCGGACATCTCCCTGGACAAGAGTGCCCTGTCCGACCTGTTCCATGACTGCCTGACGCGGCGGCATACCGGCAAGTATCTGCAGAGGGAGGTAGAGGGGCGCACGCTGTACCTGATCTTGGATGGAGGGAGATTGCTCCGTGCAGCCGAGAAGCTGGCGGGGCACCCCTTCCTGCCGTATGAGGTCTCCAAATACTACGATGGCCTCAATGTGATGGTTGCCTTTGCCGCCAATGCGGACAAGATGGTGGGGATGCCCTGCTTCTACAGACCGTGTGAGAGCGGCACTGTAGACAGGGGCGATATCATGATGGCCTGGGCCGAGATGAAGTCGGCAGAGGGCCTCACCGGCATCGGGGACAAGGAGACGGCGAGGCCGGAGTGCTATCAACTGCTGAGACTTCTGGGGATTCCATACCTCATCCCACTGCGACGGGACAGCGCGGAGACGAAAGACTTCAGCTTTGGCGCCCTGGAGGCCTACTCCGGAACCATCCTGGAGCGGGACCGGGTCATTGGGTGCACAGCCCTGCGCAGAGAGAAGTCCCGGATCTTTGCCTATCTGGACCCGCACCTGCAGACGGAGGAGTACGATGCGCAGTGCCGGAGCCTGGCAAGAGAATGTCCGATCCGTGAGACGGGCGCTGCGTGCCAGGAACCCGTGGAACATGAACTATCTCTGCTCATTGGGCAGGACGGATATCTGCTCTGCGCGGCCGCCGATGAGGAGAGGGAGGCCGGCGGGCCGAGAACATACGGCTCCCTCGCCCTGCAGACGGATGATGAGAAACTGCTTCCGGAAGACGGGTATCGGCTGTATCGGCTCCGGCAGCAGATGGAGCAGCTTTTTCAACCCTTTGATGCGCTCCTGCTGCAGGATGCCTTGTATCTGGGGGACGGGTTTGGCGATGAGGGATGGCTCTTTCTGAACTACCTCGCCGGCCAGATGATTGCAGAGGCTGCATCTCAGCTCCATGCAGTGGGGGAGCAGGAGATGGACGCCCGGTCCTGGTTGATGTGCTTGAACTATGTCCAGTGCAGTCTGGTGGACGGAAAGTGGATGTTCCCGCCGGTTCATGCGGATGTGGCTGCGATCTGCAGAGAGATCGGCTTTGATCCCACGGACATTGGCTCTCTGGGCGTTGGATAAAGGGACAGAGTCGAGGCGGAAATCCGATAGCAGGGCCCAAACGGGTACCGCTTTCACCCAAACTGTGCAGATTACACTTGACATATGCATTGGCTGGCTGTGTGATAGCAGGGTTGATATACGGGCAACGATACAGGCGAGGGGGCAGGCAGAAATGGAGCCAGAAATAACGGGAAAACTCCGGCGGGACATTCAGAAAAAAGTGCAGAAGTCCGGCGAGACGTATGTCTACGACCGTATTTCCATGCACAACCCAGAGACGAAGACAGACAGGCAAATGGCCACCAGGCTGATTGGCAAACTTCCGCCCGGCAAATCGGACCTCAAAGATATGATCGAGACGAGACCCAAAAGTCTGAGCGGACGCGATTTTCAGAGGAGAAAAGCGGCGGAAGCCAAATGGGAACACTGGTTGCACGCTTTTGCGGTGCAGGAGGGGATTGCCCCTGCAGAAAGCCCGGCTGCGGATGGCCAGGACGATTCGCCAAGGGATCGAACGGGCCGCACCCCAGGAGATGCTGCGCGTTCGAGCGGAGGGCGGGCCTCTGGCTCTTTTCAATCTGCCCAATACGCGGACACATCTTCTGGGCAGGGCAATGCTGATGGTGAGAGCGAAGCGCGGGGAGCAGCAGCTGCGGCGGCCAGGTTCATTCAGGACTTCACCGATGCTGAGAAAGTGCGAGCGGTTCTGGAGGGGAAGAGTGCCTTTGTGAGAAAAACGTCCTACATGGCGGATGCTCTGCTCGACTGGATTGGAAGAGCTTCTGGAATCGACAGAGCTGTGGAACAGGCATTTCCTGGCGACAGAGAAACCGCGCAAAAGGTACTGTCCATGGCCAGGTTTTGGACAGCCACGCAAGGCGAGGCCATTCTCGATATGGAGGCTTGGAGCATTTCCCACCGCCTTCCCTATCGTGGCGGTATCTCTTCGGATCTGTGTATTGCAGTCATGAATCACATCGGCTTGGACCCATCGGCGCCTGATCGCTTCTTCTCAGAGCGAGCCAGGCGGTGTCCGGGCCAGGCGCTGTTTCTTGTAGACTCCACAACAACAGACAAAGGAAATGATGAACTTCCTGCTGCAAAAGTATTTACATTGTTTAGCGCACAGACCGGAGAGCCGATCTCCTTTTTCACAGAGCGCGGATCTATTCCCGTTGTGTCCAACCTCATTGAATTGGCAAATCGAGGTGCACAAGTCCGAGGCAAGAAGGTAGTAAAGGTCATCCTGGACAGTGAATTTTTCAGCGAGAGCAATCTGTCTTTCATTTCAAGCAAACACTGTGACGTTCTCATGAGAGCCCCCATTCAGGGCGAAGGGATCCAATCAGAATTCCAGAAAGTCCGCGGGATCCTGAATAGCCCGGACAATGTGTGCCCGTTTGATACGGATGTGCACTGCGAAATGGTTTGCCTGGAGCACGCTTTTCCCCATGAAAGGCAAAGGGCAAGGGACGGCGTTGCAGCTGGCGAAGTGGTGTACACAACGCATCGAGGATACCTGTACTTCTTTCTTGACGAGAAGAGGGAACGGGTTGAGCGGCATGATTTTATCCAGCAACTGTATGAGGCAAAGAAAGACGTTGAGAGGTTCGGCAACACGAATTGTCTCGCCATGCAGCTGCAAAAGCACAAGAACTATTTGAATGTTAAGCCAAACACCAAGATCGGTGGAGTGTCAGTCGCTTTTAAACATGATAAAATTGATGAGGATCTCAGCTTATGCGGTTGTTTTGTGATCTTCAGTTTCAAGAAGATGCCAAACGATGAAGTCTTGCGCGAGTATCGAATGCGGGAGAGAACCGAGGCGAGCTTTCAGATAGACAAGGTATTTCGGGATGCGGATACCGCTTGTTTGCACGCCGATGTGTCCTTGGACGGGAGACTGTTCTGCCAGTTTGTCTCCCTTTGCTATGAGGCATTTCTCGATCAGCAGCTCAGAGACGCGAGGGCGCGGCAGTCCAAAATAATCGCGGACGGCGTGGCCGCCGGCACTCTTACAGGTCAGGCGCTCGAGGCCGAAATAGAGCTTTTCCGTTGGCTCAATAGCACATCAATAAAAGAAATATTCCATCAGCTCGATGCATACAAGAATCTGGATCTGACTCTTGAACCAGATAAAAGGGAGAGAAAAGATCCAACGCAAAACAGAGATGCGATGTTCTTTCACTTGCTCGGGATTACCTCCCAGTGACTTTTTGGCCCTGCGATCGATTCGGGTTTCAGGATAGAAGGCGGAGGCGCAAAATGAATCAAAAGATGGAGCGGCCAGAGCAAGACGGCGGGACAGCAGATGCCGTCTCTCCTGTGCGGCCGTGCAAGGAGCCTGCCGTAGGTGAGATCCTGGAGGCGGGGCCCATCCTGTACCTGCTCTCCCGCACAGGGGAGATGCGGTCCAAACTGCAGAAGGTCTTCCAGGAGGATTGGAGCACCCTCTATGCGATGGCCATGCTGCGGGCGGTCTACGGCTGCCCCTTGTCTGAGATGGGGAATTGTTTCAACCGCTCGATCCTGCGGCTTCTCTTTCCCAACGTCTCGCTGCGCAAACAGAGTGTGATCGACCTGCTCCGTGAGGTTGTGCAGTACCGCTCTTTCTGGTACATGGCCGATGATGCGGAGAACCGCACCCTCACTCTCATGCTGGATGGGAACCGGATGCTGCGGGATACCGGAAAGCCGCTGCCAGATCGCCCGGGACATCCCGGGAAGGCATATCACCTGGACCAGCTGAATGTCCTGTACGCCTTTGAGGCGAATGCGGATGGAACCGCTGGCATGCCGATCTTCTATGCGCTCAATGGCAGCTGCGATATCAGCCGAGACAGCTTTGAAATGACGTGCAAGAACCTCAAAAAGGCGAAGCGCGTCATCGCGATTGGCGGCAGGGAGGCTGCCGAAGACGGCCTCCGGGCGCAGCTGGAGGAGATGGAGATCCCGTACATTGTGCGGCTGAGACGGGGCAATGATGAGACAAAAGGCCTGGAGCTGGCCAGGCTCGGTAGCTATCCGGAGCGTGTGGAGGTGAATGGCAGGTCTCTTTACGTTCTCTCTCTGCACAGGGAAGATCACAGCTGCTCGGTGTTTCTGGACCTTTTTACAGCGGCCAGAGACAACGATTTGCAGGCGAGAAGAGAGATGATTCGCCAGAGGAGTGAAGATCCCTGGGGGTCGGAGATGCCGGTGGATCACATACTGCCCCTTCAATATAAGGAGGGCGTTCTCGGGCCGGAGCAGGTCTCAGAGGAGGAGATGCTGGCGGGCGGCTCGGGTACCATCGGCACCCTTACCCTGCAGACCTACGGGCTGAAGCTCTCAAGCCAAAAGGTCTACCGGCTGTATCAGCTCCGCCAGCGGATGGAGCAGTCCCTCCAGGCCTATGATGCCCTGCTGCCCCAGGACGTGTCCTATCTCGAGGAGGCGTTCGTGGAAGATAGCTGGATGTTCCTCAACCTCTTGGCCAGCCAGATGGTGGCAGACACCTATGCGCATGCACGCAAGGTCCAGAAGGGGATGGCGTTCTCGCCCCAGGCGCTGTATGGACGGCTGAGCGCTGTCCGCTGCCTGTGCCTGAACGGGAAATGGGTGGTTCCAGCGCCCGATGAGCAACTGGATGCGATGTGCAGGAAGTTCGGCTTTGACCCCACGGACCTGGCCTCACTGGGGATACGGTAGGGCAGTGAGGGATGATGAGCGGAGGTGCAAAATGAATCAGAAGATAGGACGGTCTGAGAGGGACAACAAGGCAACGGATGCCGCCGCTATCCTGTCTCGAAATGATACGGGGATCGGCGAGGTCCTGGACGCAGGTCCTGTTCTGTATCTGTATTCCCGCACGCAGGAGATGCGTGCCAAACTGCAGTTGGGCTTTCGGGACAGCTGGAGTACCCTCTATGCGATGGCTTTGATGCGTGCGGTGTACAACTGCCCGCTGGCGGAGATGGAGCACTGTTACAGGCGCTCGATCCTGCGGGTCCTCTTTCCTAACATCTCGCTGAGCAAACAAAACATGACACATCTCTTTCAAGGGGGCATGTACTATAATTCCTACTGATACATGTCCACGGACATCGAGAACTGCACAGTCTATCTCATGCTGGACGGAGACCGGATGCTGCGGGATACCGGAGCGCTGATCTCAGAAGCCGGACATCTCGGAAAGGCATATCACCTGGACCAGCTGAATGTGCTGTACGCCTTTACGGCCAGCAATGATGGGACTGCGGGGATGCCGGTGTACTTTGGAAACAATCCGTCCTATGTCTTAGGCCGGGAGGCCTTTGAGACACAGTGCGAAGATATGCGGATGGCAAAGCAGCTGATCGGCATCGGAGGCGGGGAGGCCGCCGATGATATGATGCGTTCAGGGTGCAGCTGGAGGAGATGAAAATCCCGTACATTGTGCGGCTGCGGCGCGGAACGGATGCGGCAAATGAGCCGCTGTTGGAAAACGTGAGACAGTATTCGGAGAAGGCAAAAGTAGACGGTGGAGAAGTTTCGTATCATTCGGTGCGCAAAGGGGATACCTGCAGGATTGCTTATTTGAATATGTATGCCTGGGCCTGCGATGACTCTTTGCGCATGAGACGGGACGTGATAGAGGCGATGGGGGAAGATCCCATAAGAGGCAGTGAGTCCGTTGAACATTTCCTGCCGACTTGCTCTGCTGATGGATATGGCAGCCTGGAGCAGGTATCGGAGGAAGAGAGGCTGGCAGGAGGGAAAAAGGCCCATGGTACGCTCACGCTGGAGACCGATCAGCTGAGCCTGCCGGAGAAAACGGTGTATCAGCTGTACAAGCTCCGCCAGGAGATGGAGCAGCTGTTCCAGGCCTATGACGTCCTGCTGCCCCAGGACAACGACTACCTCGTGGACAAGTTCCTGGAGAGGAGCTGGCTCTTTCTGAACCACCTGGCCACCCAGATGGTGGCGGACACCAAAAATCACATCCGCAAGGTCCGGGGGGCGAAGCCCATCACGCCCCAGGCGCTGTACGGCCGTCTGAGCGCCGTGCACTGTCTGCGCTGGAACGGGAAGTGGGTGGTCCCATCGCCCGATGAGAAATTGGATGCGATGTGCAGGAAATTTGACTTCGACCCCACGGACCTGGCCTCGCTGGGGATACAGTAGGAGGAGCCTATGACGCGAGTGTATTTTGTCCGCCATGCAGAGCCGAACAACAGCAACCACGATGACGCCCTGCGGGAGCTCTCCCCCAAGGGGATGCGAGACAGGGCGCTCGTCACCGCATTCCTGAAAGACAAGGAGATCGATGCGGTCTTTTCCAGCCCGTACAAGAGGGCGGTGGACACTGTCCGGGACTTTGCAGAGCGGTATGGATATGAAATTCACATCGTGGACGCCTTTCGGGAGAGAAAGGTGGAAAGCGGCTGGATCGATGATTTTGACAGCTTTGCCAGGAGACAGTGGGAGGACTTCACGTTCAAGCTGTCTGATGGAGAGAGCCTGCAGGAAGTGCAGAGGAGAAACCTGGCGGCTCTGCGGCATCTCCTGGACCGGTATGCGGGGAAGAACATCGTCATCGGGAGCCACGGGACGGCCCTGTGTACCGTGATCCGCTATTTTCGCCCCTCCTTTGGGTACGATGATTTCCAGAGGATCAAGGTGGTCATGCCATGGATTGTGGCGTTTGATTTTGATGAGGAGCAGCAGTGCACAAGGATTGAGATGCACGATTTGCGCTGAGAGATCGCTGCCTGGGGAGGGAGAGAATCATGATAATCAGACAGGCCACAAGCGCCGAGACCGCAGTTCTGGCAGAGCTGGCGGTGCAAATGTGGCAGGACAGCACGGTCTCGGACCTCGCGGAGGGCTTTGCGGATCTGGTGACGAGCGATCATGCCGCCTGCTTTCTCGCCTTCGAAGGCGATCTGCCCGTTGGCTTTGCCCAATGCCAGCTGCGGCGGGACTACGTGGAGGGCACCGAGACCAGCCCCGTGGGGTATCTGGAGGGCATCTTTGTGCGGGAGGGATTCCGGCGGCAGGGACTTGCAACCCGGCTCTTAGGGGAGTGCCAGAAGTGGGCGAAAGCCAAGGGCTGTACGGAATTTGCCAGCGACTGTGAGCTGGACAACGAGGACAGCCTGCGATTCCACTTGAAGATGGGGTTTGCAGAGGCGAACCGGATCATCTGCTTTACGAAAAAACTGTAGGGCACGCATGATGGAAGCGGCCAGGAGAGGCTTTCCGTGGGAAGCCCCACCTGGCCGCTTTTTGCCCGCAATTTAGGGGGATGGGACGGGGTTATGCGGCTTGCAGGGAGACGGCTGAAATACCATACTAAGCGCCGAAAAAGGATAGAAAACCGTTATTTTTTGGCCTTGTAACCCATTTTCCCACATGCTATAATGGCGGTCGCGTGTTTGGGAGGTACAAGAAAGTTGGAAATGAGATCTCTCGGAACACTGCGGGATAACCTGCCGGATCGTCCGGCGCAAAGGAGCGCATCGAGCTTATGATTTTCGGCAAATACATCAACCGCTTCTACGTCAAGTACGGCGGTTGGCTGCTGCTGGGATTAGCCGCCCTGATCGTTGTGGATTACATGCAGTTGGTGATACCGGAACTGTACCAGATGGTGGTAAACGGCATCAACGATGGCGCGGTGCTGGTCAACGGCAGCATGGAGACCTTCGACATGGACTTCCTGCTGGACCGGATCTGCATGCCCATGGTGGGTGTCATACTGTCCATGGTGATCGGCCGGTTTGCCTGGCGTGTCTGCATCTTCGGCTCTGCCATCAAGGTGGAGACGGACCTGCGC
This sequence comes from uncultured Oscillospiraceae bacterium, assembly GCA_947629915.1. Classification (GTDB taxonomy): domain Bacteria; phylum Bacillota; class Clostridia; order Oscillospirales; family Oscillospiraceae; genus Enterenecus. The sequence continues at coordinate 78,490 of CANRFN010000005.1, read as the reverse complement.
AACCAGATGTTCGACCACGCCAAAGACCTCTCCCGGGAGTACTATCAGGTGAACAAAGTGGGCAACCTGATGAGCCTCTTCACCAACGACCTGGAGACGGTGCAGGACTGCTACGGCTCCGGCTTTCTGATGTTCTTTGACGCCCTGCTGATGGGCGGCATGTCTATCATGAAAATGGCCCGGATGAACGTGTTTCTCACCTTCCTGGCCCTGATCCCCATGTTTTTGCTCCTGGGCGCCAGCACCGTGGTGGGCAAGTACATGTCCGCCAAGTGGGAGAAGCGCCAGGAGGCCTTCTCCATGCTGTCTGACTTCTCCCAGGAGAGCTTCTCCGGCATCGCCGTGATCAAGGCCTTTGTGAAAGAGGCCAAGGAGCTCTGGGCCTTCCAGCAGCTGAACAAGGAGAACGAGGAGGCCAACGTGGACTACACCCGGTTCTCCGTGCTGCTGCGCATCCTCGCCACCCTCTTTGTGGAGTCTGTCATCTGCATCGTGCTGGGCTACGGCGGCTTCCTGGTGTGGAACCACACCTTTAACGCCGGCCAGCTGGTGGAGTACATCAGCTACTTCAACGCCGTGGTGTGGCCCATCATGGCGGTGTCTGAGCTCATTGATATGACCAGCCGCGGCAAGGCCTCCCTGAAGCGCATCAGCGAGCTGCTGGACGCCAAACAGGACGTGATAGATCGCCCCAATGTGGAGCACCTGAGCAACGTCAAGGGTGGCATCCGCTTCCAGGACCTCACCTTCCGCTATCCCGGTGGGGAGTACGATGCCCTCTCCCACATCACCTTTGAGATCAAGCCCGGCGAGAGCGTGGGCCTTGTGGGCAAGACCGGCGCCGGCAAGACCACCCTGGTGGATCTGATTCTCCGTACCTACAACGTGCCGGACGGCACCATCTTCGTGGACGGACACGATGTGAACACCGTGTCCATCCGGGACGTCCGGGCCGCCTGCGCCTACGTGCCCCAGGACAACTTCCTATTCAGCGACACCATCACCAACAACATCGCCTTCGGCATCCGGAAGCCGGACCCCGTGGCGGTGCGGAATGCCGCCACCCTCTCCGATGTGAACGATGACATCATGGGCTTTGCAGACAACTATGAGACGGTACTGGGCGAGCGCGGCGTCACGGTGAGCGGCGGCCAGAAGCAGCGCATCTCCATCGCCCGGGCCCTGATGAAAGAGGCCCCCATCCTGATCCTGGACGACTCCGTCTCCGCGGTGGACACCGGCACGGAGAAGACCATCCTGGAGAACCTCCGGCGCACCCGGGCGGGGAGGACCACCATTCTCATCGCCCATCGGATCTCCACCATCGAGCAGATGGACAAGATCGTCTTCATCGATGACGGCCGTCTCGTGGCGGTGGGCAGCCATGCCGATCTCTATCAACACTGTGAGGCATACCACCACATGGTAGATCTCCAACGCCTGGAAGAGGAAGGGGGTGCTCACAATGCGTGAGTGGTTGCCTGTTCTCATTGTGGGCGCCATCATCGGCGTATTCGCCATCATCTTCGTGGTGGCGTATGCCGGCATCAAGAACAAGAAGGAAGCCATTGGCTTCGACCGCAACGTCCCGGACGGCGAGATCATGCAGCGGCTCATCGTCTACGCCAAGCCGTACTGGAAGTCCTTCGCGCTGGTGCTCTTTATCATGCTGGTCTCCATCGCCTACGACATCGTCTCGCCCCTCATCATCGGCGAGATCGAGGACTTGGTGAAGAACGACTTCCCGCTGCAAAACCTGTACATCATGGTGGGCGCCTACGCCGGCATCCTCATCGTGTCCCTGGTCTGCAACTACTTCCAGGCCATCATCCTCCAGCGCACCGGCCAGAAGATCCTCTCCCAGCTCCGGGAAGATGTGTTCACCCACATCGAGAGCCTGAGCCACAATCAGCTGAACCAGATCCCCGTGGGCAAACTGGTAACCCGCGTGTGCAACGACACCAACGCCATCTCCATGATGTTCACCAACATCCTGGTCACCATGGTCCGCAACGTCTTCCTGGTGATCGGCGTATTGGGCGCCATGCTGATCCTGAACTACATGCTCACCCTGATGATCCTCTGCTTCATCCCGTTCCTGGTGCTCTTCACCGTGATCTTCCGGAAGTTTACCCGCCGGGTGTACCGCCGGGTGAAGGACGCCACCACGGACATCAACACCTATCTCTCCGAGAACCTGTCCGGCATCAAGATCACCCAGATCTTCAACCGGGAGCAGGAGAAGATGGAGGACTTCCTGGACCGGTCCAACACCCTGAAGAAGGCGAAACAGCAGCAGATCTTCGTGTTCGGTATCTTCCGGCCCATGGTGTATATGCTGTACATCTCCTCCACCATGTGCCTGCTGTACCTCTGCGGCAAGGGCGTGATCCAGGACATCCGCTTCATGGGCCAGGTGATAGACAGCTCCGTCCTCGTGGCCTTCTACATGTACATCTCCAAGTTCTTCAACCCCATTCAGACCCTGGCCGAGCAGTTCAACATGCTGCAGTCCGCCTTCGCCTCCGCCGAGAAGATCTTCACCGTGATGGACATGGTGCCGGATCTGGTGGACGAGCCGGACGCCATCGAGCTGGACGAGATCCAGGGCGAGATCGAGTTCAAGGACGTGTGGTTCCAGTACGTGCCGGACGAGTGGGTGCTGAAGGGCGTGTCCTTCCACATCAAGCCCAAGGAGACCGTGGCCTTCGTGGGCGCCACCGGCTCCGGCAAGACCACCATTCTCTCCCTCATCTGCCGCAACTACGACATCCAGAGGGGCCAGATCCTGATCGATGGCATCGACATCCGCCACATCAAGATCTCCTCCCTCCGCAGGCACTTCGGCCAGATGCTCCAGGACGTGTTCCTCTTCTCCGGCACCATCCGCAGCAACATCGTACTGCGGGAGGAGAGCTTTACCGATGAGGAGATCTGGAAGGCCTGCCGCTACGTGAACGCAGACCACTTCATCAACCGGCTGGACCAGAAGCTGGACGAGCCGGTGCGGGAGCGGGGCAACAACTTCTCCGCCGGCCAGCGGCAGCTTCTGAGCTTTGCCCGCACCATCCTCCACAAGCCCGCCGTGATGATCCTGGACGAGGCCACCGCCAACATCGATACCGAGACCGAGCTTCTGATCCAGGACTCCCTGGAGAAGATGAAGAACATCGGCACCATGCTCATCGTGGCCCACCGGCTCAGCACCATCCAGCACGCAGACAACATCATCGTGCTGTCTCACGGCGTGATTCAGGAGCAGGGCAACCACCAGGAGCTCCTCGCCAAGAAGGGCCGGTACTATCAGCTCTACACCATTCAGTTCGAGGCCCAGCAGCACGCCCTCAAGGCGGCCGGCGCACTCCGCTGAGAAGATCAATCCAACCCTGCGGGGCGCGGCGTCTGCCGCCGCGCCCCGCGGGGTTTTCTCTGCCCGGCGGCGGGGAAGGGCAGATGGGACAAATTCTCTCGAAAAGCCCAAAAATCCTCCCTTGCAGGGCGGTGCCGCCTGTGGTACTCTCCAGGGGAAGAGGTGAAGACCATGCACACATTCGAAATCGGAAAGGACTTTCTGCTGGACGGGAGGCCGTTTCAGATCATCTCCGGCTCCATCCACTACTTCCGGGTGCCCCCGGCGTACTGGGAGGACCGGCTCACCAAGCTGAAGGCCATGGGGGCCAACACGGTGGAGACCTATGTGCCCTGGAATCTCCACGAGCCGGAGCCCGGTCAGTTCTCCTTTGCCGGCGAGCTGGACATCGCCCGCTTTCTGGAGCTGGCCCAGTCCCTGGGGCTGTGGGCCATCGTCCGGCCGTCCCCGTACATCTGTGCGGAGTGGGAGTTCGGGGGCTTTCCCGCCTGGCTGCTCCGGGAGGAGGACGTGCCCCTGCGCACCCCAGACCCGGCTTTCATGGACCCGGTAGCCCGATACTACGAGAAGCTGCTGCCCATCCTGGCGGCCCACCAGATCTCCGCCGGGGGCAACATCCTGCTCTTCCAGGTGGAGAACGAGTACGGCAGCTACGGCGCGGACAAGGTGTACCTCCAGGCCCTGGCGGATCTCATGCGCAAGGGCGGCCTCACCCAGCCCTTCGTGACCTCAGACGGCCCCACGGAGTCCTGCCTCAAGGGCGGCACCTTGCCCGGCGTCCACCCCACGGTGAACACGGGCTCCCATGTGAAGGAGCGGCTGCCCATCCTCCGGGACTGGACGGACGGCCCCCTGATGGTGATGGAGCTCTGGGACGGCTGGTTCGATGCCTGGGGCGGGCCCCACGCCCGGCAGAACCCCCAGCAGGTGGCCCAGGAGCTGAAGGACGCCCTCACCCTGGGCAGCGCCAACCTCTACATGTTCCACGGCGGCACCAGCTTCGGCTTCATGAACGGCGCCAACTACTACGACCGCCTCACCCCGGATGTGACCTCCTATGACTACGCCGCCCCTCTGGCGGAGGACGGCACCCCCACCGCCTCATACTACGCCATCCAGGTGATGCTGGAGCGGATGCACCCCGGCTCCACGGCGGAACTGCCGCCGCCCATCCCCAAAAAGGCATATGGGGAGCTGCCGTGCCTTGGCCGCACCGATTTCCTCTACAACGTGTACGGCAGCCGCCTCGGACCAGTGCTCGAATTGGATGATCCCGAATCCATGGAGCGGCTGGGGCAGAGCACCGGTTTCATCCTCTACAGGACGGTGCTGAGCAAATACGCCGCCGGCCGGAAACTGCAGATTCCGCTGGCCCGGGATCGGGTGCAGATCTTCGTGAACTATGAGCCCCTCTGTACCTGCAGTGGGGAGGAACTGGAGCAGGGATACACCCTGCCGAAGGCCCTGGAGCCGGAGGACGAGATCGCGATACTGGTGGAGAACCTGGGCCGGGTGAACTTCGGGCCCGCGCTGCAGCGGCAGAGAAAGGGCCTGGAGGGGCCGATGCATTTGGACGGGAGGCACATCACTGGATGGAGCCGCTACAACTTGCCCCTCACGGACCTCAGCAGGTTGGAGTGGAACTGGCCCGTACAGCCGGGACTGCCCAGCTTCTCCCGGTTCTGCCTGGAGACCGAGGAGCCGGCGGACACTTTCCTGGAATGCCCGGGATATGGCAAAACGGTGGTGTTTGTGAATGGCAGGGCGCTGGGACGGCTCTGGAATATCGGCCCGCAAAGGCGGCTGTATCTCCCGGCACCCTGGCTGCACCAGGGAGAGAACGAGATCGTTGTGCTGGAGACGGAGGGCGTCCTGGGAGATGCCATCGTGCTCCACGACACCCCGGATCTCGGATGACGAAAACAGTGTGACAAGAGAACGCCGGCCCCGGATCCAATAAGATCCGGGGCCGGCTGTCTTCTCTGGGAAGAGCGTCTGACATTCACATGCAGACGATACGGCCTTGTACCGTTTTAAATCTATTAAAGCACAACTGCACGGAAAAGTAACTTGAACATTCTCTGAAACTTGTTTTTGGGAATTAAGAATGATAAAATAGAAAGACAACACTTCAATTTTCCCGGAAGGAGGTATTGCAATCCATATAGATTGGGCGTATATTCCCGTGGAAGGAGGCGATCTTGATGAAAAAGAGTGGAGTTATTTCCGCACGGGTGAACCCGAGCGTCAAGGGAGACGCGGACCGGGTGCTGACTGCGCTGGGGCTCTCCGTCTCCGAGGCCGTGAGCATCTTCCTGACCCAGGTGGTGATCCACAGGGGGCTCCCCTTTCCCATCGAGTTGCCCCAGAGCGTGGACCTGGATGCATTCCTCGCGCCCAAAGAGGACGATGGGAAAGAGGCCGCGTACGATACCGTGTACGCTGTGGAATACGCCGTCCCATATGCCGCTGAGAACGCCATAGAGGAGGCCGGGAATGCCATCGAAGAGAGCGTTGCGGAGAGCGCTGGGGAAGAGTCCAACGGATCCGCGACACATCGGACCGCTGGCTGCGGGGATGGGTCTTCCGGGAGGGATCGGACCGATCCATCGGCGTGTGCCGCTCCTGCGGAGGTCTGACATGACAATCACCGAGGAGAGGAATGTGCACGGATACAGCGCCCTTTTGGCGTCCATCCTGTATTACCTGAAGATGATCCGCTGTGAGATGACCCCTGAGGAACTGATGGACAAGATACCGGATTCCTTCTGGCTGAATTACGGGTTCCTGTCTGCAAACATGAATCGGGCCAAGATGGTGTACGACCTGTGCGAGAGGTACCAAATAGAAAATTATGGATATGACCATATCTTCTCTCACATGCGGGAGCTGTACCGGCCGGAGGAAGAGGTCTCCGCATTTGAGGCCCTGGTGTGGGCCAGAAAAGGGAACACAGAGTTGGAGCCTGTCCACCAGGACGGAGTGATCCGATGATGGGAGAACCGCAGAGCCACAGTCTGACCCGGAGCAGGATGGCGGGGATTGGCTCTAAGACGGTCCGGGCTCGAACGGGGAACGAAAAGCGCGATTCCGTCCAGTTCACTAGAGATTCTGCTAGAAAAGGTAGAAACTTCCAAGGAAATTTTTCGCCTAACCCCCTTTACAACCGCCCCCGGATCTGCTAAAATGCAGCGTGCATGTGAGATATGCGCCCGTAGTTCAATTGGATAGAGCGTCAGATTCCGGTTCTGAATGTTGGGGGTTCGAGTCCCTTCGGGCGTACTGAAACCAGCAAGCTCGAACCATGGAATTCAGATCTGTTTGATCGGTCCATGGATCGTGCTTTCTGGGGTGTTACCTGATTAGCGAGAGTCGAAGGACTTGCTTTTTGCAAGTCCTTCGACTCTTTTTGTCTAAAAATGCCGGAATTCGTTATTTTGTCTCCCATGCAGTTATTCTATCACAAATCCATGCGCCAGAGAGACGATAATAGTAAAATCCTATAGAAAGGAGCATGGCTATGATCAGGATCAAGTTGTCGACTCTGCTTGGCGAGCGGAGAATGACGCAAAAGGCTCTTGCCACCAAGACCGGTATCCGACCGTCCACGGTGAACGACTGGTACAACGAGCTGACCGAGCACATCAACCTGAATCACCTCGATGCGATCTGTGAAGCATTGGGCTGTGAGATCTCTGATGTGCTGGTCCGGGACACCAGCGTCAGGCGCATGGACAAGACGGCCACCCCCAGGAGCAAGACCTAATAGCCACTACTTATCAGATGGGCCACAGCTTTTAATGTTGTGGCCCATTTAATATTACATCGCCGTTTCTTAAAGCGTCAATTAAACCTGTGATTTGCTCCTTTTGTTCAACTCGATGAACAGGGAGCAAAAATTTTGTTCAATTTGCTGAACAAAAAAGTCTTTACAGGGAATATGTCATGTGGTAATATATCGCCAGAGACAGAGAGATACACACAACAACCGCTAAGACATCAACAACAATAAATACTGACCCATCGGTAACACGGGGAGAAACGGAGAACACTATGAAATACATCGAGATCAACAAGAAGTACAGCGAGATCGTTACCAGCTACCTGACCGCTGGCTACGTGATCAACACCACCACGATGTGTGGTTCCGAAGGCGAGCGTGCCAAGATCGATCTGACCAACGGCAACGAGATCATCCGCGTGCTGGTCCGCAACACCTTCGATGAGCTGACCTTCCTGGACGGCATCGAGATCGTGATCGGTCGCTGCAACGAGAAGTTCGTCACTCCGAACAGCAGCGAGGAGCGCGGTGACATCTGGAACGACCGCCTCGAAGTGATCGATACCATCCGGTATCACAAGATCGGCTTCGACCGCGAAGCTCGCCAGACCATCTACGAGGCCTGCTGATCCAACCACTGAATAAGCTGTCCTAACGGCTATACGGGGAGAAAGGAATGAACGATATGGCCACCACCAAGAAGCCCAAGCAGTTCGCGATCTTCGGAGTCTACCGCTTCCCCTACAACTACGATGTCAGCCACTACATCAACTACTCCGAGCTCAAGAGCGCGTACAGAAAGAGCCGGAAGCGCAAGACCGCCTGATTCCAACTGGCAACCTACCAACCACCAACGCTGACCTACCGGCACAACGGGGAGAAAGGAACGAACAACATGAAATTCATCGATATCAACAAGACCTTCACCGACCGCATCAACGAGTACCTCTCCAAGGGCTACACCTTCAACGCCAGCTCCATGTCTGGAAGCCAGGGCGAGGTTGCCAAGGTCGATCTCACCAACGAAACGGAGATCATCCGGATCCTGATCCGGTCCTTCAGCGAGAACGAGCGCCACTTCGGCATCAATGCCGGCCTCGAGGTGTTCGTTGGTCGCGTCACCGATCCGGATGTCCGGATCAACTCCGACAACTACTGGGCCTCCACCATCTGGAACGACAAGCTCGAAGAGATCTCATCCGACAAGTTCTACGCGATCGGCGAGAACCGCTACGGCGAGAAGTTCTTCGGCAGCAAGGAGGAGGCCCGTAAGGCCCGCGATCTCCACATCAGCCGGCTGAGCAACCGCGACCGTGATGGCCAGGAGAAGAAGACCTTCGAGCTCCCCCAGCAGCTGATGGACGCGATCAAGACCCGGATCCGTGCGAAGCGCGGTATCCGCCGGGTGAGCAACTCTGACATCACCGCAGGCCGTGACCGCAACGGCTACTACTACGCGTACCGCGGAACCGCTTGCTACCTCCACTGATACTGATGCTGCGCTATCGGCATGACGGGCAGAAAGGATGGCCAATATGATGGCAGCAGATTTCGCCTGGTTGATGGCCCGGAAATACCGGGGCGAGTGTCGCTGGATCTGGGACATGCTGACCCGCGAGTTTGGGATCGTGCGGGGCAACGGGGAGCAGATCAGCGAGGCGCAGATGGTCCAGGCAGAGAAGGAGATGGTGAAGAAGTACGGGGAAGCCACTGGCAGGCCTGACGCCCTGTATGTGATCTTCACCGTCTTCAGATACCCGGAGAACTTCCAGTCCATGACCGAGCAGGAGTTCCAGGAGTTCACCGTCCACGGAGGCCCCCGGGTGCTCATGACGGTCATGATCGACAACGTGCCGGATGAGAAGGACCCGTGGACCGTGAAGGACATGTACAGCACCGTCTTCGTGGGGGAGAACTGCGAGGCGGATGATCTGCGCTACGGAGTCCGAGACCAGGCTGAGTCCTACGACTTCTTCGAGTGGTCGCAGGACGTGGACCGAGTAGTCCCGTACATGGAGCTTCTCCGCCGATTCAGCCGAAAGAGCAGCGCCCGGGCATGGTGATCCGGGGGCAACGAAAAAGGCCCACCCCGTGAAAGGGTGGGCTTTTTTCATTGCTCCTGTAGGTCCTTTTCGATGAGTGAGTAAACGTACTTGTTGATGCTCAGTCCCATTTCCGCAGCCCTGGCCTTGACCTTCTCCCTGGTCCCCTTGGGTACCGCCACCGCCAGCTTGTCTAAGTTGGCGCTATCCCATTTGTGGGCTGCTCTCACTTGAAAATCCGGAACCTTTGTCATGGCGTTCACCTCCTGGTGCTCCCCAATCTTACCACAGGGCTGGCCAGCTGGCAAGCACGGCAAAGTGCACAAAAACAGGCCGGAAATTTTGTTCAATTTTTTGAACACTCAGGGCAAAAAAGTTCTTGCAAAACTACTGCTGTAGTAGTAATATAGGCCATGGAAACAAGAGAACAGCGAAACACAACAGAGGAGGAACCAACACATGAAATTCTACTTCTACCCCAGAAACGGCAAGAAGCGCCGGATGAAGATGGCCGAGGTCCGCGAGCACCTGAGCGAGAAGCAGATCGCAGAGGCCAAGACCGCGAAGATGGAAGACCCCTATGAGGAAGTCAGCTACATGGCTGACGGCGGATTCATCGTCTGCGAGTTCTGATGACAACACGCTGACCTATCGGCGAGACGGGGACATCGAAAGGAGATCACAAAATGAACAAGCTGTACCGCTACACCGGCAACGTTAGCTGCCACAACATCGACCACAAGGGCCGGGTCGCTCACATGGACATGGTTGTCCGCGACATCTACGATGATAGCAAGGCCCCCACCCGGCTCGAGGTATTCGGCCAGCTGGCTGAGTACATCAACGATCTGAGCTGGACCGACTCCGAAGAGAAGTACCTCAAGAAGATCTTCGTTTACGATGATCTCCTCTGGCTCCGCTACATCATCATCCCCGCTGCCAATGGCCGGATCCCCGCCAAGATCATCGCCATGGCTGACGTCTTCGATCCGAATGCTGAGACCTTCGGCCCCAAGGACTACATCGAGGACTACGAGCCTGAGCAGATGAGCCCCGAGGAGCTCGACCGGTTCATCTACTGGAAGAACGACCACGAGCTGTACGAGTACAACATCTAATCCACAACGGCTGCGCTATCGGCCACACGGGCACAACATCTGAAAGGAAGGTCATTATGGCAGCACTGAGAGATTTGGTAATTGAGAACGAGAGCGACATCCGGGACGGCATCCAGTCCATCATCGTCTGGAAGACCGGGCGCAGCTGGCACATGTACGTTGTGTGCGGAGACTACGATGATCGCACGGGCATCTACCAGTTCGCCGATGAGGAGACCGTGATCTACGCACGGGGCATCCTGGAGAAGGACCAGAACGCGGTCATGCTCAACAGCTACTACGACAACCTCGGAAACATGGAGGAGTGCAGCGCACAGGAGATCGCGGAGTTCATCCGCTGGCAGTACGACATCCATGGCGAGAAGCTGGCCGGCATCCTCGCCAACGCAACGTGGGAATACCCCGCAAACTAGAAAGTGCACAATGTACGACTGGGACGAGTACGATTGGGACACCTGCTGGGAGGAGGCCAACGACTGGGCTGATCTGGCGGAGTCAGAACGGGCCTTCGGGCCGGACGAAGGGAGGGGTGATCTGTGAAATTCACCCTCGCCTAATGTGACCTCATCCGCGATCTGGTGCAGGATGAGGCAGACACCATCGTCAGGACGCTCGACATCTGGAAGGACGATGAGCGCACCACCGCACGCAAGCAGAAGGACCTGGCCACCTGCCGGGCCATCCTCGACAAGCTGTCCACGTTGGACATCTGAGCCTTGACATCACACCCGGGCAGGGTCTATGATGGCCCTGCCCCACCAAGAAGAAAGGAACGAACGACATGAAAGAGTACAAGCTGTATGAGTGCCAGGGCATCTACTCTCTGGCTGTTCTGGCGGACGATGAGTGCATCCTGTTCGTCTCCGACCAGTGGAAGGACGGAGCAGCGAGCATCCTGAAGATCAAGCAGGACCTGGAAGCCGGAGAGTGTGACATCCTGGATGTGGTTGGCTCCGGTGTGGCCGATGATCCGCAGGCCTGCTACGATGACATCACAGAGAGACTGGATGACTACTACGAGCGTGGCCGGTGGACCGAGCTCCGGGAGATAGATGAGGATGACATCCGGGAGTTCCTGAAGCCGGAGGAAGACGCCCTCGAAGACTGACAAGCTGATAGCCCCGCCAGGGCGCAAAAATAGCCCCCAGGACGCGATGAGCATCCCGGGGGCTATTCCTATATCTCCCGCGCTGGAGACCTCCCTGAGGCTCGCATGGCGCGATTCCTGGGGCCGTCTTCCTGGACGGCCTCATTTCAGTTGTGAGTACTTGTACAGGAGCACGGCGAGCTGTTCGCGGGTGACGTTGCCCAGCCAGTCATAGTTCCCGTTGCCATCACCGGAGAACAAGCCCTTCTGGATGGCCCAGGAGCGGGCCTCAGCGCTCCAGGATGAGGCCTCAGGCGCAGGGGAAGGCTTGGATATGGCAGGATCGGGAGACGTCACTGAGGGCGCCGGAGAAGCGCTCGCTGCGGGCTTCTCTTCGGGGATCAGATCCCACTTCGCCCGACCGTATCCGCCGATCCGGTTGTACCCGAGTGCATAGCGGAAGGTGTTGACACCCTGTGGCGTCCCGGCGTTGCCCTCTACCGTCTCCACGCAGCCATCCGCCACCTTGGTTACGATGCCGGTATGCTGCCACGCGTTGCCGGCTGCATTCCGAAAGAAGATCACATCCCCCGGCTGGGGCACGGAGACCAGGCCGCCGATGTTGGAGAAGTACTGCCGGAGGAAGCCGACACCAGCAGCAGCAGATTTCGCCGGGATGCCGGTGATCTTCCGGAAGAGCTCCAGGCCGAAGGTCTTGTAGAAGCACCAGACCACGAAGCAGGCGCACCAGTCGTAGCCGTTCTTCGGCCCGTTCATGATGTCCGTCTTATCCAGTTCTGCTGCGAACTTGTTCCAGTTGGCGGTGCCGGCATTGGCGGTGGGGCTGTCCAGGTTGGCGTTGCTGGCCTTCTCCCGGTAACCGTTCTCCGCCAGGGCAGTAGCAACGAGACGTTCTGCAGGTGTCATGATTTTCCCTCCCGCTCCTTCGTAGTAGCATAGCCAAAGAAAAAGGCGGCCACCATGGTGTAGACGGTCATGAAGTCCTGCCCAATCTCGCCACGCAGTGCCAGGACGGCAAACACGATGGTCAGGATCAGGGTCATGATGGACTTAACCGTCAGAAGGCTCGCAATCCTCTTTGCAATGGTTTCGTTCATCTAAATTTTCCCTCCCGTAATAATTGATTGTACACTTCTCTGATGTGCGTTATTGATGGCCCTGTCAGGCCGTTTTCAAATTCCGGATGCGTCATACAGTATCGCTCATACTGCTGAGCGTCCTGAAGAATTTGCTCGAAATGCCCTTTTGAATGGTGCACCTCATTGGCAAGCTCATCAGCGAATCTGAGTATCCGGACCCTGCACTGGATGATATCTCCCTTTCGCCGTTCCTCCGTTTCAATCCTCAACCCATCCTGGACGTTAGAGATATTACCCTCCAACCGCTCCACTTTTTGTGTGATGTCCTTATTGAAGGCTTTGCCGATCCAGGACCAAGGGTCGATCTTGATAGGGGCAATCTGGACTATGGTGAGCAGGATAGCAATCCCCAGCAGACCGCTGGAGATGATGTCAGATAACGTCATGATAAACACCTCGCGATAGGAAAAGAGGACGGCTGGGGCTACCAGTCGTCCTCTTTGTATTCTTCTGGTTTGTGTTTCACAAGCACAAAGTCTTCCATGAGCTTCTGCGAAAGATTCGTGCTGTCCGTGTGTTTCAGCATGCCTTGGTAGGACTCATACACGCTGTGAACATACCGAAAGTCCTTCTTGTTGTCGGCGTACTTCTGTTTGCAGTACTCCAGTTTCCGCTTCATCTGGAGTGTGGTGCTCTTCCTGATGTGGATCTGATGCGGTGCCACCATCATACCGATGAACTCTATCCGGTTGCCGATGGACTTGACCTGCGTCTTGTTGTTCAGCTGGAGGCCAAGCCTGGACTTCAGAAAGGCGTCTATCTCATTGATGGCAGCTTTGCACTCCGATCTGGACGGGGCGATGATCACCATGTCATCCATGTAGCGGATGTAATACGGGACTTTCAAGACCCTCTTGATGTAGTGGTCCAAGGGAGTCAGCACCACGTTGGCGGTCATCTGAGAGATGAGGGAGCCAACCTGCATGCCGATGCCTGGCACTCTCTCCGCCAGCTCCACATCTGGGCACTCCAGCGGGAGGCCGAAGGCGCGTCCGTCACAGCGGATCGCGGTCTCCAGGAACCACATCATCTTTGGATCCGCGAGAGGACGCCCGAGCTCCCGCAGCTGCACGTCCACCGGGACCCGGAAGAAGAACTTCGCGATGTCCAGTTTGCCGATGGTCCAGTCCTTTGGCGAGTTCTCCAGGTGCTGCATCCAGGACTGCAATTTCTGCACGCCCAACAGTGGGCCACGTCCTGGGATGGATCCGTAGGAGTGCTCATAGAAGGACTTGGAGTAGATGGGCCACAGCACGTTATACGCTGCGCAGTTGATCACTCTGTCTCGGAACGGCTGATAGCAGATGATCCTCTTCTTGGGGAAGTACTCCATGAATTCCCCCATTGGACCGGGGGAATAGGTCATCCACTGAAGCCGGTTTACGTCCTCGATAATGTATTCTTCGAGGTGAGCAGAGTAGTCCAGTACACCTTCCCTGAACCTTTTGTTCTCTCGGGCGAGAAGGTAACCGTCATACAAATTGTCGTAGGTCGCGAATTGCTCGTACAAATGAGAGTACTTTTCCACTCTGTCTGCACCTCTCCCCACCACGTTTGACGAGTGCCGTACTGTTGCCAGCCGGAACACTGGATTGCGTGGTATAGCATTTTTATGCCCCATGAAAAGATCCATGGCTCAATCCATAGAGCAAAGGAGTCAGGTTCCTTTACAACCTCCCGCACTGAGACATGACCCGTGAGTCATGAGTATCTGGCATCTGAGGTAAAGCGGAGCGCAGCCCGATGTTCCTGTTGGCCCTGGAACGCGGAGAATTGTTGAAGTTACCCGCGAACACGCCACTCCCGGCGCCATTGTTCCAGTTACCGCCCGAGATGAAGCCACGCGGCAACCTGATCCCTATGTAGACTTCTGGCCATTGACGGTCTTGATCCATCCGCCTAACATCTTACCGATTTCGACCAACATTCCGGCCCAGATCTCGTACTTCTTCATGGGCAAGAATTTCAGCTGGAAGGACAGGCGAATGTACGCCCGGAGCTTCATGAGCTCCACGTCCATGTCCTGGAGCGTGGTCTTTTTATAGTACTTTTTCTGCGCCTCGATACAGCGCTCCAGCAGGATATCCATGCAGTGCTTAATGTCTGTAACGAGGCCGAACTTCTCAGACTTGGGGTACTGCGCCAAGGCGGGGTACGCATAGTCCATCATGTCGAAGATCTTCTGGAGGATCTTCAAATCCTCCTTGCGAGATACCTTTTCATCCAGGGCCATCGCGTACCCCTCCTGTCTGAGTTCGGCGCATTATATCGAATGCGCCACGGCTTTGCATGGAAATGTTATAAAATAACGAATCTCGTTATCAAAAATTTGCGTCTAAAATCTCCGCTATCGCGGAGATTACAGGACACAGTGTGGCAGATTACAGTTTGCAGAAAGCGGAGCGCAGCCCGACGTCCCAGCCGGCCCTGGAACGCGGAGAACTGCTGAAGCTACTCGCGAACACGCCACCCCCGGCGCCATCGCACCAGTGACCGCCCGAGAAGAAGCCACGCTCTGCCTCGCCGTTGGTGCCCCAGAGATTGTCGCTCTCCAGGCCCTCACCGGGCTTGTAGAGGCACAGGCCCTTGAGAATCTTCTGTGCCGGCTCCAGGACGCCTTCCTGACACTCCACGTCCTCCAGCTGGCAGACGTGCTGTGCGGTATCCTTCACAGTGAGCTGGCCATTGGTCCAGCTCCACTTGTTGGTCAGCCAGTCGATCTTGCAGCTGTTGGTAGTGGTGCCTTTGCCATCCGGAGTGATCAGCGCACCAGTGGTAGCATCCAGAGCCTTCCACTCGGTGGAGCTCTCGGTTAGGTCACGCTTGTAGTCCGCAGCGTTGTTGTCAGCCAGCAGCTGGAGCTCACCGTACACGAAGCGGACGCCGGTATTCCACTCCCAAACGTTGCCGTTCAGGTCGAAGATGCCGGACGGTGTACCATCGTGAGACCAGGACAGCGGGCCGGTGCCGGTAGCAGTCCGCAGAGTTCTGTATTTCTGCTCTGCGGAGTCCTTCAGCGCGGGGATGGCCTTGTACATGGTCTCAGAGACGTCCTTGCCAAAGTTGTTGTTTCCCTTGGGCATGGTGCCGTTGGCCTTGCACCAGTGAGCAATGGCAGCAAACTCCCACTTGGTCATGAGATGCCAGCCCTCGCCCTTGTCGGTGCACGCCTTGCGGGCAGCATCGCAGGTGATGTTGACGGTCGGATCCACACCGGGGATAGAGTAGGCCTTTCCATCCAGGACAATGTTCTGGAACTTGGAGATATAGATCTCATCCACTTCCTTGCCGTTCACACGGAAGGCGGGGAAGACGGTGGTATCATCACCGAGGCCCAGGTCCTTGTACGTCATCTTGGGAATGCGCACCATGACGGATGGCATACCCTTATTGTCGTAGAGGACCTCATTGTTGGGGCAGGTGGCCTTGATGGCCAGAGCGGTCAAATCGAAGTTAGACATGTGTTTACCTCCTTACCAGCGGGGAACTTCCCACAGAGTGAGCGTGACTTTGTCCATGTCCAGCGGGATGGGCACGGGAACGGGGCCACGCTCTTCCTCTCCCCGGTCCTCTTCCGGCTCCACGTAGTTGTAGGCGCGGGCGGGGATGTCGATCTCCGCCACATAGTTTCTGCCGGCAGCAGCGCCGACAACCAGGCAGTTGGTGCTGTCGAAACAGACATCAATGTGGACTGCCCAGTCCTCTTCACGCTTCGCCAGGTTGATGGTCAGGTCATCGTCAAAGGTGATCTTGTTGCCGGTGACCTCATAGTCGATCTTGGGACCCTGGTCCTTGTTGATGATGATCATTTCAGATAACCTCCAATGATGGTGTACTTCACGGTCGCAGACGGCGCACTGCCGGTGTAGCCGATCTTGAAGCCGTTGTTCAGCTTGTCGCTGATTTCGACCTCGCCCACATTGCCCACAAAGGCCTTGACCTCGGTGAGCACGATGTAGTCGGTGTTCTCCCTGCCGTTCTTCATCTCGATGGACTGCTTGGAATTGTTGTAGGGATAGATGCCGGTGTTCTTCAGCTCAATCACGCCGGTCTCAAGCACAAAGGCATTCTGGCGGGCGTGGTTGAGCAGGATTGCCAGCGCGATCTGGTTGTCCAGGACGCCAGTCTCCAGGTTGTTGAAGTGCTCCTGGTCCTGCGGGGTGCCGTACTCCATGACGTTGCCGGCAGGGATGATGGTGTACACATCAGCCTCCGTGTCCGGCGTCTTATTGATGTGATAGCAGCTGGACGGATCCGTGACGTGATCCTTCCAATACGTTCTCTGGTACATGTGTTTACACCTCCTTGACAACTTCCTTCACCAGGAAGTCCAGCCAGAACAGAATTCCGGATTGGCCAATGCCAATCTCGATGTCGCAGTCCTGGTATCTCCACAGCTCTCCAGCCGTGTTGTACAGCTCCAGCCGGTTCACGGTGAGAGGCGTGTCAGAGTTGACATTGACTTTCACCCGGACCGTGCCGTCCTCCATGACCGTGGACTCCACGCTGGTAGCAGGGACCCTGTACCAGGTACTGCCTGCCCTGTACTGAGCGTAAGAAATCCGCATGGTCATGTAGTTGTTGATGTCCTTGAAAAATGCCGGGGCTAACATGGGTATCATTCCCCCTTAGAAAAGACTCCCGCAAAGTTTGGCTCCGATACCGGTGTTGCCTCCCTCTGCGGTGACTGTTGCTGCCGGCTCAACAATCCCCTTTACGGGGAATTGCCCAGTCCTGATTGTGTGTGCTGCCGGGGTGCCATAGTTGTTGTCCATGCTGCCCCCGGTCTCCGCGATGATGCCGTCTGTCTGCATGCTGCCATGAGTCGCTCTGTCCGGTACGGTGCCGGTGAGCCTGGAGGAGTAGTCTCCTCCTGCGGTATCCGTCTCGACAATGAGTCCGTCCTGATTGATGCTGCCGTGGCGTGCCCGATCCGGGACGGTACCAGTGAGCTTCGGAGACGCCATGCCATCCTCGACATCCGTTTCTACGTTGATGTCAGCATCCATGATGCTGCCGTGCCGTGCTCTGCTGGGGTAAGTGCCGGTGGTGAGCTGATCGGTGTGCGGGTTGGAGTACGCCCTCTCCGTCTTGTCCGTCTCGACAATGATGGCGTCCTCGTCAATCTTGCCGTGGCGGGCCCGGTTCGGATACGTGCCAGTGATCCGGGTGGAATAGACCACCCAATGGAAGGACGTCTCAACCACCAACTCACACCGGAGACGGTAGGAGATGGCGCCGTCCTCCAGCCAGGACCGTAGGCTCTTGTAGATCATCACGGCCCGGAGGATGTCCGCATTGCTGAGGTGCCCTTTTGGCTCCGTGATGTCCACAACCACGCGGAAATAGTACGGCTCACCGCCGTACTCAAACCACTCTTCCACCAGTGTCTCCGGGTAGATGGCGGAGAGCGCCACCTTGACAGCTGCCACTGTGCCCAAGTGCCTGTGAACGTAGAAACTGCGCTTCAGCACCTCCCGCTTGGCCTCCAATGGAAGGTCGTAGTCGTACCACTCCACATGAAAGTCATGAGCCAGGATGTCAATCAGCTGCTCATCGGCAGTGTCGATGTTCTTATAGACGATCTCCTTCGGGATCTCCTCCAGGTGTTTGGCAAACCAGAGAGCCAGCACCCGGGCCAGCAGCACCATCTTGGGATCGTTCTTGAGTGCGAGAGGGAATGCCTCAAAGAGGGTCTCAGCAGAGAATGCGTTATTCACTCTCTCGGCCCCCACTCTTGATGGATCTGGTCTTGCACTTTGCTACCTGAGGCTTCTGCCCGTCCGAACCGTCATTCACCTTTGTGAATTCCGGGGATGCGACTTCCACTCTTTTGATACCGGTCTCCATGAGCATGGCGATCAGCTTGGACGGGTTGATGTCCCGTCCGAAGTTGGCGTACTGCCACTGTGTGAAGGACTCGACAGCCACCTCCACAGCGTTCTGAATCTCCGCTGAGCTCTTGGTGGAATCGTTGGGGATGTAGTACGTGATGTCGATGTCGTACTCCACTTCCTCCGGATCCGCCACCTCCACGAAGTCCGTCAGGGGACGGACGTCCTCGGCGCTGCACGCTGCAAGGACGGCGTTCTTGATCTCCTCACCGGCCAGCTTCCCGTCCTTCATGAGGACGTACAAGGCCACATGCCCCGGCTGCGGGGTATTGGCCACCACGTCCTGGATCTCCGTGGATACCTGCATGGCGTGGTACTCATAGGCGCCTTTGGGCCCGGCGGTGCTCCAGGCATCCTCCGAAGCCCGGAGGAGCTCATAGAACTCATCGTCTGTGGCAGCATCGGCCCCGCCGTCCGTCTCCGTGATGTTCTCGCATTTCAGATAGTAGTCGAAAATATCGACACACGTTTTGATGGCTCCCGGGGCATAGCCGTTACTGGATGCCCCAGCCGTCTGGCAGTACACGGGCAGCTCTGCGGTGGTCTCTCCGGCAGGGATGTAGTAATCATCCTCCGTGGCCCAGGCAATGGTCTTTTCGTCATTGGATACCCTGGTGCCTCCGGGGATCAGGATGGCCCCCGGCTGGGCCTGGGAGATGGTGAACCGCATGGTGCAATGGGAGTACTTGTCCCCCGGTCTCTCGTGCAAGTAGAACAGCTCGCCCAAGGCATCCAGGTTGGTACCCTCTGCCCTGGAGGGGATGTTCTGATTGGCTGCGTAGTTAATGAGAGCGCAGAGCTGCACGTAAGCAGCAGCACCCCATCTGGCAATCAGGGTTTCCGGGTCCGCAGCATGGAGCGCGTGACCCACGATCTGCTCAAAGAGCTTCTCCAGATCGTCTGTCAGGATTCCAGCATCGGTGACGATGAATTGGTAATCCGGATTTCTACTGCTCAAGGATCTCCACCTCCACCGAGGAGATCAGCATGCCAGGGTTCGATGCGTCCGCCTCAAATTCGATGGACAGCACCTGCGCCCTGGGCTCAAACTCCTCAATTGCTTCTTTGATGTCCACGCGGAGCAGCTGCAGAGCGCGGGGCATCGGCTTGTCCAGTGCCCGCCAGTCAAGGCCGAATTCCCGATACATCGGGACCGTGCCCTTCCTGGTGCTGAGCAGGACGGCAATGTTTTGAATCACGGATTTCACCGTGTCCTGTTCGTCAATGCTGATGTTTCGGAGGTCAGCTGGGCGGATTTTTACTCGTGCCATCTGATCACCCCTTCGTATACTCTTTCAGCGTCACGCTGATCGTGACACTGGTCATGTTGCCGGCGTTGTCGTAGGTCTCAATCTTGACCTTGTGGCTTAACACGTTCCACCGGTACTTCCCGTACACCTTATCGCCAACGATAAACGAAAGGTTTGTACCGTCTCGCTCGTAGCCAAACAGTGTAACAATGTCGTCCATTGGGTTGACTCCAAGATATACAGACAAGTACATGTCAAACGTGATGGTGTCCAGATCCACGCCGGAAAACTCTGACAGTGTGTTGCCCAGGTGCACCTGATGGGAGCCGTACCGGGCTGATCCGCTCCACGTCATGTTGTCCAGGGTCTTCACCGTCTCGCTGCTCACCTGGAAGGTGATGTCTCCAAGAGAGCCAATATTGGCCATGGTCAGCCCTCCTTTACGCCTGGGATGGGCCTATCCGCCCCAGGACAATGCCGGTGCCATCATGTACGTCAACGAACACGCACACCACAATGTCATTGATGAGGGGCATCCAGGGCTTAATGATCAGATCGTGCTTGTGGGACTCAAATGCGGGGTCTCCAGATCCGCCGGCCTCGTACTCCGTCCGCTGGGGTGTCGGATCGTAGTCAGGGATGTGCGGGTGAGTGTCGAGCACCCAGAGCCAGTCAGACGTCATATTGATGTCCGGGAACTTCACTCGGGCCTTTCTCGCCCCGTTGTCAATGGCTGTTACAACACCAATACGGACGATGTCATGTGCAATCATCAGTATCCCTCCAGCACGTTCCGAAGGTTGATGGACGTGGTGTATTCGTCCTTGATCTTGTGCGTGGCCTGTTTGATGATGTACTTCCCATCCCACAGGCCCCAGCCCTCCAGCTTCACCGTGCATCCTGCCAGCATCGCGGTGTTCCCGGGCATGTTGAAGGTGCAGCTTTTGGCCAGCTTGTTCTGGAGTCTCAGGTGCTTCTCAGCCAGCTGCTTTGCCTCAGCAGCAGAGGACACCTTGGCGGTAATCTCCAGCTGCTGATTGTTCTTTTTATCGGCTCCGTAGTCCTCCACCTTTGCAATGCCCTCAATCACCATTCCGGTTGCCGGATCCGTGTAGGACACCCGGCAGGACTGATACTCAGTGTCGGACGTGCCAACAGTCAGGTTGTAGCTGGTGTAGCTCTTGTCCCCGTACTTGATGGTGAGGACCTCGCTCTTGCCCTCGAATTCCTTCTGATCGAAGATCACGATGGAGTTGTTGGTGCATTTCAAAGACAGCCCTGCGTCATGGCACAGGCGGGAGATAAAGGCGATGTCGCTCTCCTTGTACTGCTCAGCCCGGGCATAAGTCGGATCGTTGCTGGACTGGTACATGTTGGCCATGCCGGCATTGCCAGCGACCTCAGCCACGATACCGGATAGGTTGTATCCCTCCCAGGCCTTGGTCTTCTTTGTCTGCCTGATTGTTGACGTGTAGGGCAGAGCCATGGCCTTGATGGTCACCTTTGCCTCAGGCCCGGAAGCCTTGACGCTATCAAGCTCAAATTGCCCGCAGTCCAGAGGCACATCGTTGCCCCAGTACTGCGGGATTATCGTGGCCTGGATCTTGAGGACCGTAGACGGCCCCAGTGTCCCAGATGCTGATTGCTTGTTGACTGCCGTAGATCCTCCGCTGCTTCCACCGCCCCCGGAGGCTGGCTTCGGTGTTGGGTCTACTGTCCTTGCTGGGGGCTTCTCTCCTCCACCACCGCTGGACTCGGTGAGTGCCAGTTGCACCATCTCCGGGTACTGGTTAAGCATCCGCATCGGCATGATAGCCGGATTACCTCTGGCAGACATCAGAGCTATTGGCGCTGAGTTATCAGAGTTAACGGAGTTATCAGAGTTGCCCGAAGGTACCGGCATGATTGGCTTTGGGGATACCGTAGCCGGAGCAGGTGGCAGATTCGGCTTTCCTCCCGGCTTGATCGGGTCCCCGTAGATTGTGTTCCCATTCGCATCAATGCCAACAGGGCGGATGTAATCATCCTTCAGGTGGAGCATCCTGCCGGCCATGGTGAGGTCCGCCCATCCATTGGAAACGTTTGTTACGGCAACAGTGGAACCTCCAGGGATGGACCCTGCTGCTTTGCTGTTTGGTGTCGCATCCTCTCTGGTCTTAACGCCGGTAGGAGATGTAACAACGTAGTCCGTAGTCTCTTCGGTGGTGCCGGTTCCGGCTGCACTGGTAGCAGCAGCGACAACGGCCTTACTGAGCCACTGCTGCATCCAGATGCCATCCCGGTCCTGGACCTCAATTGTGAGCTCGTCCGACTCGTCCTCCTCCTTGTCCACGTAGGTGAGACTGAGGAGATACGGCGCAAGGTTTGTCGTGATGTCCGCCCCATCGAATACCACGGTGTACGCGGTGCGTCTTGCCTTGTCGCTCATCCGGGTACCACCTTCCAGGGCGGGAGTTTGTCATAGATCGGCTCATCCACATCCGGCACTGTCAGGTTAATGCCGGCGGGGAAGAAGAAGGTGTTGATGTGCTGCCGGTTCGCCCGGATCAGCAGATCTGTATACTTTGTGCTGCCCATAATGCGGTATGCAATGCTGTCCCACATATCGCCCTGGGTGGTCCGATAGGTTGTCACACATACCGCCTCCTTGTCTGCTCAGCCTGGGACTCCTCCATCAGCTCTTTCAGCTGGTCCATGAACTCCCCATTCAAATAGGCCTGGAGGGTAGCCATGGTATTGGAATCAGCGCCACCAGTGATGTTGATGCTGATCTGCGGGGAGAAGGTGCTGGATGTCCCGGCCACTTCTGCGGACTGCTTCGCGGTGAGGACCGTCTCCCCACCACGCATGTTCATCAGCTCCGGGCCGTTCTCACCAACCCAGGACCAGCCGGGTTCTGCACTCAGCGTACCAGTGGCATAGCCCCTGGTGGTGGTTGTCGGTGTCTCTGTCACGACAGACCCCTGCAATGCGCTGTCTGCTGCCTTCTTCAGGTTTTGGAATGCGATGATCACATCCGGGTACTTGGCATTGGCGCCATCAATGAACGCCTGGATCGCGTCTTTGCCTCGGTTGGCAGCGTCCTGCGTGAGGTCCATTTCCTCCACAGTCTCCTCCAACTTCTTTGTCAAGGAGTCCATTTGCTCATCGAAGTCTGTCTGGAACTTGGCAAGCTCCTCCGCTGCACTCTGCTGTGCGCTCTGGACTGCCAGCCAGTTATCCACCATCAGTTGCAGATCGGCATCAGATGAGGACGCCATGCTCGCGATGGCAGACACAGAGTCTGCGGATCCATCGGCAAAGCTGGCAATCATCTGATCAAGGCCTTGGATGCTGTCTGTCTTTGAGGCCAGGATATCAAGGTTATCGTTATATGCTGACCAATACTCAGCCTGTTGCGCCAAGCTGTCCGTCATCTGTGAGACAGTATGCTCTTCGATGTCCTTCAGCTTTTCGTCAAGATTATCCCAGAGAGTAAACTGCCCGCTAAGGCTGGATAGTGCCGATTCGTATGCCTGATCGTAAGCCTCTTGCAATTCGGCGATCTCATCTGTCACGCTTTGCATGCTAGCAATCAGATCTTCGGAGGACGTGTATGTTACTTCCGTTGCCTCTGCAACCTCTTCGGAGTAGTTGCGGAACTCCTCCTGCAACTCCTGAATTTTGGCTGCGTTGTCCTCAACAGCTGCTGCTGCCTCTTCTTCCGCCTTTCGATATGCTTCCAGGTTCTCTGTCGCTTTGTCCAGGACGGCCTTTTCGTCCATCGTAGTCAGCAAAGTTCCAAGCCCTGTGTAGTCCCACTGCTTCGACTTTGCTACGGCATTGCTATAGGCCTCGTAGGCTTCGTCATATTCCTGCTGTGCCAGTGTCGCGTTCTCGACTGCTTTGGCGTGATCGTTCTCCAGCTTGGTTTGCTGCACAAGCTGATCCCCATACTCTGCATAGCGCTCTTGCATCAGTTTTGCCTGAGCTGCTGCCTTGGCTTGCTCCTCCAAGGAGTCAATGAAAGCCTCGGATCCTGGGATAACTTTCTGGTATGACAGGCCAAGTTCTGGAACTTCTTCGTTCAGTTTCTGAATTACAGCTAATACTGCTTCTTGATTTGTCTTTGCATCGTCTGATGTCGCTGTTAATTCGCTGAGCTTTTGGATCAAAGACAGAACGCTGAGAGACTCAACCTCGATGTTCTCTTTGTTCTGCTCATGACTGTTTGTCATCTCCCAATAGCTGTCGATGAGGTCATTGTGTGTTGCTACGTAGTCATCAAGGGTCTGCTTCCCGGCCTCATACGCTGCATTGAGGTCATCCACTTTCCACTTGAGAGACAATGCCTCCTGAGATGCTTCTCCGTATACTTCGCACGCTTCTTCGTACTCTTTGGTCAGCGCATCAAGCTCTTCCTTGCGCTGCCTGTCTACGGACGTTAACTCCCAGGATGCGTCCATGTTCTCCTTGGCTGCTGTGGTTAATCCGACATAAGCGCCAGCAAGGAGGCTGACACCAGCCACAGCTAGACCAACAGGACCAGTCAGTGCAGTAAACGCACCCGCTGCTTTCAGTGCCTTAAATGCCTTTACTGCCATTGTCGCGCTCGTGATCGCTGCAACGAGGCCACCCAAGGCTGCTGTACCAGCAATCACGCCCTTGACCAGGGCAGGATTTTCCTTGATCCAGTCATTGATTTTCGTTGCTGCATCTGTGGCGAATTCCGCCAACTTACGCAGTTCTGGGTTGAATTGCTCTCCGATGGTTACCTTGATGGCATCTGTGGCGGACTCCAACAGGGTCATTTGTCCTGCCAGATTATCCAGCTTGATGTCTGCCATCCTGGCAGCTGCGCCAGAACTGTTGTTAATGGCTGTGGTCAGCTTATTAAAGTCCGCCTCGGTCGCATTTACGATAGCCAAGAGGCCATTATAACCTCTCTGCCCAGCCAGGTTCTGAGCATTGGCAACTTTCTCAGACTCTGACATCTGGTCGAAGTAGTACCGCAGCTCTTCCACAGTCTCAGACAGGTTCTTCATGGTACCGTCTGCTTTGACTGCCTCAAACTCGTACTCGCCGAAGGCGTCACTGGTGAGAGTAACGCCACCCAGCAAGCCGTTGAACACGTTGCGGAGGGCCGTACCGGCAACGCTGCCTTTGACTCCAGCGTTGGCCATGAGGCCAACCATCGTGGCCACGTCCTCAATGCTGTACCCCAAGGCGCCAGCCACCGAGGCGGAGTTTTTAAACGTCTCGCCCATGATGGATACTGATGTATTAGAGTTGGTCGCAGCAGCAGCCAGGACGTCCGCGAAGCGTGCTGTCTCATCCGCACTCATTCCGAATGCGGTGAGGTTGTCCGTCACGATGTCGGATGTCAGGGCCAGATCCTCACCGGATGCAGCAGCGAGCTGGAGCACGCCATCCATACCGGCAATCATCTGCTCGGATTTCCAGCCGGCCATGGCCATGTATCCCATTGCGTCCGCAGCCTCGGTAGCCGTAAACTTGGTGGTAGCGCCGAGGTTTTTCGCCGTCTCGTTCAGGGCTGTCATCTCGTCTGCACTTGCGCCAGACAGAGCAGCCACATTTGACATGGATGTCTCAAACCCCATGGAGAGCTGTACGCAATCCAGGTACGCTTCTCCAAGCTCTTTCAGCTTGTCCAACAGCTGGGACTGCATCAGTGCTTCACCGGCTGCCATAAAGCCAGCAGAGGCCTTATCACCATACTGCTCGGCGCTACTGGCTGCATCGTCCTGCTTCTTCTTCAGTTCTCCCATCTCAGACGCCAGCCGTGCGCTCTCGCCTGTCAGGTTACTGGTATCAATGCCGTTTTCCTTCAGGCGCTGGCCCACCGCATCCAGCTTGCCCCTCTGGTTTTCCAGCGCCTGGGCCGTGTCCGCAATCCGCTGTTGCAGCTGCAAATCCTGACGCTCCAAGGACGATGTATCGCCGTTGGTTTCGGAGATCTCCTTCTGCAACAAATCATGCTGCTTCTGCAAGTTCTCCAGCTTGGATTGAGTGGACTCCGCTGCCTTTTCGTACTTCTGGTAGCTGGAGATGTCGTTTTGAACCTTCTGGAGGTTCTTGATCTCGTTCCCGAGGGTGACGAATTCCCGCTGTGCCTGGGACATCGTGCCCTTGAAATTCCCGTTCAATGCAGCGTTCAAGACGAACGCCATCTCGTACTCTTTGCGTGATGCCACCGTTCATCTCTCCTCACGCATCAGTCTATTATTGGCCCGAATCCATGTACGCAGCTCCGTAAGCGGGATAGATAGCCAGTACGACACTGGCGTGTAGTAGTTCTGCGCCATCACAAGGCATATCTTCCTGAGTGGATAGCTGCCTTCTTGTGGGTTCAGTCCACAGTCTGCCAGAAAAAATTTTTCATGCGGGTGATGAGGTTGTTGAAGCGGACAATATCCAGATTCTCGAATGCAGCGCTAGGCAGACGTCTGCCGTCCTCGCTCCTGGTAGTGCAAGCACGAGCTGCCAGGCCAACGAGGAACGGAGTGCTGAACTGTGCAGTAACAACATTCCGCCCTTTGGCCATAACCTCATCCTCAACGGCAAGATAGTCTTTGCCCGTCATTGCACCGAAGTCGAATTCCAGCTTCTCATACTCACGCCCCTCATATTTGAAAGGCGTCTTGAAGGTGATCGTGTACTTGCGGATCCGTTCCGCCCGCTGAGCTGCACGCTCTGCTTCGATTGCCTGATCAACATCCTCTTCCAATCCCTTGGTCACGTTCTCGTCTTCCATGTGATTTCCTCCTAGTCTGAAATATGGGGCGATGCAGCACAAGCTACATCGCCCCATTTCTGCGCGGTATTACTACTTCCCGAGGGCCTTGCGGACCTCATCCCAGTAATCGGTACCAAGCACTCGGCAGATGCAGTTCATGGGGTCAATGACCCACAGCTCTTCATCGTTCTTGTAGCCCTCATACCGATAGACTGCATAGGTGCCGGACACGGACGCTGCAGATGCGGGGGCAACCTGGCCCATGCTGGTGGTCTTCGGGAGGACCAGCATGATCAGCTTGTCGGCGTTGATCTCGTGAGCTGCGGAGTCAGTCTCCCAGCTCTGCTCAGCGATACGCATATCCAGCTGATGCTTCTCAGGCTTCATGAGCGTGGTAGCAGCACCAGTGACTGTGTGGAAGTTGATGGTTGCCTCCATGGCCTCCACCATGCCACGCATGACAGCATCCACATTACCGCCCAGGCCAGCGCCAGAGACGGAATGGGTGAGAAAAGCGATGTCGGGAGGAGTGACGCTGGCGAGGCCGATGTAGTTGACCGCGTCCTCGTACACCTCGAAATTGATATAACCCTGAGGCTTCTCTGCCATTGTCTATCCCTCCTTACTTCAGCAGCTCTTCCGCATAAGCAGGATCGTACTCCAGAATGAAGCACAGCTCCTGCATGGGGCTGGGCGGGGTGATGTAGATATGGACGGTAATGATTCCCGCCATAAGGCTGGTGAGCGGGTTCTCATTGCCCTTGATCTCCACGCGAGCACCCAGCAGATAGCTGGAGCCAACCAGGCCATCCAGCCAGATCTGAGTGCTGTTCTGGATGTTATCCAGGAGCAGCTTGGTCATGGGCTTATCCACCTTGGACCAGAAGGTTCTGATGCAGGTAGTGGCCACGAAAGTGAACATCCGGCTGATGGGGATGAAGTAGTCCTTCACATCCGTGTTAGCAGGGTAGCAGGCGCAGTAGTTGCCCCAGCAGACCCAACCGCTGCTCATGAAGTTGAGCGCGGTGACAACACCGTTGGAGTTAAGGACGTTGGCCTGCTCGAATGTCATGAGGACCTCGGTGCCATCCTCCAGGCACAAGCTATCCATCTGGTAGTTCTTATTGGAGGGAGACTCGTACGGAACGCCACGGTTGTCGGTGTCCACCTTGGCCATGAGGCCAGCGAGCTGGGTGGACATGTGATACATCTTGTCGCCCAGTTTGAGCATGGGCCAGCAGACGATCTCGTCATCGTCCACCAGATTGTTCTTATTCTTGTTGGCCAGAACCTGATCATAGGACCGGGCGCCAGATGCACCGCAGTCGATGTCGATCAGGGCCTTGGCGGAGAACAGGCCGTTGATGGACGCTGCCTTAGCTGCCATGACAGCAGCCACGGCGCTCATGTGAGAGTAGCCGGGAGCCAGGATCAGGTCCGGGATGGTGCCGATGGTGGACATGCACATGTCGATCACACCGATGCCGGAGATGATATCGCTATCATCGCACTCGGTGCTGACGAGCTTGCCGGCCACATACAGGGTCTCCTCATCGAACATCTCGCTGGAGCTGAGCAGCTCGACATAGCAGGCATCATCATCAGCGTCATACACGATTGTGTAGTCTGCGTCTGCCTCAAAGTCCAGCTTCTCATCCGGATCAAGGAAGTGGCACTGCTCGAAGTTCAGCTGGATTTCCGGCAGCTCATCAGCAGTGATCTTGATGATTGCCTCATCCTTGTCCTTGAGACGGAACACCCAGTCCTGATCAGTGGCGGAGAACACCTTGCCCTCGTCCTTGCCGATGCGCTGCACGCTGACCTTCTTGCCCTTGTAGGCATCCCCGAGATGGAAAGGCAGGTAGTACCCGCTCTGATTCTCCGGGGTGCCCTGGTCGAAGCCAGGATAGCTGGCCACGTACTTGATTGTACCAGTGACGGTGCCATCGGCCATGATGCGGATGTCGTCCGCGATCATGTCACCGTTCTTCATGCCGAACTGCTCCTCCTTGAGAGAGGGGATGGACAGGGTCCTGGTGTCGATCACGTCACCTTCAATGTAGCCGGTAGCCTTGCGGACAACGATGTCCGTGGCGTCAAACGGCAGCTTCACTCGGTGATCCTCGACCGTGTAGTCCTTTCCTGCCAGATCGGTCTTGCCCCGGCTCACATCCAGGACGTTGCAGAAAACAACGGGCTGGCACTGGTACAGCTCGAAGTGACTCTGCATGACCTCGCACAGGGTGTACTTCTTCCAGTCGGTGGAATAGCCCAACTTGGTTCTGGCCTCATCGAAGCTGGTGCACAGGACGGGGAAGTTGATATTTGCGGGACTCTCTGCGGTGTGGAGGGGGGCCGTACCGACAACAAACGGGATGCCAACATCAGCAACAACAGGCGTGCTGAGGCTGGTAGCCTGTTCGTAGGTACGAACGCCATGGAAAAATGCCATCTGTAATTACCTCCTTACTTCCCAGACAGAATCCGCTCACGGCACTTGTACAGAGCGGTGTCTGGGGTTCTTGCCTTGATACGCTCCTGCGTTGCGATCTCCGCAGGGACGATCATGTTGTTGATTGTGGGCCTCTTCTCAATCGCAGACCGGGCAGGCGCAATGGCCTCATCCCTGGTGACGCCCACATAAGCAGTGCCCTCCTGAATCAGTCCCCGGATAGTGGGGCCGATGTAGATGTAGCACTTCTTGGCTTGCTTCACTGGCTTACTGACCAGTCGCTTTCGTGCAGCCATGGTTTCACCGGCTTTCCCGCAGGCGGGAGCCACCATGTGGTGACCATTTCGCCCGCGTAATATGGTGCTGTATCTTCAGTGTAGATCAGCATTTCAATCCCCTCGTTGGTGTCCAGTTTGAACCGCCGGTCCAAAACTGGGCAGTTACACAAGCGGATCCGCAACCTCTCCAGGACATCCAGGACAGCAAGACCGCCGACCTGCTCATCGGGGTGGTACACACATACAATGGTCCGGACAACGGCCTGCCCCTGCCAGTGCTCCCCGGTTGGCTCCTCATCCTTACCGGTAATGACCTGGTGGAGGACGTAAGGTGCCATCTTGGTAGCAGACTTCCCGTCAGGGATACGCATGAGATAAACCGCCGGAGCACGGGGCTCTGGCGGTTCTTCATCGGATTTCTGGAGACGGACGGGGAGAGTGAGCCCTTTGAGGGCTTCCTCGGTGTCCCGCTTCAGTGCATTCAGGAGTTCAATCTTGGTCACTCGCTAATTCCCCCATCCGTTCAGCAGTCTCATGATTTCATGGTCAATGCGCTTTTCGTAGGTCTCGTAGACCTTCTTTTCGATCTGGTCCGTGACTTCCTCGTTGGAGTACATCATCTGCGGGGTAGCAGGGCCGTAAAGCTCCTGCACCGGGAAACGGTCCACGCCGATCCGCTCGTAGATGCCGATGTGCTGTCCCATCTTCGCCCGAAATGCCCTGTTGAGGATCTCCGGGGAGTCTGCGCGTTTCACCTGGGTAGACACAAGCCCCGATTGAGTAATGCTCGTTCGGAATTTCATAAGTGAGATCACATTGCCCTTAAAGCCGAACTGCACCGATACGGCGCCGTCCGTCTCCCGGACATAGTGATTGATGTTCTGTGTCTGTCTCAGAAATTCACCTGAGGAGATGGTGTACTCTTTCGATACCGCCGTCTTGGCCACTGTCTTGCCGGAGGCTGCTGCTCTGCTGAGCGCACTGCCAACGGCTTTCTGCCATCCTCCGCTGATTCCTGCCAGCAACTTCTGCGCCCGGGCAATGCTGTCCTCCGCTGCTGCTGATGTAGCATCAGACATCAGGACGGACACAATGTTGTTGCTGGTGACGTCACTCATCGTAGGCCTCCAGTTCTGCCCTTACCATACCCATGGCAATGGTGGAGTTGGCCACGTAGTACTCGTGGTAGTACTCCGGCTTATCCGCATCACTGATCCGGATCCGGGTGCCCTTCTCTGGGAGGACTCCTCCGATATCGGACAGGGAGCAGTGCATGATGTCCGTGGCAATGTATAGACCCTGCACATGGTCATCCATCCGCTGCTCCCTGGTGTCCTCCTTGATGCCTCGCAGCACCACCGGGATGTCTGCATAGACGTTCCCGTCATAGATCACCGTCCGGGGCTCGCCGTACTCAGCCAAGTTCAAAAACACACGGTGGATGTCCTGTGCCACCATGTCCTTGAAACTCAATTGAGCACCTCCAGCTCAACTGAGCTCAACTGAGATGCCAGCTTACTCTTGGTCGCTTGCTTAGATGGGGACAGTCCCATCTCCTGGGCAAGTGCCAGGAGCTGCTTCTGAGTCAGGCTCATAAGGCTTGCCTCATCCATGTGGCCGTCCACCAGATCCACACCGTCAGGGAGGGCCACATTACCCACGCCTACCACAGAAACGCGGTTCGCGATAAGGGCGTCTGAGGGGCTCTCAGTGACGTCTTCCGCCAGGGGGCTATTACTATATGGCTGAGCCATCAAAGGCGCCCCTGCGTGCAGAATGTGCGCCGTGGCGGGGTCTTGCTCAAGAGTTAGACCTGAGGCGCTGTAAGTCTCCTCACGCTCCTCGGTCTTGACCTTGAGTGTTGCGTCCTGATCCTTCACACGCCAGACCAGCTGGCGGTCGTCCTTTGGCAGGGACTTGGTGCCGGAGGCGCTGGTGATCTCGCAGGTCTCGGTGTCCGGCAGTTGCATGGCGACATAGTTACCAGACTGTTCGGCCACGTTGGACGGGTTGAACTCCTCATAGTCCTTCACGTAGTGGAGCGTGCCGTGCAGGACCCTGTCTCTGTCAATCGTGATACCCGACTGCAGATCGCTTACCCTCTTGCCGTACTGTACCGTATCATCCGGCAAAAGGGAGACTAAGGGTTTCCGGTGAGGACATTAGTGGCCACCACCCAGGGGTTGGGACGGGTGGGAACGAAGAGCGGAGCGCTGGAGAGCTTGGTCTCCTTGACAGGAGGAACCATGGTGAAGATGTGCTGAGGCACGCGCATTCCCGCGTAGGTATG
Source organism: uncultured Oscillospiraceae bacterium (assembly GCA_947629915.1). Classification (GTDB taxonomy): domain Bacteria; phylum Bacillota; class Clostridia; order Oscillospirales; family Oscillospiraceae; genus Enterenecus. Next base: position 47,032 of record CANRFN010000005.1, on the reverse strand, counting down.
GAACTCGCCGTCTGCCTCCAGCTGTGTGATGGCGCCATAGAGGCCCTTACCGGTGTTGGGGGCTGTTGCGATCACGGTCTCATCGGGGATGTACGGGGTATCCTCGCCCTCATCGCTCTCATAGGTGCCATCACTGACCAGGATGTCCATGAGTCTGCCGTTGAAGTTGAAGGTACCCAGGTTCACCACGTACTCGGTGAGTTCAGAAGGCGCGATCCGGCCCATCTCAATCCGGCGGTTGTCCATCATAGCGACAACCCACGGGTCTTCGATGAGGAACTGGCCCACATCCGCAGATATCAGGAACTCGGAGCAGGGGAGGCCACGGCGCTTCAGGCGTGCGATCATATCGCACATGTCCTTGTACCAGGTGCCCATCACCCATCCGTTATTCTTGTATTCGGAGTGGGTCCAACCGGTGGTTACCTTGAACTCGCACGGATTTGTGTCTCCGTCATAGAACTTTACCGGGACGTCAACATAGACATCGGGGTTGTCGGAGACGTGACGCATCACGGCGCCGTTCTTCAGCATGGTTTCACATGCCAGGCACTCCTCGGTGCGGGCCATGCGAGCGTTCATCTCAGCCAGGTCATTGACCAGGATGGTGCGGGCACGGTCTGCCGGAGTCATGCCGGAGAGGATGGACTCACCAAAACCACGCTTAGTCAGCTGGTCGATGGTGAGGGGCATGGAGATCGACATGTAGGCGGGCTCCAGCTCATAGGTCGAGAAGCCGTCCCGGCCGATGGGCATAGCCCCGATGCGAGGCATCACAAAGGGTGCCTTCTTCCGGTTGCTGCCCTTGAAGTCGATCAGCACCTTGGAGGTACCGAAGACGTCCATGGCGGTGTTGGTCGGGAAGTACCGGGACTTGAAGAAGGTGTGCTCGGGCGGGATCTCGCGGACCGCTGCGAGCATGTATGCGGTGCTGTAGATATCCATTGGTTAAACCTCCTTACTCCGCCATGTCGGTCAACTTGATGCCGTTGAGGCGGAGAGAATTGGTAATGACGTGGTCCAGCGCAGACGCAGTACCGTGATCAACCGCATTGCGATTGAAGTTACCGCTGACGTAAGCTGCGGTCTTGACGCCCCCAGCCACATCGCCCTCCTGGACATCCACATCATCACAGAGGATCACAGAGGCGTTGGCCTTGTTCTCCTCGGTGAGCGGTGCGTAGCTGCCATCATCCTCGCTGTAAGCCAGGATGGCGCCACGCTTGATCAGACCGGCCTTAGTGGCCCTCAGCGTGATACCGGCGGTATCGCTCCGCGGGAAAACACCCGCGAAGAGATTATCAACGGAGCACTCGCCTACCTTGCGTGCCAGGTCCATTATCTAACCTCCCCTTTCATCTGCTTGTACAGCTCGACAGCCCGCTTTGCATCAGCCTGGATGTCGTTAGCCGTGTTTGCGTTGGTGGTGCCCTCAGTGCCGTTGTTCGGGGTAGCACCAACACCGTTGGCCCCGCTGGCCTGAGAATCATCGTTCAGGTTGGAAAGGAACGTACGGCCCTCCTGAACGGCCTTCTGCGCTGCCCGGAAAGTCAGCTCACGAGCATCGCATGCAGTGGCGCCGTACTTGGCCTCCTGCACCATGTCGGCAGAGAAGAGGCTCGCCACCTCGTCAATGCCACGGATGCGCTCACGCTCCTGCTGTACGGCGTCAGTGTTTGCTCCAGCCAGGATCTGGCTCACCAGCTGGGCGTATTCGTCCGGGTGCTGCTCCCGGTACTCTTCCGGTGTCATATCGTTATGACCTCCTTCGACTTCGCCGGTGGTATCCGGCTGGTTATTGTCATCGGGCCCCTCTGCAGCGGTTCCCGCATTGACTGTGGTTGGCTCCTGGTCCTCTTGTGTCGGAATTTTGTCAGGGAGTGACACATTCGGGGGCAAGGGCATGACTCGACCGTTGACGAACAGCTTGCGCTTGTCCGCCGATGCTGCAATGTTCAGATCGGCATCAGTGTCCAGGATCAGCTCATCAGCAAATCCCTTTTCCAGTGCTTGCTCTCCGGTCATAGTGGTGGTGTCGCTCATCATGTGTTTCAGAACAGTGTCAGACAGCCCCGTCTTCCGCTTGTAGATGGCAACCTGCATTTCATCGTAGGCGTCCTGCTGTTTCGCCATATCGCGGAGCTCATCCGCGTTGTACTGGCCATAGACCATGGACCAGCACTTGTGGATCATGATAAGACTGGACGGATTAACCTGGACATTGTCACAGGCGCACATGATAAGAGAGCCACCGGACATGGCAGCACCGTCCACCACGCAGGTCAGGTGCACGCCATTTCTCGCTAGCTCTCTCAGTCTGTTGTGGATCATGTTGGATACGTTGGCATCGCCACCGCAGCTGTCAATCCGGATCGTGATGTCTGTGCAACCACTGACTTTCTCCAGATCCTCCAGGAACTCAGCACGGATGATGAATTCACCGTCCACATACCTGCCGGTCCACCAGTCATACGGTCTCGACTCCACGATGTCTCCATACATGGTAATCTCTGCGGTGTTGTTGTCCCTTACCGCCATGCTGTACGCATGGAGGTTAGTCCTGGTTGTTGGCGTTGCCGTCCCCGTCTGGGTCGGAGCTCCCGGAGTTGCCGGGGGTGCCTGTCTGGGCATAGCTCATACCTCCTTCGGCCAATAGTTCTTTTTCATGCTTCAGCTGGGCCACGTTCTTCTCCCAGTCTCCGCCACCTCTCTCGAGGGTGACACTGGTGTGCGTCTTGATGCCGGCATTGATCAGCGCCAGGTCTGCGTTGGCCTCCTTCAGCGGGTCCAAGCTACCCTGCGCAGGTCCTGTCCACTGAGCGCTGCACCAGGCGTCCTGGATGAGCGGATCAGCGAAGAATCCTGGTGCCTTCACCCGGCCCCTGGCCACCGCCTCAGACAGCCAGATCTTGTACACAGGCTGGCAGAAGTCAGAGACAAACCAGGACCGGCGCATCTTAAATGCCTTCCATGCCTCCAGCAGAGCGCCACGGGAGGCGCTGTAGCTGCTGTCAAACTCCTTCAGGAGGATCTCCTCAGGGATTTCCAGTGCTGCGCCGACCATCTTGCAGACCGTCTTGACAAAGGTTTCAAACCCGGCTGTCGGAATGTTTGGGTTGCCGAACTGCACCTCTTCGCCCTCCTGGAGGACGTTAACGGTGCCCGGGCCCATCTCGTACTCGTTTGGATCCTCGGAGATGTCCGTTGGGTTGCCGTACGGATCCAGCTCGCCGGTCTCGTTGAAGGGCAGGGCAGAGGGATCTGATTTTGTCACGATCCAGGCCGTGAAGAACGTCTGCACCAGTGCTGCCATCAGCTCACTCTCTGTGTACCTGCGGAGCTGGAGGAGAGGCTCAATCACCTGGGCCAGGTACGGGACGCCTCGGTACTGGTCCGGTCGCTCTGCCTCCATGATGTGGAGGATGTTCGGGAGGCCTGTCTTGGCGCCCACAGCTTCGACTCTTGTCCACTCGGTGTTGCCCATGGTGTACATTTCGAACGGGTACCGGTTGCATATGTAGTACGCAACCACCATGCCGTTGCCGTCCACCTCCACGCCGTCATAGACCAGGTTCCCGGCCCCCGGATATCCAGGAGGCACAATCCCGACTCTGACGTTCCCCGCGCTCCCGCAGTATGTGGGAGTGGAGATACGGTCTGCCTCAATCACATGGAGGCGGAGAGTGTAAGGGCTGAGCTTGGTGCTGGGATACCGCTTGATGAGCACAAACGCATCGCCGGACATCAGCCAGCTTTTCAGTGCCAGCTGTTGGATCTCATAGAAGTTGTTCAGGCCAATGGCGTCACATCGCGTCTTATCTCCTGCCCACATCTCAAACTCTGCCTCTGTGGACTCATGCCATGCCCGGGCCTGTTCATCCGTCATGTGCAGGATGTTCTTCTTCAGTGCACCACGCAGCTCAAGCCCACATCCAACAACGTTGGTGCGGTTGGTGTTGATCGCCGAAGTGGCCACCGGGGATGCCGTATAGAGCACCCTGGACCTCTGCCGGAGGGTGAAGTTGTTGGCATCGATATCATCATGTGGGGATCCTGAAATTGCCTTGAAACTCTTCAGGGCCCTCTTGATCACGCTGGCGCCAGACTCGCTGTATCCGCTCGCCCGGATCCTGTCCTTGTACCTCTTTGCCATCGTCTCACCTCACCAGTCCCGGGGCACTACTGCCACCGCTTTCCTCGCCCCGGCACCATTCATCTCTGCGGTCAGCTCATTGATTTCCTCTTCGATCTCCTTGATCTGATTCCACAGAGTGCCGATGTCCAGGTATGTAAGATCGCGGTCATCAATCCGGTATGACTTCACCCGGCCAGCAGCCAGTGCCTCATAGGCGTCATACAGAGCATCCAGAGTGCGTTCCCGAAATGCGATCTGCTTCTCAACTCGCTCTTTCCTGGTTGTTGCCATGATCACCACTCCTCGTAAAATTGACTCGCCCTAGATCTGCGCCGTGGCTTTACCTGGGGCTGTCTCACCGGCACACTCTGCGCCGGCTTCTGCGGTGTCTCTGCCGGTTCCTTCTGTTCCACCGGGAGCTTCCGCAGGCGCTTCAGCTGGGCGTCTATGGCATCCAGGTTCGCCGGCATAGATTTGAATGCAGCGTTGGCGTAGTTCCGGCAGTCCAGCGCCTCATTCCGCTCATGGCCCGGGATCTTCACCCACTGCCATGGGTGCTTCTTGTTCGCGTCATAGGTCAGGCGCTCGGACAGTAAACCGGAAAAAAACGCCGGCCCGTAGTCATCCCTCTTGGGGAAGTGACAGTAACGGGAACCAGGCGTTTTCACTCTCAGGTTATCCATGATTACTTGCTTTCCGGCATCAACACCAAGCTGGTACTGCCAGCACTCGCCGATGTACCTCTGCCGGATCACTATCTTCTGCTTCTTCGGCGGTGCGGTGTACGGTCTGTCCTCTCCGGCCATGCCCTTGATACAGAACACGTTCATCCGCTGCCTGTCTCTGCACCTCTGCCGTACCTCCTGGGTGAAGTGGCCACCTTCGTCCACAAAGGACCTGGCCACCCGCAACGGGATGCCGTCTGCAAAGTGCATCTGCCGTGTGAACACCATCTTGTCCAGGGACTCCCACACCTCATCGGAGTCAGGACGTCCCATGATGATGCCTTTCTCCAGACCCCAGGTCTCCCCGAAATGCCCGTGTCCGACAATCTCATATTCCATGCGGTCATCCTGGGTGTCTATACCGGCGGTAATCACAAGCACCCCATCAGGCAGTTCCACGGGGGAGCCGTCCTCACGGATGCCGTAATCCTCCCGGCGTGCCATCATGCCCTCTTCGGTCTCCATGTCTCCACGGTTCTCCCAGAGCTGGCCGAAGCATGTGTTGTACACCACCTGCAACTTCTTGGAGTCGCCCTTGGCGTCCAAGAACTGTGTGACGATGTCCTTCCAGGACTCCCACTGGGATACAAACGCATTGAGCCAGAAGGACCGGATGCCGTTGATCAGGGCAGAGGGATTGTCCGCCTCCCAGCGTGCCGGCTGTCTCTTCATCGTGATCTCATCCGACAGAGCACCGCAGCCAGGGCAGAGGTAGGAGACCTCCATCACGTTGTACGTGATCTCTCCATGCACGAAGGACTCATCGTAGCTGTACCGGATATCCTTCCATTGGATCTCGTGGTACTGACCGCAGTGCGGGCATTGTGTCTTCCATCGCTCCATGGTACCCCTCGCATAAGATCTCTCGATGTTGCTGGCTCCCTTCACGGTGGGGGTACTGACTTCCACCGCCTTGGCATTGTAAAACGTCTTCTGACGTGCCATAGCCAGGGACCAGGGATCGCCTTCGGTGCCGGCAGACGTTGCCCACCGGTCCCTCTCATCGCCGAACACGTACCGGATCGGCTTTGATGCCAGGGCGTGCGCCTCGGTGGACCCTGTCAGCGTGAGTATCCCGCCGGGGTATGACTTCTGGAGCAGGGAGTTGTACACTTCCTTGCTCCTGGCTGCATCAATCAGCTTGGCCAGCGTGGGGCTATCCCGCAGCATCGGGCCAATCCTCAGCTTGGAGTACTCCCGGGCGTCAATGGTCGTGGGCTGGATGAACAGGATTGACCCTGGGTCCTGGGAGATGATGTAGCCGATGCAGTTGTTTATGAACTCACTCTTGCCTACCTGGGATGCTGCCACCATGACGATGCGCCGGATCTTCGGATCCGTGAATGCGTCCATGACGTCCACCAGGTACTTGGTCCGGCCATTCCTCCATGTGCCAGGTTCGGCCGAACTCTCGGAGGACAGCACGCGGAATCTCTCTGCCCATTGCGATACCGTGAGGTCCTCCGGGGGGTTCAGCCTCACCAGCAGCTTTCGGAACAGCTTATTGATTCTCTTGCGGTCCGTGTCATTCATCGTAGTCGCTATCGCTCAGCTGGTTCCTCGCATTGATCCTGGCCTGATACACCTTTGGGTCATACTCGTACTGTGCCAGCTCTCGCATGATCTTGTGTGTCTCAGCCTGGACAATCTGCGCTGCTTCTGCTGCCGTCTTGATGCCCACCAGGTCCATTGAGATACGGCCTGGGAGTGCCATCAGTGCCCCCCGGAATGCGTAGATCAGATCTTCCGTGACAGCAGCAATGTCTTCCTCTCGGTACATCTTGCCCTGCATCTCAGCGAGCTGGATCTTGGCCATCGCTGCCTTGTTGGCTTTGATGGCTGTCTCCGCTATCCGCCGGTTTTTGTCGAGCTTGATGTCCTCCTCATCCACCGGGTTGTCCGTCAGCTTCTTGATGTACCGCCGGATGGTATCCCCGATGGCGTACTTCCCACGAACTACCGGGACGATTACTCCGTCCTGGGCCAGCTGCTCAATCCTCCGAACTGACAGCCCGAGGATCCTTGCGATGCTCGCTTTGTCCGTGATGGACTCATCGTCTATCGTTACGATCTTCTCTTCGTCTGCCATGCTGGCCATTCCTTTCTGCCAAACTGACTGCACCGAAAGGCTACACTCTGGCCTAGTCCGAGGACTGCCAGAACCTCACCACATCCGATTTCCGCCTCGCCAAATCGTTGCAGCCAACCATCCAACTGCCGTTTATCCTGGCCACGGCAAAGGTTTCCCCCAGCTGGTGGCGGGCCAGCCGGGGGCATATAAGCTGCCAAGTGTGCGTGCTGTGTCCAAAGCAGAGGCCTGGCAGAGGTCACGGACTCAGGGGAATTGCACCTCCGGCACAGGAATCAAATCCTGTGAGCCACTTATCCGCATGTTGGCTTATAAAGGAGTGAACGCATGGACAAGAAAACTGCCCATATCTCAACACCAGACCGGAGAAATCTGGTGCGGACTTGCTGATATTTGCTGCGTATCATGGATTGTATTTAGTGTGATGCGCAACGAAATGCCAAAAAATTTTCTACAAAATCATGCACGCGTTGGGGTCGACGAGCCCGCTGGCCAGGCCCCTACCCCCTGGAAGGACCCGGGGAGGGGGCGGGCGGGCGTAAAGGCCTCTGAGCGCCACGGAGGGACGCGCTAGCGCCAGGTATGCTTGGATATGGCTAAGGGGTCTAATCGCTCTCTGAGCGAATCCTGGCGCGAGCATAGAGGCCTCCTGTCGTACTCCGTATATGCAGATCATGTGTGCTTGTAGTATATGGCCTTGCTGTAGGTGTTGTGGCCCTGTGTCATGAGAGAGAGAAATTCTTCTCGTGTAAATCCTGAAAGCCTAAACACTTCCTCCGGCTTCATACCCAATTGTTTCCCGATCTCCTGCACGGTCTTGCCCTCGTCAAGAAGTTTCTTGACAATTGCTTTCATGGGTTCCAAAAGGTGAGTGCCACGCGCCCGGTTATGGGTGATGGTGCCATACACATCTGCGCTTTCGTCTCCGTGGTGGTCTACGATCACTACGGGTACTTTGCCCCCAAGCTGAGAGAGGAGGGGCTCACGCCCGGACACGGTCCAGCGATGGAAGCCGTCTATGATGGTGTAATCTGGGCGTACCACAATTGGCAATGTCCAGCCGTTGGTGAGGATGGATTGCGTGAGGAGTTTCAGGTTGTCCTCACTGACCTTGTTGGGGTTGTAATCATTCGCATGCAGCGTGGTACGGTCTACCCATTGGAGAGAGGCCAGAGGGGCCATGATATCAACGGTCATTTTTTCACCCCCTTGGACTTAGCACTCACGCTGTAGTCGTTGTAAATCGAAGTCCAGAGGATGCGCAGGATGCGTGACTTGGGGTCTCCGTAGAGGAGCGCCTCATACATCTGCTTGTAATGGTCGTCTGTGGCCAAGCCGTAGCTCTTGAGAAAAAGGCTCCGGTATGACGGCAGCTTGTTGGCCGTATCCGGAGCGATAGTATATCGTTCAGGGTGTAGGAAAAGGAGGTCTTTGCAGAGGGCCTTGTAGTCCTTCTGCTCTTCGTCCTTCTCCAGCTCCTTCCGCTTGTGCGAAGATCTGCGGAACATCTCGCTGTCCCAGTAGAGGAGCACCAGGTATGCGTTTGGCTCCCGGCGCTCTATGCGCTCCCAGAGGACAGGGTCTGTCTCCGCGATCCAGCGGAGGCCTTGGGTGCCGTTGTCCCCGAAAAATGCGCACAGACGGAGCTGATTTTTGGCTACGCCAGCTTCGTACAAGCGCATGTAGATCTCCGGGAATTCCAGGTTGCGCTCTTTGATGTACAGCCAGACGTCCTTGTCCGCCCAATCGTAGATCGGGTAGAACATCCCGCCCAGCGATCCGAGCTTGGAGCGAGAGACAGCCTGGAGACGTGTCAGAGATTCGGCGGTTCTGATGCCCACCATCTGCACACCGTCCGCAAAGGCACGTTTGCAGAAAGTCTGATAGTTCATTTCGCCCGGGTACTTGAGGTACGGGCTATGCATGACGGCGAAGGGCGGAGGTTTCCGCACCCAGACGTCTTCTTTGCCTGGTTCCCAGGTTATCCAGCTCTCCGATGCGGAGAGATGGTCAATCACGGAGACCTGTTTGAAGGGGAGACAGAGCCAGAGGAATTTCACCCCGATGGACTCGAAGTTCCGCTTCCAGCGGAATGCTGCCTCCTCCATAGATGGGTAGATGCCTTCCTCGTCAATGAAGATCACCGTGAGGAGCTTCCCATCAATTTTTCCGGCCCGGATCAGGTCATACGTGATGGAGGCCATGCACAAGGAGTCCTTCCCCGAGGAGAAGGACATGTACACCTTGACGCCGTTTGAGAAGACGTTCTGAATCCGCTGTTTCGCAGCCTCCAGCACGTTCATTGTGCTGACGAGCTTCTTTACAGGCATATCCGCTCACCGCACTTCGGGCAGATCACGAACTTCTCTGTCTGGGCTGCTGGCGCTTGTGCCTGGGGAGGCGGTGCCATGGGCTGCGGGGGCTGTCCGGGGATGTGCTCCTCACGCTCCCGGTTCTGCATTGTCTGGACCTCGGATTCTGCGTAGACTCCGTAGCTCTCCACAACGCCGTTGATCTCTGCCACACTGGCATTCAGCATCTCCAGCAGATCAGCATCCCAGCCAGGAACGTCAATGTCTCCTTCCAACTCTTTGATGAGCTGGTCGAACACATCGGTATCCGTGACACCCAACTCAAACACCCGGTTGTCGGAGAGCATGACCTTCTTCCGCTGGACAGGCGTGAGTCCGGCCATGACGTAGCAATCGCACGTCTCAACACCCATCTGCTTCAGTGCCATGTAAAGGCCATTCCCGGCCAGGATCTCACCGTCCTCGGTAACCACCAGGGGCTTGATCTGGCCAAACATCTGGATGGAGCGGACATATTCCGCAAGCTGCTTGTCAGTGTGGCGCCGGACGTTCTTCTCCGGCATGTGCAACTCATCCAGGCGCTTCTGCACTACGTTCATGCCCGCACCTCCTTCTCCAGGAAGGCCCGGGCACTGTCGATCTTCTCCGCTGCTGCAATCACGACAGACGGGTCGATGTCGTACACCTCACGGTATCCCTGCTCCACGCTATCCGCGTAGCGATAGGGCCACCAGTGGGTGCCTTCGTAGAATCCACGGTACCAGCGATAGATGAACGGTATCTCAATGCCGTGATACCGCATATACGCGAAGATCACTTCATGTGGCCAGTCATATAGCGGGGCAAAGAGGATCTCTCCGCTCTTGCGCTCCACGATGCCGTTCTTCCCGCAGAAATTGCCGTCAATGGTGCGGTGTCCGATCATCAGGACATCCAGGTTGTTGTTGGCCATGAACTCCAGGAAGTGGCTGCGCTGCACCAGCCGGTTCCACTTCTGCTTGGTCTTTCCGTTGGCGAAAATCAGATCCTGGTTCTCCGCCAGGAAGTCCAGATCAAAGCCCACATAGACCAGTTCGCAACCATCGGGGCGGTTCTCCTCCATCCACTTCCGCCATGCCGGATACTCCAGATCAGTAATCAGGCACTGGCTCTTGGTGATGCCCAGGTCCTTGCACAGACCTGCCAGGACAATGGAGTCCTTGCCACCGCTCCAGGAGTATCCCGCAGCTTTGCCGGAGATGGTCTCCCGGATCCTGGCCTTTGTCTTCTCCTCCCACTCCGCAAGCTCTTCACGGCTCACGTAGTCTTCGATGTGGTCGATAACGTCCCACCACAGATCTTCCCCATCCGGGGAGAGGTTCTGCTTCCGTCCAAGCACCGTCCTCATACAGCAGACGCCTCCTTCCGTTTGCCGACAGCTCTCATGATAAGAGCCACCAGGAGGAGAGCAGCCACCAGGTAGATGCGGATCTCAGACATCAGAGTCCACACGCCCATCACGCCCAGCGGGATCACGTACTGCCACAGGCAGACAATGCCGACATCCACCAGCAGGCCGACAGCTCTGCCGAAGAGGATGTACTCGGAGTACAGGAAGCTGGAAATGCTGGAGATGGCAACAATCGTAATGAGTACCGCCTTGACGATATTCAGGGCAGGGGAGAAGTCCACCATGGCGAGCGCACAGCTGAACAGCATATACAGGCCAAACATCAGCCCACCCAGGATGAAGGAGTGGGTGACGTTTACCTTGTGGGTATCGTCCTCGTTCTGATCGTTGTAGTCCAGCATCTCAAAGAAGTATGCGTAGGTGAACGGGCCAGGAAGGAGCAGGAATCCCTTCCACAGTCCAACTTTGAGATTTTCCCACTCCAGGCCTAGCGGTACTTGTTTGACATCTCCGCCGGATTGGATGTAGGCGAATATCGTGAGGATCAGGATCAGGCCATAGACCATGTACCAGGATGCGGAGTCCGTGAGGACGTTCCGGATCATTCCGAACCGCAACAGCAGGATGATGAAGAAGATGCAGACGGCATACACGATATACGTGCCTCCTGCTGTCCCTATCGGGGTATCACTGAAGACTTCCTGGATTCCGTTCATGTTGGTCCAGGCCTGGAACAACGTCAGGAATCCGATGAAGAACTTGATGACCTTCATCCGCATGATGTTTCGGACAGTGGGCAGGTGCAAGGCAATGAGTCCGAAGAGGACGCACGCCAGGGAATTTGCCAACCCCCAGATGATGGCGGGAATCAGCCCGTTGCCATACGTCAGGGTCCGGAAATTCATCAGCGAGCCAACACCAGCCCAGGATGCTGCCACGCTCATGGCGTAGTACAGCAGCGGGTTGTTTTTGAACTTCTGAGTAATCTTCGAGAACACTCTGTTTTCCTCCTTTGTGATGTTCCTGCCTTGGGACCAGCTGGCGAATCCGATACCCAACCAGGACACCCGCCACGCAAGGAGTAACGTGGCAGCTTAATATCCTCCTCTCCATAAAAAATGGTGACTCCCCCATCTCTGGAGGAGCCACCTGGCATGAATCAGGATCTTGCGAGCATACAATACTACAATTGCTAGCGATACATCAAGTTTCACTGAGTATCAAATTTTCTCTTTTTGTTCTCTCGGTCAATGTGTCTATACACCGTGATCTTCACGTTACTGGCAGTGTTCGGCCCTCCGATAACCTTGGCCACCTCTGCCCAGGAGAGGCAACGGACAAACCGCAGCCGATAGAGTATCCGCACGTAATCAGATCTGATGGTGTCGATGTACGCCGTGAGCTTGTCCAGTTCGGCCTCAGCCTCAGCCTCTTTGATGGCGATCTGCGTTTCCAGGTCCGCGATCTCGACTGCCAGGTCTCCGATCTTGTCCTGGACTCCGCTGCCATGTGGCATACCGGTCACTACCTGCGCCCCAGGCTCCGCAGCCTCCCGCAGCTTCTGGACACGGTAGTGGGCATCATCCACATCCTCCCTGAGCTCCGAATACCTGTTGAGTTCCTTCAACGTCACCGTTATCCCCTCCGTCAGATCATCTTTCGTTGCCGAAGATGGACGTCTGCTCATACTCCGGCTTGCTCTCGATCTTGGTTACTCTGCAATCGCCCCAGCGCTCCAGGTACATGGCCAGGTCCTCTTTGATGCCATCGACTGCTTCACCGTCTGCCCGTACCTCAATCGTCAGGATCACCATTCCGCCAATCCTCCACGCTGATCTGCGCCCATGGTGCCTCTTTGATGTCGCTGGGAGAAGGGCAGTCCTTCCACAGACGCCATCCGTTAAACACGCATACTCCATCCTTCATGAGATGAGTCCCGTACCTGTCGTACATCCTAGTGTACTGCTCACTGGAGACTTCGTCAACAAGCTTGATGTGGTCCTTTTTGTTCTCGAAGATCATCAGCTGCCTTGGCTTCTTGTACCCCGTGATTCCTTCGATCCACACCTTGGTTCTCCGTCTCTGCCCGTCTTGCAGATACCTGAACTCGCTAAGCTCTTGGGCTTCTCTTTTGCTTAGTGGCTGCACCGGCTTTTCCCTCCTTTCCCGTGTTCCATCCACATCCCTTGCACTTGCGCTTTAGGCACACGACATAGGGGTTGTACTTACATCCATCTTTCAGCATATCCGGATCCACCGGCTCAGCCTTCGGCGGTTTGAGCTTCCTGCGCTTTGCTGCCGGCGCCTTGGATATCCCGCATCCGCAGTCCTTGATGTTTCCGGCAATGACATCAGCAATGCCAAGGGTGACGGTATCCCCGCAGTCGCAGCGGAACACCCATTTCGTGCGGGTAACAGACTCTGGGATCTCGTGGATCGCTTTCAGCGACCAGAACTTTTGCCCCCGAATGTGCAGTTCGGATGTGGGCGTGTGCGGTCTCATTACGTCCTCCATGGCGCTCGCCTCGACTCCTCAATGGACGGCTGGGATGGCCAGAGCCTCCATTCCGTATTGTAGAGTCCGCTTGTCTGCTTGATGTCAGTGTTCGGCAAAACTCTGATGCAGAATGCCTTAAATTCATGAATGTCGTACTCAACAGGCAAGCAATAGTTCTCTATGGCTGCGATTTTTGCCTGGTATACATTGCACTCCAGGCCTTTCCGCTTCTCCAGCCAGAATGTCTGCGACAGTTCTTCCTTGCCAAGCTCGCAGAGCTCTTCGTAAGTAAACGGCTTCAGATATTCCACGGGAACACCTTCGATCTCTCTTCCTCCGTGGGCTCACGCTTCCAGAGGATCCACGTCTCACCATACAGGTCCCAGTGTTTGCAGCTGTAGTCAGTGAAGATCATCACCTGATCGCGGTTATCGTGCACTTCCTTCTCACTGGGGAACATTTCGTACTTGTCCTGCAACCATACCTTCCCGGACTTCTTGTGCGTCATCTGGTGCCTGGTCAATGGCATCTGACTCATTCGCTCCACCTGCTCTCTTCATCCGGCTCATCTGCCCACAGCCTCCAGGCCGTGAAAAAGCGGGTATCATCGTAGTTGTCCATGCTGAAATGGACCAACTTCCCATCGAATACAACCCACACATGCCAGTCATAGATCGTATCGATCTCACACCAGCAGTTCCCATAGCCGAAGTTGGTCTCAATCCACACACTGTCATGCGGTTTGAGTGCCAACACCTCATCCTTGGTCAGGGGTTTCCTGTCCGTCATGCTTTCACTCCTCCGTTGTTATTTTCCCGATAGTCCTTTTCAGAAACTCATACACTCCAGCCGTGAGAGCGTCCCGCAGATCAGCATCGGTGGGTTTCCGCCTCCAGAGGAACCATGTCACACCGTACTTCTCGAAGCTGAGTTCTCCGCCCTCAAACTTGAAGATGCCGTCTCTCTGCCTGGCCACTCGTTTTGCTGTCACCTGGACCACTCGGAGGATGTTCCCCTTGATCGGATAGGACACCCACACCTTGTGGCCTCGTTTGATATCCGCAGTCTCCTCGAATGTGTACGGAGGCCATCCGGCCCATCTCCGTTCAGCCTCAAATGGCTCCTCCGGCCACACTCTCCATGTCTTGCCGTACTCCTTAGATGAGCAGAAATCGTTATGCTCGCTCGAATCCGGCTTAAATGAGCATGTCCACCCTTCCTCCGCACGGATCCACGTTGCCATCCCGTGCCGGTTCTCACCTCTGAAGAATCGCTCCACGTACACCCGGTCTCCTGGGCTGATCTTTTGCAGTTCTCCCAGTGAATACGGCCTTCTCATGACTCCATGACCTCTTTCCAGTGCTGCGCCCGGTATTCGATGATCATCCAATAGGCCCTGGTCCCGTTGTCGTGGCCGACAGCATAAGCGGTGATGGCTGCTGGCCAGTTCCCGTACCTGTCGTAATGCTCCCGGAGGAGCTTAACCCCGGCTATGATGTTCTCGCCGGGAGGCATATTCGGGTCGAAGTAGTACTTGTGCAACTGCATCAATCCATGGGCCACGCCCGAATCCGCATTGACTTGAAATCCGCTTTCCGTCTCGATGATAGCTAATACGTAGTCAATCGGTACGTCATATTCCAAGCAGGCATTCCACAGAATGCACTGCAAACACTCACTGAGCGGAATGGCGGGGCGATAGGTGAACGGCTTCCACCAGTCCGGGATTTCGATATCGTCTCCGACTCCGTCATAGACCGGAGCGGATGCCCGGGATACACCGAACAGCGCAAACAGGACGATGAGCACCAGGAGCAGATCTATCACCTGGAACCATCTCAGCTTAAACAACATGCTAGGACCTCCTCTCGAACTTGTCGCAGACCTGGAAGCCCTGCATGGTCTCTCCCTCATGCGGGCCTCCCTCGCACAGACAGATGCAGGTCATGTCCCAATACTGGCATCTGTCGCAGCGCTTCCCAAATACCACCCTGATCTGATTCCCATCCTGGCCTGCATATCCGCAGTTCTTCATCGCAGGGTTCACGCCATCGAAAACTTCCTCAAGTTGCTTCATGTCCACGCTATCGACCTCCCATCGACATCCAGAGCATAAGACATGCTGTGGCAATCACCGTGATCAGCGTCAAGGCCAGCAACGCAGCCAGGGCAGGGGAGAACAGGCGCATCTTCGCAGTGGCCACGATCATCACAACCACCAGGATAGCCAGGGCGATGAACAGCACCGCCATCGTTGTGTAGAACGTTGTCACTGCTTTGAATCTCCTTTGTGTGTTTTCCCAATCACCAAATATCGCAGTTCCTCAAGCTCTTTTTTGATGTCTTCCGGCAAATCTGCAACTCTTGCAGCTTCCGCACACCTCATAAGCTCTCCGTCCATGACATATCCGTCATTACCCAAAATGCGAATATCAAAAGAATAATTCTTCATCTTGTAACTTGTAGACGCCTTGCAATACTCATCCAAGAAAAGCTCACATCCATCAAGCGAACTGTTCGCAAAGCAATCCTTGTTCTCACAACGTACCTGAGCTTCTTTTCTGTGGTTATTCAAAATACATCCAATGCACTCAGTAGCGTTACATACCTTGCATGGCGCCTTTGCGATCAGTACCATGTTCCCACCACCACGATTAAAGAATAACTGATTACTGACATCAACTTCGCTCCTTCGCTCTGTTTTCCCATATTTTGTACCCTTCCACGTAGTCCATCGTTGTCAGCCAGTCATCATCGGTCCAGATGTGATATACCGGAGAATTGTAGAATGTTGTGTTTTGGACCACGTATGGATCCTTCGTCATAAACAGACTGACGCCGTTCTTTTCTTCCAACAGATATGGCCCACATCCTGTCTCCAAACAGCGCTCAGCCCACAACTTTTTTGCATCGCCTTTACTCATCACTCAGCGCTTTGTTCTGGCCTTGGAAGTGGTCTTGCCCAGCACACAACGTGCTCCAGCGTGTACCCGGTGCAGATCAGCGCTCCCTTGAAATACTCGCCAAGCATCATCTCTCCGCTTTTGCTGAGCCCTATGATATCTCCTGCCGGCGGTGGGATCTCCTCCGCGTCATACCAATGGACACAATCCGGTGTCCACTCATCACAGCCGGAGTCAAACCCACACCGCATGGCATTCCATGTCCCGCAGTTTTGGCATGTCCTGGCCGTCTCAACGTGCATGTTTTCTCATCTCCTGCATGATATCGGAGAGCTCAGGCAGTTTCGGTGGACGCATCCAGAAAAGTGCTCTGGAGTGTTCCGGAACATGATAAAGAGCATCAAAGCTAAACCCAAAATGTCCAAACCTTGCTGGAGTCACAATCGCATTCTTAGCTTCGGTGTAATTCTCATCCGTGAACACCACCAGAAGGACCGAAACAACCTCATCCTCATCAGGCCATGCAACACTCATTGGGATCCACTCACCGTGCTTCGGGATCCAGCTTTCGCAGGTCTCTGAAAAGTTCTCATTTGCTGGCCCACCATCAGCCCCGCAGATACCTGCGGTGTACGGAAGATAGTCCTCGCAGTTAAAACACCTTTTCACCATTCCCGATCTCCTCAATGACTGCTCTCATGTTCGGTTTGTCCGGATGACGCATCCAGAAGAGCACCCGGTATCCAGCCAGTTCTTCGTTGGATATCCCATCGAACTTCCAGGACAACTCCCCAAAGTTTGCGACCATCTCACGCACATCAATCATGCTCTGGCTATCCCTCACGAGAAGCACGGTGACGTCCTCGTCATAGAACGGCCTCGACAATCTCATCGGGACCCACTCTCCATGCACCGCTGCCCACCCAGGGCAATGGTCTTGCGGAGCTCTCCAAGCCCCGCTATTACTGCATCTGCTCATCTCCCTGCAATAGTGCTCGCAGTTGCTACACATCGGAATCGAAATCATGCCTGCACCTCCTTCGGCGGTTTCGGAAATGCTGCCCAATACTCATACTTCTCACATCCAGGTATATACCCAAACGTATCGTATTTGTTTATCTCTCCGCCTTCATCAACCCTGCATGCATAGTGTGTGTAGTCGTATGGGTAAAACTCTAGTTTGTAATAAATAATCACTCTCTGCCCAGGCTCAGGAAGTCTTTCGCTGGCCTTGAATACTTCCAGTTGCACATCGTCAATGTTCCTGGCTGCATATACTTTCTCGGGCATCCAGTGCGTGATGTCTTCAGTGTTCAAGTGCCGGACTCCGTAATCCTCATCATAAGGGCCGTAATTGTCCCACTCGCTCCATCCATCTATTTCATATCCGCAGACCGTCACCGTTCCGTCTTTCAGCGCCACCAAACAATACTCAACTTCATCATCAAGCAAGCCCTCCCGCTCCGGGAGCCGATCATCAACGCTTATCCATTCCATGCACTCATCACCTCACTTGTAGTACTTGCAGTAATCTCTCCTGCAATAGCCTGAGGTCATATTCAACTCATAGTGCACTACGTACCAGTCCTCAACCGGGTTGTAATCATCGGAGAAGTACACGGTCACGCTCTTTGCGCTCTTCTCCCAGATTTTGAATCCGCCCCTGTCCCATTTGACAGGCTTTCCGGGGTAGGTCTCCACCCATCCAGCAGAGAAGATGGCCAGACGGTCCAGCATCTGCTGCCGGTTCTCCGGTGGGCCGAATCCGAGCAGCAGCCCGATGTATCCGCTGCGGTCGTAGCCAACACCGTTGTTGTTCATGAAGGTGAAGATCTCTTCCCGCCTGGTTGTGATCTCCGCCATCGTAAAGGGCCAGTCTCTGATCACAATCGGGTCAGAGAAGCCCTTCTTGTCATCGTAGTTGATGTAGGTCCACATGCTATCTGCCACTCCTTCTTATTTGCGCTCAGGGAGCGCGGAGGGGGCGGGGGAATGCTTGGATATTACCCCGGCCCCTCTCGTGCGAATTTGGTCCGTTAATGCCCGCTGCTTGGGGCCTCCAGCGCTTTCCTTGTGTCTTCCAGAATCTCCATCACATAGCTGGTATGGCGTTCAAACTCCTGCATGCTTTCAGAGTGCATCACGTCATACAGCCAGTCTGAGACGGTCTTGTCGTAGATCTCAGTCATCAATCGGTACCTCCAGATCAGGGTCCAAGGTAATCAGCATGTCAGTGCACGGGCCTTTGTTCAGGTTAAACAGCTTGCAGTTTCCGCATGTGTCGCGGACCCTGTCCTTGTTATCGTCGCAGTACTCCTTCAGTTCATCAATCGTCAGATCTCCGAGCCTTTTCATATCGTCTCACGCTCCTTTCTCCTCGGTGGTCGGTATCTCCTCATCGGCATGATCGTCCCAATACACAATATCCTTATAGCAAATACATTTGAGCTTGCAGTTATCGAGCAACTCGCAATCATGGTGATCGCAGTACTCAATCAGCTCATCCACCGTCATGTTTCCAAGCCTTTTCATATCACTTCACGCTCATCATCTTCGAGCCAATCAAACAGGGTAGAGCCTCCTGGGAAAGAAACCATGGCATGCAAGACATCCCCTCTGTAGAATGAGAAATGCTCACAATCTCTTTTCACTGCATTGGCATCAAACGCCCGCATGATCTCAAGTTCCTTGTCGTTCATCCGGAGGCGCCCAAGAGTCCAGTTTGGCGGATAGCCACCAAGCGCCAGTTCCCACTTACAGGTATCCTCCGCATCATCGTAATCATCGCAGTGCTCACAATCTTCGTTGCAGCGGTTGTATACGCTCAGCAACTCTTTGTATGCACCCTGGGTGTCCTTGTTCATCTCATCGCTCCTATTTCTTCTTGAAGTCCTTCCACTTGGGACAGGTGCTCCAGTGGGGCACATAGCCCATTCCCGTAGCATCCTGAAGGTCTCCGCTCAGCTCGCAAGCCACCGTTTCTCCGTTCGGTGTCACAATGCGCTTTTTTCCTCCACGGACCTTCCAATACATAACCTTCTCCGGGTCAACAGGCATGCTCTTCCCGGATTCCGTCTTCAGCCACAGCACCGGAGCACCACAGCCCCTACACTTCACGGTCATCTGGTTCTCTCCCTTCGTGATTCCAGCGGTACACCGCTAATTCAAGACCAGTTCCAGCCATCATCTTGAGATGGCACGTCATGCAATAGATGTGATGAGGCCAGCAATCGCTAATGTACAGATCGTGGCCACCGCACAGCGGGCACGGTTTCAAAGACTTTGACAGATTCTCCAAAAACACATCTACGTCTTCCTCGAAGATCGGCGTCTCGTAGTAATAAAACATCGGGGCCTTCAATTCAGGAATCTTTCCATTTACGCTGATAACTGCTCCGAGATTCCCTTCTCCATCTTCCGCATAAACTTCAAACTCCTGAAGCGCATTTACATCAATCCCCACGCTAACCACCTCACTAACAAAGCAACACCATAGGAGGCCATGTGCAGGATGCCAATGCCCCATTACAAGCAGGGTACATGGTGGGGACGTGATGTCTCACCCAATCATCAATCTCTTTCTGATGCGACTTGAACTTCTCGCATTGCCCGGTCTCCATTGCAACATCCATGTCGCAACTGATGGCGCATTCATGAATCGCGGTGTATCCATAGCAGCATTGCCCACAAATAGTCCTTCCTGCTGCTACTCTGTCAGCATCACTCAAGTGTTTCTTCTCCATCGTTCATTCCTTCCCGAAGGCCCAGGAGCGGAGAACCGCTCCCAGGCCCGGTCAAATCATCTGGCCCGGAGGCCGTCCATATACCCGGAGTGGTAGACGTTAGCGAAGAAGTTGCTGAGCTCCTCCTTGTTCATCCGCCGGAGTCTCCGGTACGCTTCCTTGGTGAGTCCCCTGGCAGGGTAGCCCTCCCGGTGAGGTGTCCCCTCAGCGGGCTGCTCCTCCTGGACCTGCTCTTTCTCAGTCTCCATCCTGGTCTTCCTCCTCCGGATCCTCTTCCGTGTCCTCATCGTCTTCCTCGGACTCCTCGTCCATGTCGTTCAGAACCTCCATGGCTTCCTCAAAGGACTCCTGATCCGGATCATCGAACTCCACATCCGGCAAGCTGGTCCCGCTGTCCTCGTCCTCCTCGGGGGAGTCCTCGTCAATGTTCGGCAGGTCCTCATCCTTCACCAGATGGGTCTCCATGCAGTACCGGAAAAAGTACGCAGTGCCGAACTGGCAGAGCTTCATGAAGATGTTCTTGATCTTGTTCCGGACGGTCTCCGCGATGGTGAACGTGCCACCGGTAACCTTGGTGCGGATAGCACCGTCCTCATAGATCCAGGTCATGCTGGACTCCGGGGCACAGTAGCGGTCCTCGTTGTCCTCCAGCATGGACATCTGCTCTCCGCAGCCAGTGACCGGCTTGATGGTGAGGATGATCGGGTACTTGTTCCGATCAAACTTGAAGATCAGGTCGTGCTCATCGCAGAGGCCCTGGAGCTTCTTCTTCTGGGCCTCATACATGGATTTCTCGCTCATGTCGTATTGTCTCCTTTCAGATGGTTCAGGATCAGCAGAACACCGGCCTTGTTGGTTGGTACCCGGTAGATCTGCAAATCAGCTTCAGTTACGTACTTCCTGCCCCAGTGGGCTTTCATATTCACCCAGGTGTGCCATGGGATGCAGTACACCCCGCCTGTGGCGAATCCGCATATCACGTAGCACCAGGCGCCAAGCTCCGAGGCATCGTTCATGTACTGAGCCTGGACAGCCTTGACCACGTCCTGGGAGAAACGATCAGTCTCAGTGTGCTTTGCCTCAAACAGGATCGTCCTGCCCCCAGCCACAACGCCCTTGAAATCCGGCTGGGCTTTCTCCTCGAAGCAGGCCATGAACTTCCCGCTCCCCAGGTTCTGGAGTACCCGCATCGGCTCTGGTGTCTTCCCGATCACGGCCACGCCAGCCTTCCGGTATGCGGTGAAGGACTCCATCAGCCTCTGTTCAAAGGCCTTGCCCTGTGCCCGGTTCCTGGCTCCTCTCAGCTGCCTCTGCGGGTTCTTCTCAAGCACTTTCTGCGGTCTATGTGATGATCTCGCCATATTTGCCAGCCACCCAAAAGACTGCAAGCCCAATCGCGCTGCGGATCATGGCCTCATGCAGCGTGATATAGCCCAGATCGCTGCTCCCGGCGGTGCCCAGGAGGAAGAGGAACGCCAGTATGCACAGCAGCCCGCACACTTTTTCTCTCATCGTCTTAGCTCCCTTTCAGTCTGTAGTTCTTGTCATTCCCTGTGAATGACAGGATGTTTCCGTTCTTTGACATCTCGTAGATCCTGCTCCCGACAGCTGCGTCAATGTCCATGATCTCCCGGATGTCGAGCTCCGTAGAGATGATCGTGATGAGGCTCCGGTTGTTGTACCGGTGGTTCAGCAGTTCGTGAGCCAGAGAAATGTCAGCCTCCGTCACTTTCGGCCTTCCCGTGGGATCTCTCCCGGCCTTGAAGAAGTCGTCTATGTAGAGCACCTGGACCTTCTTGAACGGATCCATCATGGCGTCATACACATCGGAGTTCATGACGTCCCGTTTCAGTGCCTTGGCGTCCTGGGTCCAGAGCATATATCGGACGTCCTTCCCGGCCTCGATGAGGCTCCCACAGATCGCGGTGCAGAGGTGCGTCTTTCCAGCCCCGACAGCGCCACTGGCCAGGAACCATCCAGCTGGCTCCTCCGCATACCTCATGGCAATGCTTTTGGCCGTGCGCTGCCAGGACTCTCGCGTCTCGAAGGTGTCGAAGGTGAGACGGCTGATCAGCCCCTCCATCCCGCTCTTCTTGAGCCGGTCCAAGGTTCTCCGCCTCACCATGCACTTGCACCGCTGGGCCGTGACCTGTCCCTCCTGGAGGAAGTAGACCCAGCCCTTGTTCCGGCATGTCGGACAGTCATACCCAGTCAGAGCGCCGATCCGGTCGTTCTCAAACTTGACCTTCATCTCATTCAGTTTTTCCTGATCGGCCCTCTGCTGCTCCGGGGTCCTAGAGTTGAGTGACTCCACCCAACTCGGCCCATTGCGCTGGGCCACCAGTTCCAGGATGTCCTGAAGCTGGAGTGATGGACTGCCCATTCCAGTTACCTCCCTTGTCTTGTTCTCGTCCTAACCAAGACGTCACAAACCGGAGAATGCCGTTCTTGGTTTTCTTCTTCTTCGGATTCCCAATGCACCAGCCACGCATATTCCGCAGACTCTGCATGACATCCACAGCGGGGTAGAGGGCTTGCCACTCCGTCACCTGCTTTTGCAGGATGGGATATTCCGAGCCATCCACGAGAGGGATTGTGATCACGGGGGATTCCGCCGGCGCTGGAGCAGGCTCTGCTCCGCGCAATATATAACTATCGTTCTCTTTCTCTATCTCTATCTCCCCCTCTCTCTCTTTCTCCCCCTCTTTCTCTTTCTCGCTTGCGGTTTGCTTGCTCGTTGCTTTCGTCTTGCTTTCGTCTTGCTTCCTCGTTGCTTGCTCGTTGCTTTCGCTTTGCTTCCGTTTTGCTTTCTCTTTGCTTTCTCGCTGCTTGCTCGTTGCTTCCGTCTTGCTTTCTGATTGCTTCGGATTCTTGCCACCGATCTGGCCAGCAGCAGCTTTCCGTCTGCCCGTGTCCAGTGTCGGTTTGATCAGGAGGAACACCGTCTTCGCAATGCCGTTCAGATCTTCCTGGGTGCCGTTCAGCCCGTACATGGCCACGGCCCGGTAGATCTGCAGCTGGTCCTCAGGAGGCAATGTCTCAATGGCCTCGAAGTAGGACCGGTAGAAGGTGAATTGTCCTCTCTGCATCTCCTCACCCATGTTTGCGCCTCCTGGTGCCCCCAGGTGACCGGATCACTCCAGCCACCTGGGGAGAGTCTTAGAAGGGGAGGTTGTCCTCGTCATCGTCAATGATTTCTTCGAACCGGTTCCCCTGGTCCCCGCCGTAGCCGTTGTTGTACTGCTGCTGCTGCTGCGGGTTGTATGCGGGCTGCTGCCCGTAGTTCTGCTGATAGCCCTGCTGCTGGTATCCCTGCTGCCCATAGGGCTGCTGATACTGCTGCGGTGGTGCCTGGTATCCTCCGGGTGGTGGTGCCTGGTTGTACCCACTTCCGCTGTAGCCGTTGTTGTATCCGCCTCCGGTATCCGGCTTGGAGTCTCCGAAGTAGATGTTGTTGGCAATGACCTCCGTGGTAGTCCGGTTGTTGTCGTTCTTGTCCTTCCAGGTCCGAACCTACAACCTGCCCTCCACGATGGCCATCCGGCCCTTGGAGAAGTACTTCGTCACGAAATCCGCCGTGGCTCCCCAGGCCACAATGCTGATCCAGTCAGTGGCACGCTCTCCAGTGGTCTTGTCCTTAATGTCGCGGTCACACGCGATGGAGAAGGAGGCCACCGAAGTGCCACTCTGGGTATGTCTGAGCTCAGGATCCTTGCCCAGACGCCCCATCACACATACCTTGTTAAGCATCAGGACTTGACAGGCGCCTGTACTCCCAGGTACTTCCGCAGCATGTTGTCAGCTGCGTACTGCTCGGTCTCCAGGATGAACTTGACGAAGTCCATCGTGACCTTGGTGGTGATCAGCGCCTCGTACTCCGCCTTGGTGCAAACCACGGTGTTCTCCAGGCAGTTGCAGCATTCGCCAATGAGCTCCTGGGTCGCGGTGATTTCGGTGGTCTTGGTGATGTCCTGGGTGATGTTCTTGTCTTCCATAGTTGAATACTCCTTTCAAATTCGCCTCAGTCGCGTTTTACGGCTGGGGTATGCTCCTATATGGCTGAGGCACTAACGCGTCTCTCAGCGAATCCTGTGGCAAGGACGTAGCCTTTACGGCTTGCTGTCCCAAAGGGATTTGAGCCTTGCCAGCTGTTCTGGGGTGTCGGTCTCTATCCCCAGGTCTCTGGCCTCGGAGATGGTGCCATCAATCAGACGGGCCATCTCCGAGGAATTCATGGTGTGGGTCTCCTTGTAGACCAGGTAGCAGTTGAACCGTTTGCCGTTCTCGATGTCGGTTCGGAACATCCTGGTGTATGGATAGATCAGTGAGACATCCACTGACTCCGGCAGTTTGAATCCGACATTGACGCCATCCTTGTCCACCGCATAAGTACCATAGCTGCATACCAGGCGGGCCTTGGTCTCCTCATCACTCTGCCCGGTTGCAGCAGCGATCTTGTTGACCAGGACGTGGAAATAGGCATTGGCATTCAGTGAGCGCCGTGGCTTGTGGGCCTTGATTGATATGTCAAGGTCTTTCCCTTGCATGGCATTGAACTGGCTGCGGAAATCCGCATCGATCTCCAGCGTGATACGCTGCTTCCGGTTCAGGCCCATTGACATATCAATCAGACGGCCCTTCACTTGGCCTCCCAGTACTTCATGTACTCCGCCATGAGTCCCTGCCCTTCGAGCCAGGTCAGGAACCGCTCGATGATTGGGTAGACATCCGGTGTCTCGTCTCTCCGGTACTCCTCGGTCCAGACCTCGAAGCCGTTGGAGATGAGATACACAAAGCTGTGGGCCTCCTGGATGATCTCCATGTACACGGGGTGCTGGGTGCCGTCGAAGAAGTTCCCTCGCTCGTACCTGGAGGAATACTTGATGTCGTAGATCGTGCCCCCCTTGAGCACGTCCAGCCGGCCATAGAGCAGGATTGGGAATCCGGCAACGATGATAGAACGCTTCGCCTTGTACTGGAACGCTCCGCCTCTGACGATCTCCGCCATCTTCCTGGCTGCGGGGTACCAGGAATTCTTGTGATCGCCCATGCCGTAGCACGCTGCCGTCACCAGGGCCTCAAAGTCATTGCCCTTCATCATCGCCTCAGTGGGCACTGACGGCAGACGCTGCAAGGTGTGGATGAAATCATCCATCGGCGGTTTCGCGTTCGTGACGTCCTCATAGGGGTTCTCCTTCATGGCGTAGAGCCACGATCTCAGGAGAGAGTGCGTCAGGAGATATTGCATTACGCCGTTCCCTTCTTCGTGCTGGTCTTCTTGGTGGTCTTGGCCTTCTGCTTCTGCTCAGGCTGCGGTGCCGTGGGCGGGGGAGAGGGCTGCTCCTGCTGCTGGGGTGCCTCCGGGGGCGGAGTGATGATGTACTTCATCTGGGCCTTGTCGAAGGTGAGACCCACCGCCTTGGTCCGGGCGTTGAACAGCTGCGCCGTCTCCCGCTCGCTGCTGGCTGCGTGCGGGATCATCTTGATCAGCGCCATCGCCTGGTTCGCGGTATCCGCATCGATCACGGTATTCACGATGGCATTGGCCTGGATCATGGCAGCGTCATAGGCTTCCTTCTCAGCGTTGCGGGCCTTGACTTCCTCGATTGCCTTGGCGTTGTACTCATCGAAGAGCTTGGTCAGGAAGTCGTTGCTGCTGGTGGGCGTCAGTGGCGGAATCTTGCGGATGCCGTGGATGCCCCGGGTGCCCTTCGCGAAGTAGCGCTCGCAGTTGGAGAAGCCGATGGTGCGGTCGTTGCCGTACATCTCCACGAATCCGCCCAGGTCCATCGGCTCCCAGACGTTGTTCTTGGTCTGCCCCTCGACCTTGATCCGGAGCCTGGTGTTGTCTCCGTCCTTCTCCTCAGTCGCGTGGAACACGACTATTATGTTTTTGTGGAGCTCGTAGAAGCAGTAGTCCATGAGCCGGACGAACTCACGGCCTACCACGCCGTAGCCCTGCAAGCTCAGCGAGCCATCGCGCTTGCCGTTCTTCGGATCCTGCCGGATGGCCCACAGGCTCATCAGGGAAATGAGCTTTCCGCCGGTGTCGAACACCAGGGACTCAAAGTCCCGCAGGTTCTCCGGCTTGAGGTCTCCGAGGATCTCCTCATAGCTGGCGGGCTGGATGTAGGGCATGCGGAACCGGGGCTCGATACGGTCGATGCCGAAGTCCACATCAATGTGCAGGGGCTTGGGTGCGGACAGTGCCAGGGTGCTCTTGCCGATGCCGGGATAGCCAGCAATCAGCATGCGGATCTTCTTCATCCCTTCCTGGATGTCGTTGGGGTTTCTGATCATGCGTTCTTACTCCTTTCAGTTGTTGGGGTACTCCGGGATCGTGCGCCGGACGGACACAAAGTCCAGGCATCTCCCCGCGTGCCACCGGATCTTGTTGAACTGCTGCTTGTCGCAGACGTCCGCGATGTCGTTTGGGTGGTAGTGTTTCCAGACCGTGTACGCAGCTGCTGCGTCCTCTGCCATCACCATCGTGTATCCGGTCTGCTGGGACCAGGGGGATTCCGGCCCTCCTCGATACACGAAGTAGAACGGTCTCATGCCTGTCATCTCTCCGGGATGCTCTCCGCACCAGCGGGTGCCGTTCTCCGTCTGCATCTCCTGGATGATGTACTCCATCTCAATGTCACTGAGGCCAACAACCTCAGAGACACCGCTTTCGTTGGTCTCAACTGCTGCGATCAAGGCCTCTCCGTAGACCTGGAAACCGCAGAGCTTGGCCATCAGATTGTTTGGTGGCTCCAGGCCATGGAGCGTGGTATCAGCCAGGACCACATACCTGTTGCTGATCGTGGGCTTGGTGAGCGGTAAGATCTTGATGTCTCCGCTCTGGGCGATGTACACGGTGTCCTCAGCATCCAGATCCACCATGGACATATCGCCGTAGACGTTTACTCCGATTACTTTCATATCGTCCTCCTTATGCATCACAGCGCCCATCGCAATCTGGATCATCCAGGAACGGGCATCCCTGGAGGAGCCGGTCACACTCCTCACCGCAGATTGGGCATACGGGGCGGTCTGGCTCGTGCCCGTCAGGCCATCCTGTCCGCTCAGTGTTCCGGATGATCGGGTTTTCTGGGTAGACCATCGTCATTCCTCCTTGACTTTCCACCTCATGGGCGGTATACTGTACTCGTTCGTTCCTTTATGGGAGGCCGGTCCCGAGCCAGCGGGATTGGTCTCCCTTTCTTTGTCCTCAACGGCATGTGCTCACCTCATTTCTCTCTGCCTGGACTCAGGCGTTTTGCAGTTGGTTGTAGAAGGCCTTGGACATCGTAAGAATCTGATAGCCCTTGGTCTCCAGTTCGGTGGAGCGGTCGTAGCTCTCCACATCCTGGGCCTCGCGGGTGACCGCATTGGCCAGACCGTACACGGACAGGTCACCGCCGGAGATGAGGTAGCCCAGGACTCCCGTCCGCTCCTCCTCGATCAGACCGTACTGCTTCGCCGTGAGTTCTACGATCTTGTCTGCCTTGCGGGGATCCAGCTTGGCGCTGGTAGCCTCCCGCATCTCTCCCACGATGGTGTTGAAGTTGAACTTGTTCATTGTGCTGGCCACGGTGTCCTGGAGCTTCATCTTCAGAACCTGCGCATCCAGATCCATGGTCTCCGTGCGGTACACGGAGTAGTCCTCACCGCCGTAGACCTGGCGCCCGATGTGGTTCTGGCGGGTCCCGCGTCCCATCGCGTCAGGAGCAATCATGCCGTTGGTGCACACCAGCCGGTAGATCATCGGGCGGATGTTCACGCTGCCGAGGCCGACCTCGGAGTTGGTGATCACCATGCCGGCCTGGACTACGTCTCCCACACGGACCTCTGCCTCCAGGCGGGGAGAAACGACCTTGATGTACATGCGCTCAGCGGTGATCTCTGCGCTCTCCACGCGAGCACCGCCGATCTTGGCGATAGCGGGGAGGACGGCCTCAGCCACCTCGTAGTTGTCGATCCGGCGGTACCGGTCGGAGAGGAGAGCACGCGCCGTGCCATCCAGCGTGCGGATCATCCGGTTCTGAGGCTCCTGCGTCTCCAGCCAGGAGTTTACGTTGTAAGCCAGCAGTTCCGGGTTCTCGCGTCTCATCCGCTCGTAGTACGGGGCCGGGATCCGGGTGTAGCTGCCGATCTGGCGGTGAGCGATGTCGTTGATGTCGTACACCTCGAAGGTGTTGTTCTCGCCGATGTTCAGGGTAGCCAGCCCCTTGTCGGTGATGCCCATGTGCATGACGTCCGTGCTCACGATGAGGTCATGCATCTGTCCGGACTGGCGCTGAATCTCAACGGCCAGTTCCTGCAAAGTTCTGCCTGCTTTCATTTTGTTCGCTCCTTCGTTTGCGTTCAGTCTGTGGTCTTGTCTTCTAACTCGCTGAGATGGCGCAGGATGAACTCCCACACTGCCTTTCCCAGCAGTTCCTTGGTGCCGGGGGCCATCTCCTCCTCATGGAGCTCGTACCGCTCCATGAGAAGGTCGGTGGCCTGGCATGCAGCTACCTCCATTGCTTCACCTCCCTGGAGTGTTCGTTCGAGCGAACACTAATCAGCAAAAAAAATCTGGTCCAGCGAAGTGTCCAGCGCCTTCGCGATGCTGAGGAGGGTCTTGCTGGACGGGAACCGCATCGTACCGTTTTCTAATCCAGAAATCGTTGTACGGCTGATTCCGCTTTTTTTTGCTAGCTCTTCCTGCGTCATTCTCTTTTCTTCCCGGACTTCCTTGATCTTGTACCCCATGCTTGCACCCCCTTTCTGTCGGGCTTCTCTAGGTGCCTGGGTGGTCGCCCGAGCAAACAGTAGCACATCCCGGAGCGCCTGTCAAGCGGATTTTACAAGATTGTTCAAAAAATTTTTCAGAGCCCCCTTGACTGTTCAATCCGCTTGACGTATAATGCAAAGCGGATTGAACAGAAGGAGGTCAAGTCCATGACACTCGGAGATCTGATCCGGGACTACCGGACCAAGAACGGCATCTCTCAGCGGAAGTTCGCATCGCTGTGTGGCATCGCTCATAGCCAGATCAGCTACATCGAACTTGGGGTCAACCCGAGAACCGGGGAGCCTGTGATCCCAACGATTGATAGCGTGAACGCTATCGCCAAAGTGATGGGGATGTCCGTCAGCGATATCCTGGCGAAGGTCGATGACTTTCAGGTCGATATCGCGGGCCCGGACAAGGACAATCTGGAAGACCAGTTCCTTTCCACCCTCAACAGCGATGATCGCACGGGGTTGGAACTGTTCCTCGGGATGAGTCCAGAGCAGAAGAAGCTCATGATCAACATCATGAAGGAGATGAAAAAAGAATAAATGCAAAGTGCCCGCTCCACACTTTAAACGCGGAGCGGGCACTTCGGTATGCCTTACTGGCTATTGGTCTTATCGCGCTCATTCCCGTCTGCGATCTCTCGCATCAACTGGAGGATCAGCGCCTTTTCATCCTGGTCCAACTTCGCGAACCGCAGGAGGAACTCCATGTCCAAAGCGTCCATGCTTTACCCCTTTCTCGCTTGCCGGCAAGCGGTTTGTGCGCAAGGGGCAGTATAGCATAGTTTGGCAGATCTGACAGCATTTATGAATAAAAAATCATTTCCAGGACAGCCAAAGTGATTATCATGTAACTTGGGTCGAAATGAATGTATGCACTTACATGTAATTATTTTGGCGATAAAACAAAATTCGGGAGGCATTTTATGACATTGGGGGAAGTAATACAGGACTATCGCCTTACATTCAACCTGTCGCAGCGTGAGTTTGCAAAGAAATGCGGGGTATCGAATGGCACTATCAACATGATAGAAAAGGAGGTGACAAAAGACGGACAGCCTGTTAAGGTGTCGATGCATACCATGAAAGCAATAGCCGATGGCATGGAGACACCACTGAACAGCCTCATGGACCTGGTTGGCGATGCGGATCCGGAAGCACCGTCTCAGATCAGCACCATCTCCGCCTCAGATCGGAAGTTCATGTCACTGTTTCGGCAGCTGTCCGATGATCAGAAGAACCTCATCATCGGGACCATGAACGAATTCACCAAGGACGAGTAACGCACAGGAGGGAACGACATGAAGAAAACCGCAACGCGCCTGCTGGTGCTGCTGGTCATCCTGGCACTCATGACCACGCTGGCAGGATGCAGCCAGGAGTCAGAGCCGACACCGACTCCGAGACCGACAGCCACCATCCCATATGAAACGCTGACTGAAATTGACGATGCCATCACGAAGAAGCTCGGTGGGCGTGATGATATCAGCGTATACGTTTCAGAAGATTACAACGATCACACAAAACTTGAAATCTCAATATCTGCCGAGGGCATGCAAAGCAAGGCAATGTTTTCAGACTACGTGCATGGCGCTGTTGAGATGGCCAAGGAGATAAAAGAAACGTTCAGCCTTGATACTGGATCATTTTCAGTATTGTTTACAAGAGGAGAAGATGAGCTCTTAAGTTGGCGTTCGAACGATGGAGTCAAAGGAACATTCATGGACTCATATGGTGGGAACAAGATATTAAAAACGGATACGGACATTGAATATCTTGTTGCTGAGTACGGGGCAATGGGATGGTTTTATCCGGGCTGGTGTGACGGGATGGAGAACGGAGGCGACTAGCGTGGCGAAGAAGCCGGCAAAGCCGAAGGGCGATGAGCGCCCCAAAGGCGTGGGCGTGATCTATGCCAGGTACAGCAGCCACAACCAGCGAGAAGCCAGCATTGAGCAGCAGGTGGACCAGGCGAAGGAGTTTGCAGCCAGGATCGGGCTGGAGATCGTGCAGACTTACTCCGACAAGGCCCTATCCGGGAAAACGGACAACAGGCCAGCCTTCCAGCGACTCTTAAAGGACGCCGAGGCCGGGAAGTTCCAATACGTTGTGGCTTGGAAGTCAAACCGGATGGGCCGTAACATGATGAACGCCATGGTGAATGAAGCCAGGCTCCAAAACGCTGGCGTCCGGGTGCTGTACACCGAGGAGGACTTTGACGATACCGCAGCGGGCCGGTTTGCCCTCAGATCCATGATGAACGTGAACCAGTTCTACATTGAGAACATGGCAGAAGACATCAGGCGTGGGCTGATGGGCAACGCGAGGAAGTGCATGTGGAACGGGATCAAGCAATTCGGGTACCGAAAGAGCGCAGACGGGATGTACGAGATCAACCCGGAGAGGGCGGAAATCCTGATTGAGATCTGCCACCGGTTTGTCTCTGGAGAAAGTCTTGCCAGCATCGCCAAGGACCTGAATGCCAGAGGAATCACAACAGAGCGTGGCCTTAAGTGGAACAAGAACAGCTTCGGCTTCCTGAGTTGTGAGCGATACAGGGGAGTCTACCTGTATGGAGACGTGCGGATTGAAGACGGGATGCCACGGATCCTGGATGATGATCTCTTTTTCAAAGTGCAGGAGGAATTAGCTGTGCGGAAGAATAGGAACGGGGTCAAGAGGAAGAACGCGGACTTCCTCCTGACGGGGCTCTTGTACTGCGGTACCTGCGGTAGTCCGATGACGGGATTATCCGGGACCAGCAAAACAGGAGCAACGCATTACTACTATGCGTGTGCTGGCAAGACCAACAAGACGAGTAAAACGGTTGACGGCCCACGCTGTACGAAGAAGAACGTCAGACGAGATGACATTGAAGAGTATGTCACGAATCGGATCATGGACGTTGTAATGAACGACCAGCTGCTGGAGCATCTCGCGGACTACACCGAAGCGTACTGCATGTCCAGCAGGAAAGACAGCGAGATAGCGCTCCTGGAGGGCGAGCTCTCAACGGTGGAGATCTCAATCAAAAATCTTATGAAGGCCATTGAGGCTGGCATCCTCACCGATACAACCAAGGAACGGCTCGTAAGTCTGGAGACAGAGCGGGCGAATATCAATGCTAAGATCTCCATTGCGAAATCCGAGGAGATCAAGTTTGACCGGGACTTGGTCCTCAAAGGGCTCAAGTCATTCAGATCCGGAGACATCACCGACCAAAAATTCCGCGAAAAGCTCATCACGACCTTCGTTCAGAAGATAATTCTCTATGACGATGGAGTAGTAAAACTGATCTTCAGTTTTGCGGGGGACCATAACACTGTTGAGGGGTCCCTTGATCTCGAAAATTCCACCTCCCCCGACCTGGGGGAGGCGGGTTCGAGCAGCGGCTGTTATGCTGTATGAATGAGAGATGCCACGATTTACTGCAAATCGTGGCATTTTTCTTATACCAAAACGCATTTTCCCGGTCTAAGTCATATTTTCCGGTCTAAGTCATATTTTCTTTGACAAAACGAAGAGTACCGGATGCAGCGGGAAGAGAAGCAGCGAATTGCTTTTGAAAGTGATCGCAGCGGGATCGCTTGTGATAAAGTGTCCTCATGTCTAGGGTCTGAGCGTCCATCCGGATTTGCGGGAGGCGGGAGCATTCCCGTTGGAATGGACGCAGGACTGAGAGGGGCCGGGCAGTTGCAGGGCGCTCAGAAGGGAAGTACACCAATGTCTTCATCATCGATGTCTTCCAGGACGAAGGGCAAGAAAGGCTCATGTTTCTCCCGATCTACAGGATCGCTGTCCGGGTCTTCCCAGCTGTCTGAGCCAAGGCCAGCGGGAACAACAGGATCATCATCAGTACTGTCAAAGTCAAAGTCGTCATCAACGAGACCGGCACCGTATCGGTCGTATGCTGCCAGCAGCTCATCCTGGGAAGCGAATGGTTCCAGGCCAAGTTCCTCCCAGGTGGTGCCGTAAGGTACTCCATTGCTGGTGTAGCCTGCGATAAAGGCAAAGGTCCCATCCTGCTCAAGCGAAGCATCCAACGCTTCTTCGCGCTTCCGCATGGCCTTTCTATGGGCTGCCCGCGCTTTCTGCCGCTGTGCTCTCGCTTTGGAACGTTCCTGTGTTGGTTTCTGTACCCCTCCGGCCTGAGGGGAGGGCTTTTTCTTCTTTTTGCTCATGATGGACCCCTCCAATGGGAACCAGTATTTTCTGAGATTGTACCAGTGGTGATAGGGATTAGCACTTGACTTGCATCCTCCCATGTCGTAAAATCGTGTTGGACAACGAACGAGTGTCCCGGGCCTGGGCTCTGCTGATGGCGGGGCGCCGGGCCATTTTTTATGCCTCTCCACCACTGCGTTCAGTGTCCTCCAGGGAAAGAGGTGCGTTCCGCGTTTTCGATGATGCATCGAAAACGCGGAACTTTTCTGCCTGTAATCCCCTTTCACTGCCAGGGAACAGGAAGCGGGAGACCTGTCCTGAGACAGGCCTCCCTGGACGGTTCTGCGGATCAGATTTTGGCGAGGCAGGCTGCCGTCTTGGCGGCGAGGCGTGCGTTGTTGAACACCAGCTGAATGTTGGAATCCAGGCTGTCCCCGCCGGTGAGGTCCTTGATCTTGGCCAGGAGGAACGGGGTGGTCTCCTTGCCGTGGATGCCCAGTTCGCCGGCCTGGCGAATGGCCTCATCGATGGCGGCGTTGATCACCCCGGGATCCATGGAGTACTCCTCCGGAATGGGGTTGGTCACCAGCATGCCGCCGGGGAAGCCCATGTCCAGGCTGGCCTGGAAGGCAGCTGCCAGCTCCTCGGGGCTGTCCACCTGATAGTCCACGGAGAAGCCGCTGTGGCGGGTGTAGAAGGCGGGGAGTTCTTTCGTACCGTAGCCCAATACCGGCACGCCGTGGGTCTCCAGGTACTCGAGAGTGAGGCCCAGATCCAGAATGGACTTGGCGCCGGCGCACACCACCATCACCGGGGTGTGGGCCAGTTCCTCCAGGTCTGCGGAGATGTCCATGGTGGTCTCCGCACCCCGGTGGACGCCGCCGATGCCGCCGGTGGCGAAGATCTGTATCCCCGCCATGTGGGCGATGATCATGGTGGTGGTAACGGTGGTGGCGCCGTCCATGCCCCGGCTCACCAGCATGGCGAGGTCTCTCCGGCTGGCCTTGGTGATCTCCGTGCCCTTCTTGCCGAGGTACTCGATCTCCTCCTCTGTGCAGCCCGCCTTCAGCCGGCCGCCGATCACGGCGATGGTGGCGGGGACGGCGCCGTTCTCCCGGATGATCTTCTCCACCGCCAGGGCGGTCTCCACATTCTGGGGATAGGGCATGCCGTGGGAGATGATGGTGGACTCCAGGGCTACCACCGGTTTTCCAGTGGCCAGTGCTTCCGCTACGGCGGGGGAGAGGTCCAGATACTTGTTCAGTGACATGAAAATGCTCCTTACATTATATTAGTACGGTCTATGCGGTTCGGTTTGCCAGGGCCATCTGCATGCGGGCCTGCAGCAGGTCGCTGGCCATGG
The DNA here is from genome assembly GCA_947629915.1 of uncultured Oscillospiraceae bacterium. Lineage (GTDB taxonomy): Bacteria > Bacillota > Clostridia > Oscillospirales > Oscillospiraceae > Enterenecus. The sequence goes on along the minus strand of CANRFN010000005.1, from coordinate 12,939 downwards.
CGGGGTTCACGGTTTCCTCAGACTCCGCCGCGATGGAGGCTGCAGCCACGGCGGCGGATGCCTCACCGGGGAGGCCCATACCCCGGAGGTAGGCCCAGACGATGCCCGCCATGGCGGCATCGCCGCAGCCGGTGGTGCTGCGGATGGGGGTGGAGAGAATGGGCAGCTGCACCTTGGCCTCACGAGAGACGGCCAGGAGACCCTTTGCCCCGGTGGAGAGAAACACCTGCTGGAGGCCCGTTTGGAGAAGGGCGTTGCAGGCGGCGATCCCGTCCTCGTCAGAGCGGATGGATATGCCGCTGAGCAGTTCCGCCTCCTGCCGGTTGGGCTTGAGCCCGGTGAGTTTGGAGAGCACTGGCCAGAGTCTCGGGGACTTCACCGCAGAGACAGGGTCTGCAAAGAGGGGGACCTGGACGTGATCTCCGATCCAGTGGATGGTCTCCTCCGGGAGGTTGGTGTCCAGCACCACGGCGCCGGCGTTCTGGAGCAGGGGGAGATGGGACTCCAGAAGGGCAGGGGTGAGGGACTTATACAGCTCCATGTCGTTCAGGGCCAGGATCATCTCTCCCTGGGGATCCGCGATGTAGAGGTACGAGGAGGTCCTGCCGCCGGGGACGGTGCAGATGGCATCGCCGCCGATGCCCAGAGACTTGCAGGAAGACCGGATGGTGTCTCCCCAGGGATCCTCTCCCACGGCGGTGATAAAGTGGGTCTCAACGCCCAGTAGGGCGAGGTTGTGGGCGATGTTCCGGCCCACACCCCCGAGGCAGAGCTCCACGCTGCCCGGATTGGACTCCTGGGGCAGCAGCGGCGCGAAGGACCGGCCGCCGATGTCGATGTTTGCGCCCCCTACCACCACGGCGTACGGGGCACTGTTCTTGGACTGCATGGGTATCACGCCCTCTGCGATTGATGTCTATTTCCCCAGCACATGCTGGAGGGCCTTCTCCTCGGCCTCCGGGAAGCAGCGCCGGACCTGTTCGTAGATGAGCCTCTTGGAGACCTGGGGATCGGTGTCATAGGCGGAGCGGACGTGTTCTTCCGAGAACAGCGTCTCCGGGGTGATGTACACGGAGATGGGCATGCCGTACGGGGCGCCCTTGCGGTTTCGCCGCTGCCGGAAGTCCCGGACCACCAGATAGCCCTCCATCTGCAGCGCCGTGAGGATGCCACTGAAGTTCTTCTCGCCGCCCTTGCCGAAACCGGCCTCCGCCTTCAGCTGCCAGGTGTACCACTCCTCCCGCTGGAGGAACAGGTCCATGATCTTCTTCTCTCGCATGCTGGCCTTGGCGTCCTCCCAGCGGGCATCGAAATCATAGCCGTCCCGGCGCCAGTTGGCAAAGTGGGGGAACCACTCCCTCGAGATAAAGCCCATCTTGCCCCCGAAGAAGCGGCCGTATGCCACATGCCCCTCCCGGGCCAGCTGCTCCCGCCACATCCAGGGGTCCTCCGCCGGGTCTCCGGTCCACCAAAGGCCGTCAAAGACGTGCTCCTCCACCGAGAAGCCCTTGGCCGCATTGCGAAACAGCGGGAGAAATCCCACCTCATCGATCCAGCGGGTGAGCGCCTCCGGGGTGCAGATCCGCAGCGGATCGTCCCAGGGGAGGCCATGCATGATCCAGACATCCTGTTCGTCCACGGAACACCCACTCCTTTCCTCTGTGTGGTATCATAGCGGGAAAAAGACGGGCGGTCAAGGAAAAAATCAGACAAGAGGGCCAAATTCGGACTGCCAAATGTCCGGCCAAAAAAGGCGGGAAGAAGTTGCAAAAAAGAGATAGGCACGGAAGGAAAAGTGTGGTACAATACTGCAGACTATACGCTTAGAGATCTGCAGTGCAGAGGGGAGAGATTCCAGAATGGGAGCAAAATGGCTGAGAAAGCTGGCCGCGGGCTTGCTGGCCGCCGCCCTGGCCCTGGGCTGCAGCGGCTGCATCTTCCGGCCGGTGGACGAGCTCTACTATCTGCCTGCGCTGCCGGCGGAGTACTCAGACCTCCAGTCCAACATCAACAACACCATGGTAGAGCTGGGCGCGGAGTACGCCACCATCTACTACGGACAAAATACCTCCACCACGCAGCTGCTGGATCTGGACAACAACAGCGTCCAGGAGACCGCCGCGGTGTTCTTGCGGGTGCCCGCCTCGGGGGAGGAGAAGCCCCTTCGCATCTACCTCTACCGCCGCAGCGCGGACAACACCTATCGGCCGGTGACGGTGCTCACCGGAGACGGCACCGCCATCCACTCGGTGCTGTATGAGGACCTGGACGGAGACGGCTACCGCGAGGTGATCGTGAGCTGGCAGATGAGCGCCGGCGTATACCTTCTCTCCGCCTATCAGATCGGCGCCACCGGTAGCGTGGAGCTGATGAGCATCGCCTATAACGAGGGCTATCTGGTCTCTGATCTGGACCGGGACGGAGACTGCGAGATCGTGATCTTCCAGCGGGACGCCACCGGCGAGAGCAGCAGCCGCGCCGAGGTCTACGACTACAAGGAGCAGACCATGACCATGCTGAGCACGGCGCCCCTGTCCATGGGCATGCTGGACCTGGTGTCCACCCGCGTCTCCCCGCTCCGGGGCGGCAACATGGCCGTCTACGTGCTGGTGGAGCTGGAGGGCAGCGTTGTCACGGACGTGCTCACCCTGAAGGAGGGCTCCTTTGTCAACGTCACCCGGGATCTGGAGACCGGCATCAGCCTGAGGACCCAGCGGTCTGACGTGGACGTCACGGACATGGACATTAACGGGGACGGCATCGTGGAGGTGCCCATCCCCACGGAGCTGGAGTCCCTGGACCCGGAGAACCGCTCCAACCAGAGCCTGCTCCGCTGGTATCAGTTTGACAACCAGGGCCGGGCGAGACAGGTCTCCGTCACCTACCACTCCGGGGTAAATGGCTGGTATCTCATCCTGCCGGACGCCTGGGAGGGGAAAATCACCGTGGCCCGGGACGACTCCCTCAGCGCCCGGGGCGAGCGGGCCGTGGTCTTCTACTACATCGGCGGAAAGGAGCCGGAGCCCTTCCTCACCATCTACCGCCTCACCGGGAGCAACCGCAGCGCCCGCTCCCGGCTCACCGGCCGGTTTAACCTGGCCATCGATTCCTCCACCATATACAGCGCGTCCCTGAACAGCGAGGTCTGGAACTGCGGTGTGGACCAGACCACCCTGGGACAGAGCTTTCGTCTGATCACCGCAGAGTGGTCCAGCCAGTAAACAAAAAAGAATAGAGGGATAGCATGCGAAAAGTATTGGTCCTTGAAGACGAATCCAACATCCGCTCCTTTGTGGTCATCAACCTGAATCGGGCGGGTTACGATACCATAGAGGCGGGCAGCGGGGAAGAGGCCCTGGCCCAGATCCAGAAGAATCCGGACATCAAGGTGGCCCTTTTGGACATCATGCTGCCGGGGGAGATGGACGGGTTTGAGGTCTGCCGCCGGATCCGGGCCGGCAACTCTCAGATCGGTATCATCATGCTCACCGCCCGCACCCAGGAGATGGACAAGGTCACCGGCCTCATGACCGGCGCCGATGACTACGTCACCAAGCCCTTCTCCCCGGCGGAGCTCACCGCCCGGGTGGACGCCCTCTATCGCCGCATCGGCGGCAGCACGGTGTCCGTCCACAACCCGGACGAGATCAGCCAGCCGCCCTTCGTGCTGAACGTGCGCAACCGCACCCTGGAGAAGAGCGGCCGCCGGGTGAAGCTCACCCAGGTGGAGTACGCCATCGTAAAGCTGTTTATGGACAATCCCGGCCGGGCGCTGTCCCGGGAGGTGATCCTGGAGTCCGTCTGGGGCCGGGACTATATGGGCGAGGTGAAGATCGTGGACGTGAACATCCGCCGGCTGCGCATTAAGCTGGAGGACGACCCCCAGAACCCGATGTATATCACCACCGTATGGGGCTTCGGATACAAGTGGGAAGTGGAGTGACGGAGCCCAACGGGCAGCGTGCCGAGCCCAGAGAGGACAGCACGCAGGCGGCGGAGCAGGACCCCCACAAGAAGGCCCGCATCCACCGGGCGAAAAAGCCCCTGATCGAGACCGCCCCGGCGGCCGCGCCCCAGATGCCACGGCGCCCCCGGGGCCGGAAGCGACTGAGACGGCGGTGGCTCTTCAACGCCCTTACTGCCACCTTCCTGGTACTGGCGGTGGCGGTGAGCGCCTTTGCGGTGTCCATGTACACCTACTACACCAGCACCATCCGGGCCAACCTGGAGAGCCGGGCCCAGACGGCGGCGGGCATGTTCCGCAACTACACCCAGGCCAACTACCTGGCGGCGGCCCGGCAGTTCATCAACCAGTTTGAGGACAAGACCACCATAGAGGTGCAGTTTATCACCACGGCCAGCCGGGTGCTCATGTCCTCCAACATGGACATCTCCGGCGCCTTTGCCGACACCCCGGACGTGAAGAGCGCCATCGGCCAGCAGCGGGTGGAGCCCTTCCTGGGCCAGGACATCTCCACGGGGGACGACATCGTAGCCGCCTCTGCCCCCGTGATCTACAACGGCTCGGTGGTGGGCGTGGTGCGGTTTATCACGTCCCTCCGGCTGGTGGAGCAGCAGATGCTGCAGATCGTGGTGGTGAGCCTGGCGTTCTCGGTGCTGATCCTGCTGGGCGTGGCCCTCATCGCCAACTACTTCATCCAGTCCGTGCTGGACCCGGTGACGAGGGTCACCGAGACCGCCAAGCGCATCGCCGCCGGCAGCTACGGCGTGCAGATGGAGACCCACTCCAGCGATGAACTGGGCGAGCTGGTGGAGGCCATCAACGACATGTCCATCAAGATCGACCAGGCGGAGCGGACCCAGTCCGAGTTCATCTCCTCCGTGTCCCACGAGCTGCGCACGCCGCTCACGGCCATCAGCGGGTGGGCGGAGACGCTGTACAACGGCGAGGTGAAAAACGCCGCAGACGTGAAGAAGGGCATGAGCATCATCGTCTCCGAGGCCCAGCGCCTCACCAACATGGTGGAGGAGCTGCTGGAGTTCTCCCGAATGGAGACCGGCCGGTTCAACCTCTCCGTGGAGCCCATAGACCTCCAGGCGGAGCTGGAGGACGCGGTGTACACCTATCGGGAGTTCTTCCGCCGCAAGGGCCTGGAGCTCCAGTACACCCCCTGCCCGGAGGAGTTGCCCATCATCAACGGGGACCCGGAGCGGCTCCGGCAGGTGTTCTGCAACCTTCTGGACAACGCAGACAAACACGGCGGCAGTGGCGGCCTCATCGAGGTGTCCGTGGTCCGGGAACAGGAGGATGCGGTGATCCGCATTCGAGACCACGGGCCCGGCGTGCCGGAGGACGAGCTGCCCTACATCAAATACAAATTCTACAAGGGCTCCTCCAAGGCGAGGGGATCCGGCATCGGCCTTGCGGTCTGCGAGGAGATCGTAACGGCCCACAACGGCACCCTCACCATCACCAATGCCGAGGGCGGCGGCTGCCTCGTGTCCATGCGCTTCCCGCTGCACGAGGAGAGCGTCTGAGCCGCGCTCCCTGGGGCCCCAGACAAGGAGATTGGTATGTCTAAGACAAAAGAGAGCGAAAGCACCCCCTTCAAGACCAGCTGCGGCGGCCAGGCCTTGATGGAGGGAATCATGATGCGCGGCCCTGAGAGGCAGGCGGTGGTGGTGCGCAAGCCGGACGGCGATCTGGACATCGATGTCACCCCCATCCCTCAGCGGAAGGGCCCGGCCAAGTGGCCGTTTATCCGGGGCGTTTTCATCTTTGCCGGCTCCATGGTGAATGGCGTGAAGGCCTTGATGCGCTCCGCGGAGATCTCCGGGGAGGGCCTGGAGGAGGACGGCCAGGCGGAGGATGCCCTGGACCGCTGGATCGAGTCCCACTTCAGCAGCGAGCAGGCCTCTACCATCATCATCACCCTGGCCGCCGTGCTGGGCGTGGCCTTTTCCATTGGCCTCTTCATCCTGCTGCCTACGGCCGTAACGGGCCTTGTGGGTCTGGTGTGGAAGACCATGCCCCTCTGGTTCCGCTCTGTCCTGGAGGGCATCCTGAAGGTGGCCATCTTTATGAGCTACCTCTTCCTGGTGTCCAAGATGCCGGAGATCCACCGGGTGTTCCAGTACCACGGGGCGGAGCACAAGTCCATCTACTGCTATGAGAAGGGTCTGGAGCTCACCGTGGAGAACGTGCGGCCCCAGCCCTGCCACCACCCCCGGTGCGGCACCAGCTTCCTCTTTGTGGTGATTGCGGCGTCCATCTTCCTCTCCATCGTGATCTTCACGCCGCTGCACATTGAGAACACATTTTTGAGAATGTTCCTGCACCTGCTGCTCCTGCCGATCATCGTGGGGGTGACCTACGAGTTCAACCGGTTTGTGGGCGCCCACGATGACGGCATCTGCCGGGCACTGCGGGCCCCGGGCATGTGGATGCAGAACTTCACCACCTTCGAGCCGGACGACTCCATGATCGAAGTGGGCATCGAGGCCCTGAAGCGGGTCATACCGGAGGAGGCAGGCAAGGACGCCTGGTAACCGGAAATCAAGATCGATTCATCACAGTTTTCCTCTGAACAAAAATAGAGAGCGGAAGGACGTGTGAGCGGATGGCGCAGACATATAACGACCTCTACCTGGACGCCCGGCGGGAGCTGAAGGCGATGGGCGTAGAGCAGGCGCAGCTGGAGGCCAGGGAGCTGCTGGCCATGGCGGCGGAGAAATCCCGGGAGCAGTTGATGCGGGATTTGCCCCTCTATGCCTCAGACAACGTGGCAAAGCGCTTTCAGGCGCTGATGGACCGGCGGCGGAAGGGGGAGCCCCTGCCTTATATTATAGGGGAGTGGGACTTCTACGGCCTGAACCTGGAGATCGGCCCGGACGTGCTGATCCCCCGGCCGGACACCGAGACCCTGGCAGATCGGGGCATCTTCTTTGCACGGGATCTCCGGGCGGGCTGGGTGATGGACCTCTGCGCCGGCAGCGGCTGCGTGGGACTGGCCATCGCCAGCAGCTGTCCCCATGTGAAGGTGATCGCCGCGGAGTGGTCTGAGCAGGCCCTGGCGGTGTGCCGCCGGAACGTGGGCCGCACCCATCTCAGCAAACAGGTGAACGTGGTGCGGGTGAACGCCCTGGAGCCGCCACCCCGCCTCTTCTCCGACTTCGACCTCATCGTCTGCAATCCGCCCTACATCGCCACCTCTGTGTTGGAGACCCTGGACGCCTCCGTCCGGGAGTGGGAGCCCCATATCGCCCTGGACGGCGGGGAGGACGGCCTGGACTTCTACCGGGCCATCGCCGGCAGCTGGATGGCTGCCCTGCGCCCCGGCGGCAGGCTGCTCTTTGAGATCGGCTACGACCAGGTGGACGCCGTGACCCAGATCCTGGAGATGAACGGCTTTGAGGACGTGCAGGCGTACCGGGACCCCGCCGGCAACTGGCGGGTGGTAGAGGGAATGCGGCCGAGACCGGACCTCTTCGCCGGCCTGGTGATCGAGGAGGAGCAGTGAGCCGGCATGCTGTCTGAGACAGAGTGCCTCGCCATCACGAACGCCTACTATAGCCACTTCTGCTGCACGGCGCTGCGAGAAGGGCAGTCCGGCGTCCATTTCATCTGCGCAGAAGAGCGGAATCGGAAGCTGCCTGGCTATGGCCGCGCCTTTTCCATAGTCGCCCTCGTCCGGGAGGACAGCCTGGTGATCGCCTCCGCACCCCGGTATGCATCGCTCCTGGACCGCTGGAAGGGGACATCGCCAGAGAAGATCCTCACCGCCCTGGAGAGCACCTATCCCATTCACAGGCAGCAGCTGATGGTCTTCCATGGCGAGCGGTGTTCGGACTTTGGCACTGCCCGCCTCCTGTCTCCCTTGGACTACCCCCTATTTGAGGCCTTTTTCCGGGAGGCCCACCCCGGGGCGGATCCCGCGGGATGGCTGCAGGCGTACTTTGACGAGAAGAGCGCCAGAGGGATCATGGCCGGAACATTTCGAGACGGCAGACTGATCTCCGTTGCCGATACCCCGGACATGCCCTATCTCCCGGACAGGATCCAGCACACCGGGATCGCCACCCTGCCGGCGTACCGGCGCAGAGGCTACGGCGCCTGGACCGCAGGTCTGGCAGTGCACCGGCTGCTGGCGCTGGGGATCTGTCCCCAGTGGGACTGCAATGTACACAACGCCGCCTCCATCGCTTTGGCGGAGAAGATCGGCTTCCGGAAGTACGGCGTTGCCTATCTCCTGGAAGAAGAACCCAATTGAGGTGAGAAAGCTCCCTGGGTTCCCATGGACCTGTGAAAAAAACTTTGAAAATTCCGAGATGAGTCCCATTTATGGGACTCATCATGTGGTATTCTCAGTGCAGAGAGGACAGGCAGAGCAGTTCGTCCGCTCTCCCGGCGCCAAAAAGCTGAGGAACACACGATTTAGAAGGGAACGAAGATTTATGGCAGACAAGAAGAAGCCTTTGGAGAGCCCGGCCCCTGCAGCGGATAAGAAGAAGGCACTGGATACCGCGATCTCCCAGATCGAGCGCCAGTTCGGCAAGGGCTCCATCATGCGCCTGGGCGAGAACACCCACATCCAGGTGGAGGCCATTCCCACCGGCTCCCTGGCCCTGGACATCGCCCTGGGCATCGGCGGCGTGCCCCGGGGCCGCATCATCGAGATCTACGGCCCTGAGTCCAGCGGCAAGACCACCCTGGCCCTGCACATCGTGGCGGAGGCCCAGAAGCGGGGCGGCGAGGCGGCCTTCATCGATGCCGAGCACGCGCTGGACCCCGTGTACGCCCGGGCCCTGGGCGTGGATATCGACTCCATGCTGATCTCCCAGCCGGACACCGGTGAGCAGGGCCTGGAGATCTGCGAGGCCCTGGTCCGCTCCGGCGCCATCGATGTGGTGGTGGTGGACTCCGTGGCCGCCCTCACCCCCCGGGCGGAGATCGAGGGCGACATGGGAGATGCCCATGTGGGCCTGCTGGCCCGGCTGATGAGCCAGGCCCTGCGGAAGCTGGCCGGCTCCATCTCCAAGACCAACTGCGTGGTGATCTTCATCAACCAGCTGCGTGAGAAGGTGGGCGTGATGTACGGCAACCCGGAGGTAACCACCGGCGGCCGGGCCCTGAAGTTCTACGCCTCCGTCCGCATGGATGTGCGCCGGGTGGAGGCCCTGAAGGAGGCAGGCACCAACGTGGGCAACCGTACCCGGGTGAAAGTGGTGAAGAACAAGGTGGCCCCGCCCTTCCGGGAGGCCGAGTTTGACATCATCTACGGCGAGGGCATCTCCAAGTACGCGGAGATGGTGGACCTGGCCCTGCGGCTGGACATCGTGCAGAAGTCCGGCTCCTGGTTCTCCATGGGGGAGACCCGCATCGGCCAGGGCAAGGACGCGGTGAAGAAGTACTTCCAGGAGAACCCGGAGATCTCAGACCAGGTGGAGGCCGCCATCCGGGAGAATGCCCAGACCTTGATGGGCAGACAGCCCGCCACCCCGGCCAAGGCCGCCGGCCCCTCCGTGGACATCGCCGCCGATGACGACTTCGAGGGCTGATCTCCAGACACTGCATGGTTATCGAGAAGCTTGAGCCGTCCCAGCACCACAAGGGGCGGTGGCTGGTGTGGTTCGAGGACGGCTCTCTCCAGCGCGTGGGCGAGGGAGATGTGGTTGGCCTGGGGCTCTACACCGGCAAGGAGCTCACAGACGAGGAGGCGGACGCGCTCATCGCAGCCGGTGAGCGCAGCCGCATGATGGACAAAGCCGCAGAGCTGCTGGCTCTGCGGCCTCTGTCCCGGAAAGAACTGCTGGACAAGCTCACCGAGCCGCCCCGCAAGCCCCGCCGCAAGAAGGCGGACCGGCAGGCGGAGGAGGAAGCGCCCCCAGACCCGGAGACCATACAGAGGCAGCGGGAGTCTCTCCGCCAGAGCGCAGCGTCCGTGGCAGACCGGCTGGAGGAGCTGGGCCTCATCAACGACCGGGTCTATGCCGTGTCCGTGGCCCAGCACTACGCCGGCAAGGGGTACGGACCCCGGAAGATCCAGGATGAGATGTACCGCCGGGGGGTGCCCAGGGAGTACTGGGAGGAGGCCCTGGAGACCCTCCGTGAACAGCAGCAGGAGCACGAGGAGAGCAAAGTATACGAACTGGCCCGGCAGAAGCTCCGGGGACAGGAGCCCAGCCGGGAGAACCTGAAGAAGGTCTCGGACTTCCTCCTCCGCCGGGGATTCGGCTGGGAGGAGATCTCCGAGGCACTGGACCGGCTGCGGACCGGTGAGGAGGAATTATACCAGTGAAACCCTGTACGGTGGCGTTTATCTCCCTGGGATGCGCCAAGAACCTGGTGAACACCGAGCAGATGATGGCCCTCTGCCGAGAGGCCGGCTTTGCGGTGACGGGAGACCCGGAGGGCGCCGATGTGGCCGTCCTGAACACCTGTGCCTTTATCGATGAGGCCAAGTCCGAGGCCATTGAGAACATCATAGAGCTGGGGCAGCTCAAGGCGGAGGGAAAGCTGGGAAAACTGCTGGTTACCGGCTGCCTCTCCCAGCGGTACCGGGAGGAGATCAAGGAAGAGCTCCCCGAGGTGGACGGGATGCTGGGCACCGGCAGCTATACCGATGTGGTGCCGGCCATCCAGGCCCTTTTGGAGGGGGAACAGCCGGAGTCCTTCGGAGACATCCACCGCACCTATGAGGACGGGGAGCGGGTGCAGACCACGCCTTCCTACACCGCATATCTCAAAATCGCCGAGGGCTGCAGCAACGGCTGTGCATTCTGCATCATCCCGAAACTCCGGGGCCGCTACCGCAGCCGCACCATGGACCATGTGCTGGCAGAGGCCAGGGAGCTGGCGGACAACGGGGTGCAGGAGCTCCTGGTAATCGCCCAGGACATCACCCGGTACGGGGAGGACCTGGGGGATGGCACCAACCTGGCGGGCCTGCTGCGGGAACTCTGCAAGCTGCCCTTCCACTGGATCCGCCTCCACTACCTCTATCCCGAGGCCGTGACAGACGAGCTCATCGATGTGGTGGCCTCGGAGGACAAGATCGTAAAGTACCTGGACATCCCCTTCCAGCACATCTCAGACCGGATCCTGAAGGACATGCGCCGGCGCACCACCGGGGCGGAGATCCGGGCCCTGATCGCCAAGCTGCGGGCGCGGATGCCGGACATCGTACTGCGCACCTCCCTCATCTGCGGCTTCCCCGGAGAGACGGAGGAGGACTTCCTGGAGCTGCGGGACTTCCTCAAGGAGGTGAAGCTCCAGCGGGCCGGCATCTTCCAGTTCTCCTGCGAGGAGGGAACTCTGGCTGCCAAGATGGACAACCAGGTGGACCCGGAGGTTGCAGAGCAGCGCACCGAGGCGCTCCGGGCCCTGCAGGCGGAGATCATGGACGCGTACAACGAACAGCGCCTGGGCTCTGAGATGGAAGTGCTCTGTGAGGGCTTTGATGCCGAGGACGGGCGCTTTGTGGGCCGCACCTACGGGGACTCCGTGGAGGTGGACGGCAGGGTGCTCTTCACCGCCGCCGGCTGGGTGCTCCCGGGCAGCTTTGTGCCGGTGCTCATCACCGGCGCGGAAGACGGGGATCTCACCGGAGAGATCGCAGACTGATTCCTTTGGAAAGGATTGGAGAATGGAATGAATACCGCAAATAAGCTGACCATGATACGGGTGGCGCTGATCCCCGTCTACGTGGCGCTCTGGTACCTGCCCATCCCCGGGCAGCAGTACATCGCCCTGGCGGTGTTTATCATCGCCAGCATCACGGATTTCATAGACGGCTATGTGGCCCGCCACTACAATCAGGTGACAGACTTCGGCAAGTTCATGGACCCGCTGGCGGACAAAGTGCTGGTGCTGTCTGCCATGATCTGCTTCTGTGCCCGGGGCGTGATGCCGGACTGGGCCGTGATCATCGTGATCCTGCGGGAGTTTGCCGTATCCGGCCTGCGCCTCGTGGCAGTGGACAACGGCCGTGTGGTGGCCGCCGGCTGGTCCGGCAAGGTGAAGACCGCCTCCACCATGGTGTGCCTCTGCCTGATGCACCTGCCCATTCCGGATGTGATGAACTGGATCGCCGTGGTGGTGATCGCCGTGACCACCCTGTACTCCGGCGTGGAGTACTTTGTAAAGAACAGAGACGTGCTGAACTGGTCCAAGTGACGGCGGCACCTCCCCAAAGAAAACCAATGCCGCCGGCAGGCCCGATCATACGGGACTGCCGGCGGCTGTTCTTTGCCTTCTGGAGGAGTCTTTGAATCCGCTCGATCCTCAAGGCGGATATCATAATTTGGTCACCTCCAGCACGTCCCCGTGATACATGACGGCACACATCTCATGGGGAAACGGAGGCGTCTGCTTACAGTCCACAAGCACGGTTCCGTTTTCGGCAAACCGCAGGATGCGTTCCACGCCAACACCATAATACATATCGTAACGGTCCAGTACCACAAAATCGAATCTGGAGTTGTCCAGGACCAATTCGATCGGCATGTTTCGGGCGTAATCCACGTACGTATAGGACGTTACACGCTTGTCTCCAGGGGACAGCTCCCGAAAAATGGAGGCCAAGTATGACTTGCCGGTCCCGGAATACGGGAAAAAGACATAGATGCCTCTCTCCAGGTCTACGCTCACATGGAGGCCATTATAGACTGTCTTCATAGTATGCCTCCATCAGCGCCTTTGTTGGCGGTTCGGGCCACAAATCATCCAAATAGTCTCCAAATTCCTTCACACTGGAAAAGCAGTAGCCGCGATAGTGTATCGTTGTGTCTAATGCACCGTAATCGGATATGACGTACTTTTTGTTGCAGATGACAATGTTGCCTGCGTCTGTGACCGTAAACAGCGCAGAGAGCGCATTGGGCCCTATTTCAATACAGTTAATGGGCCGCTTCGTGCATTATCGGGGATGTACTTCCCCTCTCAGAAGATCTCTGTAGTAAGCAGAGATCCTGGGAGGG
>CANRFN010000004.1 GCA_947629915.1 uncultured Oscillospiraceae bacterium | reverse complement strand
ATCACCTCGCCCCCTATTATACACCCCCGGGGGTCACTTGTAAAGGGGTTTATCAACACCGCTGCGGACTATCACCACAGCTGTGGGAGCCATCCTAAACCGCTCTTTCCGTGCCTGACTGTTGTTGGGTGCCGCCTTTCCTTGCATACAAAATGCTGGGTTTGGCAGGGGGAAGTGTGAGCTCAGGACGGTGCTGCGCACGGTGTGCGGTACCCTTTGGGCAGAGAAAAACCCAGCCGCAGCGGCTGGGTTACAGAGGTGTGATGTGGTTGATGGAAGGTGGAGAACAGCAGGGAAGGGCATGTCGGGATTGGCAGATTGCGCAGGTCTCTATAATGAAGGAGAGGACTGCTCTGCTGCAGGCCTGGTATCAGATAGTGTCTGATCTGTCTGGCCATCGGCGGGACTATTGGATTTGGCGTGAGAACAGAGAGAGGCGTACTTCGCTCTGACCCGATCGATGAGGTGTTGAACGTCTGGGAGGTCATAGTCCAGTTCCTCGGCAATCTTCTCATCTGAGAGGCCGGCTGCTACGAGTTCGATACAGGAATCATACAGGTTTGCTCCTTCATCAAGCCATTCTCTTTGTTCAGCCCAGGTTAACGTTAGATACCTCATATTTACGTTCCTCCTTTAACTATAAAAGGTACAATTTACTTTGAATACCCGAGTTCGAAGCGTGTGCTGCTGCACGGTTGTCTTGAAAGCAACCAATGGCCATCGAGGATAATTACAATAAAAGATGATTGATTGACGGATAGACGACAGTGATAGGAAGAGCACTCATGAGATCCGAGGACCGCTAGAATAGCTTCCTTTTCTGCCATTAACGAGAAAGAGTCGGAAGTAGCGCTCTGCTCTCGCTAATGATTTTTTGTATGTCCGGGAGATCATATCCCAACTGATCAGCAATTTCTTCATCCGAGAGACCTTCACGAATGAGGCGAATGCAGGACATACAAAGGGCCACTCCTTTATCCATCCATTCTTTTTGTTCAGCCCAGGTTAACGCTGAATACCTCATATTCACGTTCCTCCTTGAAAAGGTACACTTTACTTTGAATGCCCGAGTGCGAAGTGTGTGCTGCTGCATGACTGCCCTCGAAGTAGCCAGCGCCTTTCGTGGATTCTTGGTCAAAGGGATCAATCAGTTGGGTGGATAGGCTGCAAATCGGGGGCAAATGCCTCGGATTGTATTACAATTTTGCAAATGCCCTATCAAGGGCAAAAGGACCGCAAACAGGAATTGTCCTGTTCGCGATCCTCTTGTGATGCTGTTGCCGGGGATTCTCTGACCTGATTGATTATCGTGGTAGCAGGGCAGAGAAACAGACCAGCATGATAGACAGATATGGGTCTACGAGACCAGCAAATTGACTATGAGAGCCGATGGTTGCACCAATTGCTCCCTGTCATGAGTGAGTAAGAAAAGAAAGCCTCGCCCTGACTTTGTCAATTGCCTTTTGAATGACCGGAAGCTCATATCCCAGCTGCTCGGCAATCTCTTCGTCCGAGAGACCTGTTCCTACGAGATCGATGCAGGAATCATACAGATCAGCTCCTTCACTTAATCCTTCATCGTGCAATTCCTTTTGCTCACCCCAGGTTAAAGTCATGTACTTCACGTAATCACCCCCTACTTTAGAATCGTTCCGTGCTGCCAAGACGCCTTGAATCGCTAATTTGGCAATTTCACCTTGGCAAATCATTGTGTCGTTGCCCGTCCTGATGTAGTCCAGAAGCTCCAACATCTCAGCGGGTACATTCTTGTGCTTGTCGTCCTGCTTGTACCGCGTGTTCAGAACAATGAGATGATACCCATCTTCGGCGGACTCATTGTTTTCCTCAAAATGGGATACACGCGTATACTTCGCATAGCCGTTGTCCTGGGATTTGGACGGTTCATAGTCGCACAGAAAGATCACATAGAACTCTCTGGTGGCGTTGTAGTGCTCGCCGTCCTTCAAAGACCTGTCTAAGGCCACCTGATAGATTCTTCCGCGCTGCGGCAGAGGATCATCCTTTCTCCCCTGAGCCTGCATCTCAATGGTAATGATGCGCTTCGAACCGGTTACATAGACATCGAATCGCACAGCCTTATACCCGTACTGATCCTCTACGGTTTTTTCGGTCTCCACAGAAATGATTGTTTCAACGTCTGTGTCCGTTCCGCTTGTCTTGCTGGAATCAGTCGTTTCGGTTTTTGGCTCAACATGCAGTTCAATTCTCTCAATCTTGATGCCCAGCAGGCACTCAAGAAACGCCTTCAGAAGCTCTTTGTTTTTGAAAACAGTGTTGAACATGAATCGGTGACGAAGGGGAAGCATGGATAATGGTACTTTCTCCGGTTGCTTCCTCTGCTTTTTGTTCTCCGATGTTGTCGGAGGATTGCTAGGGTTGCCCATGGAACACACCTCTTTTCATAGAATCGGGGCGGTGTGTTCGCTGACACAACAGCAGATTTGCCTGAGGCATCTCTGTACCGCCCATATTATAGCATTTTCTAGGCCAGCATACAAGAAGAAAATATCGCCAATTGCTGCTTTGCCGGCATTGGCCGGCATTTGTCCGCGCCTTCTTGTGCTTGGTCTGCCGTTTAGTGAATACCCATAAAAAATCATCCACACGCAGTGAGATGACCACATATCATTTGCCGGGCAGGCACAAGGCCTTCTGATCCCGCGTTCCTGAGTGATTGAGGTGGTGAACGTCCTGCTAAGAACGGATAATCCAGAGAGCGTGTCGAGGATTGCGTTGATGCGGAGGCTTTGCTGAGGTAAGGAAAGGGGATAGCCAAGGTGAAGCCGAGACGATGCAGGTCAGGCAACAGCCATGCGATATCCCCATAGCAGTGGATGATGCTATCAAGAGAGGTGGATTGGTGCAGAACGCCGCCTTTGGCTTGTGGCTATGTCCATATATTACGGAAGCAGGAGAACAGCAGAAGCAATGCCAAAAAGATCATTGTGAGAAAAAGCATGCTATATCACCTCCTTTCTAGTTTCTTGTACCTATTTATCTGAAGAGAACTGCACTTACTTATGACATTAAATTCATGCTTGCAACAGAGTGATGAGGATGCAAACGAGAGAAGTGCGAATGAACACACTTGCGGCACTATTTGTGTGAGAATGGAAGCACGTTGCAGGCTGAAACAGCCAGCATAGCGGGTTTCACCCTTCAAGTATAAACCATAACCGGAGGAAAGGCAACTATTATTTTCGAATTTTTTCAGGAAAGTTTCCAATATTGGGGGACATTATGGAAGTAAATGTAAAGAGCATAAGGGGCCCGTAGAATAATGCTTACTATTTGACTTCAAAGTTAGTAAACTTGTAACACTCATCTCACGTAGAGTTTGTAAGCAAACTATTTTACACAACGGTGAAATGCACAGAAGAACACTTTGAAATTACTATATTCAAAGATGACATTATGTTACAACAAATTTGGAAATACAAAACAGCAACCTCTGCGTGCAAAGTGATAGCCTCTCTCGAGATCTGACTGCACTTTGTGTTTTCGGATCACCCGCCCCCTTGACAGCCCTCCCTGTCCGGCTTTAAAATGGTTGCTATGAGAGCCCGTGCCGTACGCTGTCTGATGGGCGAGAATTGCGGGTTTTTGGCCCGGACCGTGCGGCGTGCTATCGCAAAACCTTTTTTTGGGAGGATAACCCCATGATCACCGTTGAAAACCTCGCCCTGCAGTACGGCAGTCAGCTGCTGTTTTCCCGGGTGGACCTGCAGTTCACTGCGGGCAACTGCTACGGCATTATTGGCGCAAACGGCGCCGGCAAATCCACTTTTCTGAAGGTCCTGTCCGGGGTGGAAGAGCCCACGAAGGGCCATGTCTACATCGATCCCAAGTGCCGTATGAGCGTGCTGCGCCAGGACCAGAACATGTTTGACGACTACCAGGTGCTGGAGACCGTTATCATGGGCAACCAGCGCCTCTACGACTGCGGCAAGGAGAAGGACGCCATCTACGAGAAGGAGGACTTCTCCGATGAGGACGGCATCCGGGCCGCAGAACTGGAAGAGGAGTATGCCGAACTGGGCGGCTGGGAGGCCGAGTCCGATGCGGGCAAGCTGCTGCAGGGCCTGGGCATCCCGGTGGCCCTCCACGGAAAGATGATGCACGAGCTGGAGGGCCGCCAGAAGGTGAAAGTGCTGCTGGCCCAGGCCCTCTTCGGACACCCGGACATCATTCTCCTGGACGAGCCCACCAACAACCTGGACCTGGCCTCCACCGTGTGGCTGGAGAACTTCCTCATGGACTATGAGGGCACCGTGCTGGTGGTGAGCCACGACCGCTACTTCCTGAACAACATCTGCACCCACATCGTGGACATCGACTACGGCAAGATCCGCATGTATGTGGGCAACTACGACTTCTGGTATGAGTCCAGTCAGCTGATGCAGCGGCTCATCAAGGACCAGAACAAGAAGGCAGAGCAGAAGATCCAGGAACTGCAGACCTTTGTGGCCCGCTTCGCCGCAAACCGCTCCAAGTCCCGCCAGGCCACCAGCCGCCGGAAGCTGCTGGAGAAGATCACTATCGAGGAGATGCCCGCCTCCTCACGGCGCTATCCCTGGGTGGGCTTCAAGGCCGCCCGGGAGCCCGGCAAGGACCGGCTGTTTGTCACCAACGTGTCCAAGACCGTGGACGGGGTGAAGCTCATCAACAACGTGTCCTTCATCATGGGCAAGGAGGACAAGATCGCCATCATCAGCGCCAACGAGAACGCCATCACCTGCCTCTTCCAGCTGCTGGCCGGGGAGATCGAGCCGGACGAGGGCAACATCAAATGGGGCGTCTCCACCACCCAATCCTACATCCCCCGGGACACCAACCGGTATTTCCAGGGCAATGAGATGTCCCTGATGGACTGGATCCGCCAGTTTTCCGAGGACAAGCGGGAGATCTATCTGCGCACCTTCCTGGGGCGGATGCTGTTCTCCGGCGATGAGGTGTACAAGCCGGTGAACGTCCTCTCCGGCGGCGAGAAGGTCCGCTGCATGATCTCCAAGACCATGCTGGAGGGCGCCAACGTGCTGATGATGGACCAGCCTACCAACCACCTGGATCTGGAGAGCATCGCCGCGCTGAACAACGGACTCACCGCCTTCCCCCACAACATCCTCTTCTACAGCCACGACCACCAGCTCACCCAGACGGTGGCCAACCGGATCATCGAGCTCACCGAGGACGGCTGCATCGACCGCAAGTGCACCTATGATGAGTACATGCACGCCATGGGCCGGGATGTGAACGCGGTAGAGGAGTGAGAGCAGCCGCGCAGACACAGGTCAAATCTTACGCTTGAGGTGACGTATGGACAGCTATCTCGTACGCATTAAGAAAGAGCTCGGCAACCTGACGGAGGGGCAAAAGGATGCCCTGATCCTGCACCTGGCCTCCTGCTTCAAGAACAAGGACTATGTCCTGCAGAAGATGAAAGAGCAGAAGGAGGTGCAGGACTGCCCCACGCAGAAGGAAGTGGACGCCTTCTGCGCCCGGGTGGCCGCGGGAGAGTTCACGGTCCAGCTGTCTGAAGAGGGCAAGATCGCGGATCTGATGGGCAATTTCAAGACTTTTCCAGACCTTCTCCTCCGCTGCAGACAGGGGATCCTGTTGGAGGATTACAGCCGGACGCACAAGCTCTACGCCAAGCTGATTCAGCTGCGCATTCCGATTGCAAATCAGCCGGGCCTGTATCTGGACCTCCGCGGGGCCTTCAACGCGGGCATGGGGATTTTCCTGGACAAGTTCCAGCTGCTCGGCGACATGCTGAAGACTGCCGTGGCGGCCAATCGGCAGAACGACAAGCGGGCCCGGGCCGTGGCAGACATCCTGGAGCTGGATCTCTATCCCGATCCCGATGGCCTGGACCGCATCAGCAGCATGTTTCCGGACGATCTGAAGAAGTCCATGGAAAAGCTGCCCTTTGTGGAGGCGCTTGTCTCCTGCTTTCGGGAAGATCTGGCGGCGCTGGAGGCGGATCCCGCAGCGCCCAAGTATTCTTTGGCAGGGGACAGCCCATATCGGAGCCGCCTGAAGGGGCTGCTGGAGATCTACGAGATCAAGTACAGCGACCTGAAGGAGCGCAACTCGCCGTTGCACCAGATGTGGAACAGCATCCAGGGCGACATGCGGGCACTCTCCCGGATGCGGCATATCGATGACCCCATTGAGCTCTCCCATGCGTGGGAGACCGTTGAGGACTTTGTGGCGTCCTACGACTTCCATCAGGAGACCTGGAAGACCCGCAAGAAGTTCATCGAAGACATTGTGGCGAACGATTTCTACAGCGACATTGACCTGATTGACCCGATGGAGGAACTGGTGCAGGCTCTGGTCCTCACCGAGGAAGAGCGTCTGTCCTATGCCAAGATCCTGGAGCGGAGCGGCAGGACCTGGAGTGCGGTGCAGCTGTACAAGGAGCTGGGGTACGAGGAGAAGTACGTGGCCTACTTCGAAACGATAATCGCCGAAGGAGATGGCTTCAAGTACGACCGCTACGGCTACGACAAAAAACCCAGGCCCTTCCAGGTGGTCTTGGACTACTACTGGAACCGGGACCGGAGGCGCTGCCTCACATACGCCAGAATGTGCACGGAGAAGACCAACCCGGACCGCACCAAGGCCTACTACTGCCTCATGCAGGACGCCAAGGAGCGGGGAGATGATGGCACATTCCAGAGCCTGCTGTCTGAGGTGAAGCGGAGGCGCAGCAACGTGAACTGTGCGGCGCTGCAGAAGGAGTTCCCCAACGAGAACTGGGTGGGAAACCGATAAAAACACAGCCCGGACTGTCGATGGGACAGTCCGGGCCGTCTCATACCGGCGGTGGAGAGCGCAAAAGTGGGCTCTGTTCGGGGATCCTGCCCCGTCCTGGGCCGGTTTCCCCGGATTCGATCTTCTTTTCCTCTCTTGACAGCCCCTCCCCGCCGGCATACAATGGAGGACAACAGAGGCCCGAACCGCGGGCCTGTATGCAAGGAGAGAACAACATTGAAAGAGATCATCCTGCTGAAGCAGGGAGAGATGGTGCTAAAGGGCCTGAACCGCAGGGGCTTTGAGGAGAAGCTGCTGGGCAATGCCAAGCGCCGGCTGAAGAAATACGGCGCCTTCCGGGTGTATGCCCGCCAGTCCACCGGCTACGTGGAGCCCCTGGACGAATCCGCGGACTTTGAGGGCGCCTGGGAGGCCATGCAGAAGCTCTTCGGCGCGGTGGGCGTCTGCCGGGCCATCGCCTGTGAAAAGGACGCAGACGTGATGGTGGCCACAGCCAAAGCGTATCTGGGGGACAAGCTCAGGGCTGCCCGCTCCTTTAAGGTGGAGACCAAGCGGGCAGACAAGTCCTTCCCCATGAACTCCATTCAGCTGTCTCAGTATGTGGGCGGGGAACTCCACGAGGCCTTTCCCCACCTCACCGCAGACATGCACCACCCGGAGCTCACCGTCCACCTGGAGGTCCGGGAGACGGACGCCTATGTGCACGCCGACCCCGAGCCCGGTGCCGGCGGCCTGCCTGTGGGCATGGGCGGCAGGGCGCTGTCCCTGCTCTCCGGCGGCATAGACTCCCCGGTGGCCACCTGGATGATCGCCAAGCGCGGCATCATCGTGGACTGCATCCACTACTACAGCTACCCCTACACCTCCCCGGAGGCCAAGGAGAAGGTGCTGGACCTGGCCCGCATCCTGGTGCCGTACACCGGGAAGATGTGCGTCCATGTGGTGCCCTTCACCCAGATCCAGGAGGAGCTGCGCCGGTCCTGCCCGGAGGAGCTGTTCACCATCCTCATGCGCCGGTTCATGATGCGCATCGCCTGCCGGGTGGCCCAGCGCAACGGCATGGAGGCCATCGTCACGGGGGAGTCCGTGGGACAGGTGGCCAGTCAGACCCTGGAGGCCATGGTGTGTACCGATCTGGTTACAGACTGCCCGGTCCTCCGCCCCCTGGTGGGCATGGACAAGGAGGAGATCGTCCGCTATTCCCGGCGGATCGGCACCTTCGAGACCTCCATCCTGCCCTATGAGGACTGCTGCACCGTGTTCACCCCGAAGCACCCCAGAACCAAGCCCAAGCCGGAAGAGGTGGAGGCCGCCGAGGCCGCCCTGGACGTGGAGGGCATGGTGGAGAAGGCGGTGGCAGGGATCGAGCGGGTCATGCTGGACCTCTGAACCATGCCCAATGTACTGATCACCGGGGCCTCCCGGGGCATCGGCGCCGCCTGTGCGGTGGAATTTGCCCGGCGCGGCTGGGGCGTGGCCCTGCACTATCACAAGAGTGAACGGGCGGCCGAGGGGCTGGCCGCCTGGATTCGGGGGCAGGGGCTTCCCGCCGTTGCGGTGCAGGGCGATGTGGCGGAGGAGGGCGATGTCCTCTCCTGTACGGCGTTGGCCCTCCGGGAGCTGGGCGCTCTGGACGCCCTGGTGTGCAACGCCGGCATAGACCACGATGGCCTGATCTCCCAGATCACGGGACCGGAGTGGCGGCGGCTCTTCGGCGTGAACGTAGACGGCGTCCACTACTGCTGCCGGGCCATATTGCCCCACTTTCTGGAGCGGCAGTCCGGCAGCATCGTCACGGTGTCCTCCATGTGGGGACAGGTGGGCGCCTCCTGTGAGGCGGCGTACTCCGCCACAAAGGGCGCTGTGATCGCATACACCAAGGCCCTGGCCAAGGAGCTGGGTCCCTCGGGGATCCGGGTGAACTGCGTGGCGCCAGGGGTCATCGAGACGGACATGAACGCCAGGCTGTCCCGGGAGGACCTGGACGCCCTGGCGGAGGAGACGCCCCTGGGGTGCATCGGCGCCCCGGAGGAAGTGGCAAAGGCGGTCTATTTTCTGGCCTCCGGCGAGGCGTCCTTTATCACGGGACAGGTGCTGGGGGTAAACGGCGGATTTGTGTTATAGTCCGGCGGGGAGCCGAGACGGAATCGAAAGGGGAATGTCCGATATGTTTTCCTGGCCATGGAAGAAGAAAAAAGAGCAGCAGCAGGAGGCGCCGCAGCCCGCACCTGTGGAGATCCCCCGGGCGCCGCAGGTGGACTATGTGGCCCGGGTAGAGGCGGTGCGCAAGTGGCGGGACATCGGCAAGCCGTATCCCAAGGGAGATCTGGCGGACATGCAGGAGACCACCACGGCAGATATAGACCGGATCCTGTTGGTGCTGGAGGAGAACCCGGACCTGGACGACCACGGCATCGCCCAGAAGGTGCTCTCCACGCCGCTGGTGCAGACCGAGACCCGGCCCATGGCCCCCGGCGGAAAGATCGCCCGGGGAGACGCCAGCCTGGCGGACTGCGCGGCGAAGGTGGAGGCGGTGCGCAAGTGGATGCGCATCGGCAGGCCGTATCCCAAGGGCGATCTCGCGGCCCTCTCGGAGCTCACCGAGGAAGAGGTGGACGCCATCCTGGACGCCCTCACCCAAAACCCGGACAGCAGCAACGAGTCCATTGTGGGACAGGTGTTCGCCTAGACAGAATTGAACTGAGCCGTAGGCACGGCAGCAGTTGTGTGTGCCCCCTTCCTTGCAGTGTGTCCACAACTGCAGAAACCCTGCAGGGCAGTGGAGGACCGCATGGATGGGATCGGCTGCTGATGGGAATGGCGTGCTCCAATTTTGAGGGGGATCTCTATGAACATCTATATTGGCGTTACAGACACAGAGTGGCGGGAGCAGCTCAGCCTCCGGAAGACCGATGAGGTGAATTTCTGGAAGCCAAGCGGCTCTCCGTTCAAGGCGCTGCGGGAGAATGAGCTGTTTTTGTTCAAGGCCAAGTATCCCGAGAACAAAATCGTGGGCGGTGGCTTCTTTTCCCGCTATTGCCTGCTCACACCGAGTATGGCGTGGAAGGCCTTCGGTATCAAAAACGGGCGCAGCACCTACGAGGAATTCCAGGCGGCGATTTATGGCCACCGGGAGAAGGGGAAGATGGTAGAGCGCCCCACGCTTGGCTGCATCATCCTCACAGAGCCCTTCTGGTTTCCAAAAGAGGACTGGTTCGAACCGCCGGAGTGGGGAAAGAGCATTGTGGCAGGCAAGACATACAGCACGGAGGACCAGGTGGGGCGAAGGCTCTATGGGCAAGTCCAGCTGCGCATGCCAAGGGCAGAATCCTCTCGCCCCCAGAGAATCCTCCAGAGCCCCGGCTATATCGCACCGGGTACCTCTCACGTACTCGGAAACGGCGGCTTCCTGGTGGCCGTGTCTGAGGCCTATCAGAACCGCTGCGCCATCACCGGCGAGCGCACCCTCCCTGTGCTCCAGGCCGCTCACTTGAAACCAGTGGACCTGCACGGGCCCAACCTGGTCTCGAACGGACTGCTGCTTCGCTCTGATGTCGGGACACTGTTGGAAGAGGGCTACCTCACGATCACGCCAGACTACCGCGTAGAGGTGAGCCGGCACCTGCGGGAGGACTACGGCAACGGGAAAGCGTACTACGCATACCACGGAAAGCGTCTGCAGATGTTGCCGGATCAGGTGGCGCAGAGGCCGGGCCTGGACTACATCAACTGGCACAATAGTAATATCTATCTGGGCTGAGCGACACCAACCTGGAAACAAATGGAATGCGGTCAGTCTGTCTTTCAGCCAAAATCGTGCAGCACTCGCTGGTCGTGGCGGCCGGCGAGTGCTGCTTTTTGAGCTGAGACAGGAGTCTTGAGGCCTCAGATAGATGCATATGTCCTTGCGTTATGACGAACCGCAACAGCGCCCGCAGGAAGGTCTCCTGCGGGCGCTGCTTATTACAGTGGGTTTGCTGTCTGTCTCAGCCTGCAGAGCGGGCGGCCTCTGCCATGGCGCGGACGTATTCCTCCACATGGGCGGGGGCGTCCACGCCGTACTGGTCCAGAATCTTGATGATGGCGGAGCCCACGATGGCGCCGTCCGAGATCGCGGCCATCTTTTTGGCCTGCTCCGGGGTGCTGATGCCGAAGCCGATGGCGGCGGGGATGTCCGTGTTGGCCCGCACCGCCTGCAGGATGGAGCCCAGGTCTGTGGTGATCTCCGTCCGGGTGCCGGTGACCCCCAGGCTGGACACGATGTACAGGAATCCCTCCGCCTCCCGGGCGATCCGGGCGATGCGGTCCTGGGAGGTGGGGGCGATCATGGAGATGAGGGCCACCCCGTGCTTTTGGCAGTACGGCAGGAACTCCTCTTTCTCCTCATAGGGCACGTCCGGCAGGATGATGCCATCGATGGCCACGTCCTGGCAGTTTTGCAGGAACCGCTCCGGCCCGTAGGAGTACACCACGTTGGCGTAGGTCATGAAGACAAAGGGGATGGACACGTCCCGGCGGAGGTCCCGGACCAGGTCGAAGATCTTGTCCGTGGTGGTCCCCGCCTGCAGGGCCTTCAGGTTGGCCCCCTGGATCACCGGGCCCTCGGCGGTGGGGTCGCTGAAGGGGATGCCCAGCTCAATGAGAGAGGCGCCGGCCCGGGCGCAGGCCCGCACACAGGCCGCGGTGGTCTCCAGGTCCGGATCCCCGCAGGTGAGAAATGGGATAAACGCCTTGCCGTTTGCAAAGGCCTCGCCGATCCTACTCATGGAGATCCTCCCCTCTGTATCTGGCGATGGCGGCGCAGTCCTTATCGCCCCGGCCGCTGATGGTGATGACGATGATCTGGTCCTTTCCCATAGTGGGGGCCAGCGTCCTGGCGTAGGCCACCGCGTGGGCGGACTCGATGGCGGGGATGATGCCCTCCGTCCGGGCCAGGTACTCAAAGGCGTCCACCGCCTCATCGTCTGTGATGGGCACATATTGGGCCCGGCCGGTGTCGTGGAGCATGGCGTGCTCCGGGCCGATGCCGGGGTAGTCCAGGCCGGCGGAGATGGAGTACACCGGGGCGATCTGGCCGTACTCGTCCTGGCAGAAGTAGGACTTCATGCCGTGGAAGATCCCCAGTTTGCCGGTGGCGATGGTGGCCGCCGTCTCAAAGGTGTCCACGCCCCGGCCCGCGGCCTCGCAGCCGATGAGCCGGACGGTGGGGTCATTGATGAAGTGATAGAAGCTGCCGATGGCGTTGGAGCCGCCGCCCACGCAGGCCAGCACCGCATCCGGGAGCTGGCCCTCCTTCTCCATCAGCTGGGCCTTGATCTCACGGGAGATCACCGCCTGGAAGTCCCGGACGATGGTGGGGAAGGGGTGGGGGCCCATCACAGAGCCCAGGCAGTAGTGGGTGTCATCGATGCGGGAGGTCCACTCCCGCATGGCCTGGGAGACCGCGTCCTTCAGGGTGGCGGTGCCGGTGGTAACCGGGATCACATCCGCCCCCAGAAGCCGCATGCGGTATACGTTCAGGGCCTGGCGCTTTGTGTCCTCCTCGCCCATGAACACCACGCACTCCATGCCCATGAGGGCGGCGGCGGTGGCGGTGGCCACGCCGTGCTGACCGGCGCCGGTCTCCGCGATGAGCCGGGTCTTGCCCATCTTTTTGGCCAGCAGCGCCTGCCCCAGCACGTTGTTGATCTTGTGGGCGCCGGTGTGGTTCAGATCCTCCCGCTTCAGGTAGATCTTTGCCCCGCCGAGATCTGCCGTCATCTTGCGGGCGAAATACAGCCGGGAGGGGCGTCCGGCGTACTCGTTGAACAGTTCCGTGAGCTCCGCATTGAATGCGGGGTCGTCTTTGTAGTGGTTGTAGGCCTCCTCCAGCTCGATCACGGCGTTCATCAGGGTCTCCGGGATGTACTGGCCCCCGTGGATGCCGAAGCGTCCGTTGGACATAGCCTACGCCTCCTTTCGTGCGGCAGCCACTGCCGCTTGGATTTTTGCCGGGTCTTTTTGCCGGTCTGTCTCCACGCCGCTGGAGATGTCCACCCCCAGGGGGTGCAGCTGCCGCACCGCCTCCGGGATGTTCTCCGGGGTGAGACCCCCTGCCAGGAGAAACGGCCGCTGCACGCCGCCGGCGAGAGACCAGTCGAAGGTCTGGCCGGTGCCGTAGCCGTTGTCCAGCAGCACCAGATCTGCGGTGCTGGCGTTGGCGGCCTCCAGGTCTGCCGGGGTGCGCACCTTGAAGGCCTTCCAGATGGTGCAGCCGGGGACCATCTCCCTGAGGGCCTGGAGATAGGCCTCGTCCTCGTGGCCGTGGAGCTGGGCCACCCCGATGGTGCCGTCCCGCAGAAGCGATGCCACCACCTCCACCGGGCTGTCCACAAACACCCCCACCGGGGTGATTCCCGGGGCCAGATTGGCCCGCAGCTGGCGCACCTCATCCGGCGTCTTGTTCCGATGGCTCTTCGGGAAGTTGACGATGAACCCGCAGTAGTCCGGCTGCACGGCGTTCACCGCCTCGATGTCCTCTGGCCGCATCAGGCCGCAGATTTTGATTTTGGTCATCGGGCCGCCTCCCGCATGGCGGCCAGCAGCGCCGCCTTGTCCGGGGCCCGCATCAAAACTTCGCCCATGAGCACCGCGTCTGCCCCGATGGCCCGAAGGGCCGCGGCGTCCTCCGGCCTGGAGACGCCGCTCTCCGCCACATAGAGACAGTCCGGGGGGATCTTGTCCCGGAGCCGGGCGGCGTTGGAGAAGTCCACGGAGAAGTCCTTTAGATTTCGGTTGTTCACTCCGATGATCCTGGCCCCCACAGACACCGCCCTCTCGATCTCCGGGCCATCGTGGGCCTCTACGAGAGCCGCCAGGCCCAGGCTGTGGGCCAGGTCCAGGTAGCTAGCCAGGGTGTTGGTGTCCAGAATGGCGCAGATCAGCAGCACCGCGTTGGCCCCCATGGCCTTGGC
This sequence comes from uncultured Oscillospiraceae bacterium, assembly GCA_947629915.1. GTDB lineage: Bacteria > Bacillota > Clostridia > Oscillospirales > Oscillospiraceae > Enterenecus. The sequence goes on along the minus strand of CANRFN010000004.1, from coordinate 97,770 downwards.
CTGCCAGATCTGATAGGCGTCCACCGTGAAGTCTTTGCGCAGCATGGGGATGGCAATCGCCTGCCGGATCTCCCGGAAGATCTGGTCTGAGCCCAGAAACCACTTGGGCTCGGTGAGGCAGGACACCGCATCCGCCCCGGCCCGCTCGTATTCCCGGGCGATGTCCAGATAGGGAAAGTCCGGGGCGATGAGGCCTTTGGAGGGGGAGGCCCGCTTCACCTCGCAGAGGAAGGAGAGGCCGGGCTTTTCCAGTGCCTGGAAGAAGGCATTTCCCGGGGCGCCGTCTGTCCCCAGGGCGGAGACCGCCTCCTGGAGCTGGGCCAGGGGAAGCGCAGCCTGATCGGCTGCCACCCGGGCCCGGGCGTGGTCTGCCAGCTGGTCCAGGATGTTCATCATTCGTTGGACACGGCGATGAACTGGTTCAGGGTCTCCATGGCCTTGCCGCTGTCTATGAGCTCAGCTGCCAGGGCCACGCCGTCCTTCCAGGTCTCCGCCTTGCCGCCGAGGTACAGGGCGGCGCCGGCGTTCATGAGCACGGCGTCCCGCTTCGGCCCCTTGACGCCGTTCAAAATATCCCGGGTGATCTGGGCGTTCTCCGCCGGTGTGCCGCCCACAAGGTCCGCCTTCTGGCAGCGGGGAAAGCCGAAGTCCTCGGGGGTGACGGTGTAGGACTTGAACCAGCCGTCCTTGAACTCGCAGACGGCGGTGGGGGCGGACATGGAGATCTCGTCCAGCTTATCCTTGCCGTACACCACCATGCCCCGCTGTACACCCAGGGAGATCAACACCTGGGCCAGGGGCTCCACCAGGTACTCATCGTAGACGCCCAGCAGCTGGGTTTTGGGGCTGCCGGGGTTGGTGAGGGGGCCCAGGATGTTGAACACGGTGCGGAAGCCCAGCTCCTTGCGGATGGCGCCCACATACTTCATGGAAGTGTGGTACTTCTGGGCGAAGAAGAAGCACATGCCCACCCGATTCAGAAGGTCTATGCACTTGTCCGGGTCCTGCTGGATGTTCACCCCCAGGGCCTCCAGGCAGTCTGCAGTGCCGCAGGCGGAGGAGGCGGCCCGGTTGCCGTGCTTGGCCACCTTCATGCCGCCGGCGGCTGCCACGAGGGCGGCGGTGGTGGAGATGTTGAAGCTGTGGGCCCCATCTCCGCCGGTGCCCACGATCTCAAAGATGGGCAGGTCCGTCTTCACCGGGGTGGCGTGGTCCCGCATGGCGGCGGCGCAGCCCGCGATCTCATCGCTGGTCTCCGCCTTGGCGCTCTTGGTGGACAGGGCTGCCAAAAAGGCGGCGTTCTGGGTCTGGGTGGTCTCGCCGCTCATGATCTCGTTCATGACGGTGTACGCCTCGTCGTAGGTGAGGTCCTTCTTGTCTGCAATCTTTGCAATGGCCTCTCGGATCATGTGGATGCACTCCTTTATTATGATAATGTTGTTGAATGGTCTGGAAGGGCGAGAAAATTGCGCAGCATGGCGGCGCCGTCCGGGGTGAGAATGGACTCCGGGTGGAACTGCACGCCGTAGATGGGGTACTCTCGGTGCTGCACCGCCATCACCTCGCCGTCTGTGGTGCGGCAGGTGACCTGCAGGCAGTCCGGCATGGTGTCCGGGTCCGCCGCCAGGGAGTGGTACCGGCCCACGAGGGCGGTCTCCGGCAGGCCCCGAAACAGGGGCGTGGCGGTGTCGAAGGAGACGGCGGACTGCTTGCCGTGCATCAGGGCCCTGGCGTAGGTCACGGTGGCACCGAAGGCGGCGCAGATGGCCTGGTGCCCGAGGCACACCCCCAGCACCGGGATGTCCTTGCCCAGCTGCCGGGCCACCTCCATGGTGACCCCGGCGTTCTCCGGCCGGCCCGGGCCAGGGGAGAGGATGATGCGCTCCGGGGCCAGCGCTTTGATCTCCGCCACGGTGAGTGCATCGTTGCGGATCACCCGGATGTCCGGGTTGATCTCCCCCACCATCTGGTAGAGGTTGAAGGAGAAGCTGTCGTAGTTGTCTATGAGCAGGATCATGCGTCCACCTCCTGTGCCGCCTCCAGGGCGTTTACCACGGCCTTGGCCTTGTTGATGCACTCCTGGTACTCCTTCTCCGGCACGGAGTCCGCCACAATGCCGGCGCCGGAGCGGACAAAGACCTGGCCGTTCTTCTTATATGCGATGCGGATGGCGATGCAGGTGTCCATGTTGCCGGTGAAGTCGATGTAGCCGATGGCCCCGCCGTAGATGCCCCGCTTATTGTTCTCCAGCGCCCCGATGAGCTGGCAGGCCCGGATTTTGGGGGCGCCGGACAGTGTCCCCGCCGGCAGCACCGCCTCAATGGCGTCCAGGGCGTCTCGGCCTTCCCGGATCTCCCCCCGCACCGTGGAGCCGATGTGCATCACATGGGAGTACCGCTCAATGCTGTGGAGCTTCTCCACCCGCACGGTGCCGAACTTGCTCACCTTGCCCAGGTCGTTGCGGCCCAGGTCCACCAGCATGTTGTGCTCCGCCAGCTCCTTCTCGTCTGCCAGCAGCTCCCGCTCCAGGGCGGCGTCCTCCTCCTCGGTGGCGCCCCTGGGCCGGGTGCCCGCCAGGGGGAAGGTGTGCAGCACCCCGTTCTCCAGCTTCACCAGAGTCTCCGGAGAGGCCCCGGCCACCTCCACATCGGTGCCGGAGAAGTAGAACATGTAGGGGGAGGGGTTGATGGTGCGCAGCAGCCGGTAGGTGTTGAGAAGGCTGCCCTCAAAGGGGGCGGAGAGCCGGTTGGAGAGGACGATCTGGAAGATGTCCCCCTCCCGGATGTGGTGCTTTGCCCGCTCCACCATGGCGCAGTACGTGGGCTTGTCGAAGAGAGGGGACACCGGGCCGGTGAGTTTGCCGCCGGGCTCCCGCTTCTGCTCTCCCGTGAGCAGCAGCTCCCGCATCTGCTTCAGCTCCAGCACCGCCTTGGCGTACCCGGTGTCCGGGTCCTCCAGCTTCATGTTGGCCATGAGGATGATCTTCTGCCGGAAGTTGTCGAAACAGATCACGCGGTCGAAGAGCATCAGGTCCACGTCCCGGAAGTCCTCCGTGTCCTCCGCGCCGGTGCGCACCGCCGGCTCCCGGTAGCCCAGGTAGTCGTAGGAGAAGTAGCCCACGAGGCCGCCGGTGAAGGAGGGCAGGTGCTCCATCCGGGGGCTGCGGTACTCCTCCAGGATCTGCCGCAGGGCCTCGCTGGGCTGCTCCGTGTGGAAGCGGACGCCGCCCACGTTCATCTCCCCGTCCCGGCAGGTGATCTCCATTTTGGGCTCGTACCCCAGGAAGGTGTACCGTCCCCACTTCTCCTTGTCCGCCACGGACTCCAGCAGATAGGTGTGAGTGGAGACATTCTTCAGTATTTTCAGCGCCGCAATGGCGGTGAGGGTGTCCGAGAGCAGCTCGGTGCTCACCGGTACGACTTTATACTTCCCCTCTGCGGCGATGGCCCGGACTTCCTCCAGGCTGGGTTTTACGACCATTGTCACAGACCTCCTTCGGTGGAGATTTCCCGGGAAAAACAACAACGCCCCTGACAGAACTCTCCTCTGTCAGGGGCGAATACAGATCCGCGGTGCCACCCTGATTCACAGCTTGAGCTGTGCGCTTTGCGGAGTACCAACATACTCCAGGCAAATGACGGATGCCTTCCCGTCGCAGAATACTCGGCTCTCGCCTTTGACTGCGCCCTCAGCGGTCCATTTGACGGCATGTTTCTCATCCCACTCGCAGCACCGGGGACTCTCTGTGGAGGCATTGCCGCCTTTATCTCCGCCTCATCGGTTTTGCCGCATTATATGCCATGGGACGGGATTTGTCAAAGGGAAATTTTCCGGATTTCACCCCCTCTTTTCCAACAATGATGGGACATCGCCGGATTACGCTGGCTTGGAATGGGTTTTGCGCCGGCAGATTCCTGCCCTGGAGATCCCTGGAACGGACATAAAAAGGCGGCGCGGGAGGCATCGGCCTCCCGCGCCGCCTGTGCGGCATCTCTGCGGGGTTCCCAGACTGCTCAGAGCAGGTCCTCCGGTCCGAAGGAGAGGGGGAGGAGGTCCGGGAGGGTCAGGGTCTTGGTGTCTCCGTGCTTGTTCACCAGGATCACCTCCAGGTTGGGGGCGAACTCCCGGAGCACCTGCCGGCAGACACCGCAGGGGGCAGTAAAGCCGTCCGTGTCCGCCGCGATGGCGATGCGGACGAATTTCCGGTGGCCCTCGCTCACCGCCTTGAACACGGCGGTGCGCTCAGCGCAGATGGTGGGGGTATAAGAGGCGTTCTCGATGTTGCAGCCGGTGTATACCGTGCCGTCATCGCACTCCAGGGCGGCGCCCACGGGGAAGTGGGAGTAGGGCACATAGGCCATCTGCAGCATGTCCAGCGCCTTCTGGCACAGTTCCTGTACTTGCATAGGGGCCTCCTTCTCTCAGTTCAGCTGGTCCAGCAGGGAGGTGCCGATGGCGTCCTCCGGCATGGCGAGGCCGAAGTTGTCCAGGATGGTGGCCCCGATGACGCCGAAGGTGGCCTGCTCGGGGAGTTCACCGCTGCCCGCCATGGAGGGGGAGTAGGCCAGGAAGGGCACCTTCTCCCGGGTGTGGTCCGTGCCGGTGTGGGTGGGGTCGTTGCCGTGGTCCGCCGTGAGGATCAGAAGGTCGTCCTCCCTCAGCTTGGGCAGCAGGATGCCCAGCTTCTCATCGAAGCGCTCCAGCTCGTCCGCGTACCCCTGGGGGTTGCGGCGGTGGCCCCAGAGGGCATCGAAGTCCACCAGGTTCACGTAGCAGAGGCCGCGGAAGTCCCGGTCTGCGATGGCGATGGTCTGCTCCATGCCGTGGACGGAGCTCTTGGACTTCTGGGCCTCGGTGACGCCGCTGCCGGCGAAGATATCGTTGATCTTGCCCACGGCGATCACGTCCAGCCCGTTCTCCTTCAACACGTCCATGGCGGTGGTGCCGGTGGGGGGCAGGGCGTAGTCGTGGCGGTTGGCGGTGCGCTTGAATTCGCCCCTCTTCTTGCCCACATAGGGCCGGGCGATGATGCGGCCCACCCGCCACTCATCCCGGAGGGTGAGCTCCCGGGCGATCTCGCAGCAGCGGTACAGCTCGTCCAGGCCAAAGGTCTCCTCGTTGCCGCAAATCTGCAGCACGGAGTCCGCGGAGGTGTACACGATCATGTGGCTGGTGGCGATCTCCTCCTCCGCCAGCTCGTCCAGGATCTCGGTGCCGCTGGCGGACTTGTTGCCGATGCACTTGTGGCCGGTGCGCTTTTCCAGCTCGGCGATGAGCTCCGGCGGGAAGCCGTGGTCTGTGAAGGTCTTGAAGGGCTTGGTGGTGAGAATGCCCATCATCTCCCAGTGGCCGGTGAGGGTGTCCTTGCCGTTGCTGGACTCCCGGAGCACCGCCCGGTACCCCAGGGGGTGCTCCGCCGGGGGCACGGTGGCCAGGGGGTGCAGGTTGCCCACCCCCAGTTTCGCGAGATGGGGCACCTTCAGCCCTACGGTGGCGGAGATGTGGCCCAGGGTGTCGGTGCCGGCATCGCCGAAGTCTGCCGCATCGGGCATGGCGCCGATGCCCACGGAGTCCAGAACCACTACAAAGACGCGGTTATACTTTGCCATTTCGGTCCCTCCGCATCAGTGCTTTGCCGCCCTGGCCCGGTCCATCTGGATGAGCCGTTTGACGCCCTCTACGCCCACCTTTACGGCGGCAGTGGTGTCCTCGCTCATCTTCTGGTCCAGGCCGGCCGCCTGCCGCTCCTGGTTCCACACCACATGGAAGCAGCTGCCGCAGCGGACCTTCAGGGCGCAGGCCACCACAAAGAGGGCGGCGGACTCCATCTCGCTGGCCTTTACCCCCAGCCGCTTCCAGGCCTCCCACTTCTGCAGCAGCTCATAGCTCACCGGCATCCGCTCGGGGCTGTGCTGGCCGTAGAAGGAGTCCTTGCACTGGACGATGCCCATGTGGGTGGGATAACCCAGGGCCAGGGAGGCATCGTGGAGGGCGGTGGTGATGTCGAAATCGGCCACAGAGGGAAATTCGATGGGGGCGTACTCCAGACTGGTGTGCTCAAAGCGGATGGCGCCGGTGGCCACCACGATGTCGCCGGACTGTACATCGATGTCGATGCCGCCGCAGGTGCCCACCCGGATGAAGGTGTCTGCGCCGATCTGGGTGAGCTCCTCCATGGCGATGGCGGCGGAGGGGCCGCCGATGCCGGTGGAGCACACGGAGACTTTCTCGCCCAGAAGGGTGCCGGTGTAGATGCAGTACTCCCGGTTCATGCCCACATAGTGGGGGTCGTCAAAGAGGTCTGCGATGGACTTGCAGCGGCCGGGGTCGCCGGGGAGCAGCACATAGCGGCCCACATCGCCCTCCACGCACTGGATATGGTACTGCTTTTCGGTCTTTACCATAATATCACCTTTCTTTTGGAAAAATCAAAGGACTGAGGGGGACAAAAGGGCCGCCGCTGTCCGCGGCGGCCCCCAAAAAGTCTTAGCGCTGTCCCTTATCGTACGGAATACCTTCCGCCTTGGGGGCTCTGGAGTTCTTGGAAGTGAGGGCCAGGACCACAAGGGAGATGATGTAGGGGAGCATGTTGTACAGGGTGCTGGGGATGTTCAGATTGGCCAGGAAGTCGATGCCGGAGTACACACTGGCAAGGGCCCGGAACAGGCCGAACAGCAGGGCGGTGAGGCAGATGCGCAGGGGGTTCCACTGGCCGAAGATCATAACAGCCAGGGCCAGGAAGCCGAAACCGTGGACGCCCACTTCGAACTTCCACTCTGCGGCGGAGACCATGATGTAGGTGATGCCGCCGAGACCGCCGTAGATGCCGGAGATGAGAACGCCGGCCCAGCGCATCTTATAGACGTTGATGCCCACAGAGTCTGCCGCCTGGGGGTGCTCGCCGCAGGCCATGAGACGCAGGCCGAACTTGGTCTTGTAGAGGGTGAGGTATGCCACCACCAGCCCTACCACGGCCACCAGCATGAAGATGTTGAACTCAAAGCCGCCGACCTTCAGGAGGAAGTTCTGCTTCTGGGCGTTGTACTGGATCACGGAGGACACGTCGTCCGGGTTGGCGGCGGTGTTCATGGCCTTCACAAACACGGTGGCGGCGGCCACGGACAGCATGTTCATGGCGGTGCCGACGATGGTCTGGTCTGCCTTGAAGTTGATGGCAGCCACGCCCAGGAGGCAGGAGTACAGCATGCCGAAGATGATGGCGCCGGCTAGGACCGCGATGATCATCACGGGGCCGGGGAGGTTGGGGAAGAAGCGCATCACCAGAGCGCCGCCCAGGGAGCCCAGGACCATGATGCCCTCCAGGCCCAGGTTGATGACGCCGGAGTGCTCTGCAAAACAGCCGCCCAGGGCCACCAGCATCAGCACGGAAGTGAAGATAATCGTATACTGAATGAGCAGTACCATTACTTCTTACCTCCTTTCTCCAGGTCTACCGGGGTCTTCTGTGCTTTTTTCTCCTCGCTCTTGCGCATGGCGTTGTTCAGGGCGTACTTCAGGAAGAACACGAAGCCGCAGAGATAGATGATGAGGGAGGAGATCAGGTCCGAGATCTGGCTGGAGTACACCTTCAGGTCCACGTACGCGCCGCCGTTGGTGATGTGCTGGATAAAGTACGAGGACAGGATGGCGCCGATGGGGTTCAGGCCGCCCAGGAAGGCCGCGGCGATGCCGTTGAAGCCCATGGCCGGGACTGCGGTCTCGGTGCAGTTCCAGAGCTCATAGTCTGTGAGGTACAGGAACGCGCCGCCCATGGCCGCCAGAGCGCCGGCAATGGCCAGGGTGAGGATGATGTTCCGCTTTTCCGCCATGCCGGCGTACTTGGCCGCGTTCTTGTTGTTGCCGGTGGCGCGGAGCTCATAGCCCAGCTTCGTCTTCTCCAGCAGCACCAGGATCGCGATGGCGATGATGATGGCCAGAGGAATGGCGATGGTGACGTACTTGTTGTTGCTGAAGAGCTTGTCCAGGCCCAGGGTGGGCAGGATGGAGCCCGGGGACACGTCTGCGATGTGCAGGGTGTAGGGGCTGTTGGGGTCCTTCACGGTGGTGAGCAGGGCGTTGGTGGTGTAGAGGCCGATCCAGTTCAGCATGATGCCGGAGATAACCTCGTTCACGTTGCAGTATGCCTTCAGAAGGCCCACGATGCCGGCGTACACGGCGCCTACCACGATGGAGAACAGCAGGCAGACAAACCAGGGGGCGTGCCATGCCAGGGCGGCGTAGATGCAGGCGCAGCTGCCGATGACGAACTGCCCGGCGGCGCCGATGTTAAAGAGGCCCACTTTATAGGCGAAGAGCACGGACAGAGAGCACATCAGCAGGGGGGCCGCCTTCGCCAGGGTGTTGCCCAGATTCTTCAGCCGCAGATTCGTGCTGGAGAAGTGGAGGAAGTTCTTGATCATCTCGATGGTGGAGCTGGCAGCGGACGTGGGGTTGATGCACAGCAGCACCACGAAGCCCAGCAGCAGACCCACAACAATGCACAGCAAAGAGGTGATCAGGGTCTGGAAGCCGTCGTTTTTCAGTATCTTTTTCAGCATGGAATCACCTCATCTCAGCGCTTGTGCGCGGGGTCCCGTTTGGCGCCGGCCATGTAGAGGCCCAGCTCCTCCTGGGTGGTCTTCTTGGGATCCACTTCGCCTACGATCTCGCCCTCATACATCACGAGGATCCGATCCGGCACGTCCATGACCTCGTCCAGCTCCAGGGAGATCAGCAGAACCGCCTTGCCGGCGTCCCGCTGGGCCACCAGCTGCTTGTGGATGAACTCGATGGCGCCCACGTCCAGGCCGCGGGTGGGCTGTACGGCCACCAGCAGGTCTGGGTTCTTGTCCATCTCGCGGGCGATGATGGCCTTCTGCTGGTTGCCGCCGGACATGGCCCGGGCGATGGTGATGGGGCCCTGGCCGGAGCGGACATCGTACTCCTCAATGAGCCGCTCGGCGTAGGCGCGGATGTTCTTGCGCTGCAGGAAGCCGCCCTTGGTGAACTCCGGCTCAAAGTACCGTTGGAGCACGATGTTGTCCTCCAGGGTGTAGTCCAGCACCAGGCCGTGTTTGTGGCGGTCCTCCGGGATGTGGCTCATGCCGGAGGTGGAGCGCTTGCGGATGCTGGCGTGGGTGATGTCCTGGCCGTTCAGGGAGACGGAGCCCTCGGAGACGGGCTCCAGGCCGGTGAGGCCGTACACCAGCTCGGACTGGCCGTTGCCATCGATGCCGGCGATGCAGACGATCTCGCCCTGGCGCACCTGGAAGGTGACATCGTTCACGGCGTTCTTTTTGTGCACCTTGGAGGCCACAGACATGTGCTTTACGTCCAGAATCACGTTGCCCGGGGTGGAGGGCTTCTTCTCCACATGGAAGTTGACGTTGCGGCCCACCATCATGGCGGAGAGGCCTTCCGGAGTGGTGTCCTTGGTGTTCACGGTGCCGATGTACTTGCCCTTGCGGAGCACGGAGCAGCGGTCTGCCACGGCCATGATCTCGGCCAGCTTGTGGGAGATGAAGAGGATGCTCTTGCCCTCGGCGGCAAGGTTCTTCATGATCTGCATCAGCTCATCGATCTCCTGGGGGGTGAGCACGGCGGTGGGCTCATCGAAGATCAGGATCTCGTTGTCCCGGTAGAGCATCTTCAGGATCTCCGTGCGCTGCTGCATGCCTACCGTGATGTCTTCGATGATGGCGTCCGGGTCCACCTGCAGGCCGTACTTCTCGGACAGGGCCATGACCTTTTTCCGGGCCTCCCCCTTGGACAGGAACAGGCCGGAGGTGGGTTCTACGCCGAGGATGATGTTGTCCAGCACCGAGAAGCATTCTACCAGCTTGAAGTGCTGGTGGACCATTCCGATGCCGAGACGGTTGGCGTCATTGGGGTCCTTGATCTGAACCTCTACGCCGTCTTTTTTGATGACGCCCTCTTCCGGCTGATAGAGGCCGAAGAGCACGCTCATCAGGGTGCTCTTGCCGGCGCCGTTCTCTCCGAGCAGCGCATGGATCTCGCCCTTCTTCAGCTGTAGGGTGATGTTGTCGTTTGCGATGATGCCGGGGAACTTCTTGGTGATGTTCAGCATCTCGATCGCATACTGCTGGTCCAAGTCGTCATCCTCCTTCTTTCTTAGATGTGGTTGGAACATAAATTGCCTGGAGAGAACAGAGACGAGGCGCAGGGGCCTCGTCTCTGTTCAATTCAGTTCAGGTCTTGGGTTGGATCAGGTTGGATTGCCGCAGGCTGAATATTAGCCCAGAGCGCCCTGATCGTTGACGGTGATGACAGTGGCGAAGTCGCCGGGAGCCTTGTTGACGTCGCTGCTCACGGTGATGGTGCCGGCGTGCATGGCGGCCACCAGGGCGTTGTAATCGGCCTCAGAGAAGCCATCGCCCCACTGGGTGGTGCCCAGCTGTACGTAGTTCTCAGACGGGGTATCGGAGACGAGGCCCAGGGTGTCGATCTTGCCGCCGTACTGGGAGAAGTTGCCGTCCTTTACTGCGGTGAGCATGGTCTGCACGGTGGCGGCCAGGCCCTTCATGGCGGAGGTGACGGTGATGCCCTCACCATAGGCGCCATCAATGATGCCGATCTGGTCTACGTCCACGCCAATGATCTTCTTGCCGGCGCTCTGTGCGGCCTCAGCAGCAGAGGCGTAGATGCCGCCGCCGCAGGCGAAGATGATCTCAGTGCCGCCCTGGCACCAGGTGTCCATGGCGCCCTTGGCTGCGGTGGTGGGCTCGAAAGCGCCGCCGTACACATAGTTCACTTCCACATCGGACAGGCCCAGCTCAGCGGCTGCGGCGTCAATGCCCTGCACGTAGCCATAGCCGTAGCGCTGCACGGCGGGAACGGCAACGCCGCCCAGGAAGCCGAGCTTGTGATAGCCCAGCTTCACAGCGGCATAGCCGGCCATGTAACCGGCCAGCTCTTCCTGGTAGGTGGCGCAGTAGAGGTTGGAGGGAACGGTGTAGTCGTCACCCAGGTCGCCGGCGCCCACGTCCAGGGCGATGAAGGTGACATCGGGATAGTTGCCGGCGGTCTCACGGATGGCGGCTGCGAAGGCGAAGCCGGGCATCACGATGACGTTGTAGCCCTCGTCAATGGCGGTCTCGATCATGGTGACACGGTCTGCATCGGAGTTGCTGGCGGGCTTCTTGTACACGAAGTCAATGCCGTTGGCCTCGCCGAAGGCCTTGCAGGCCTCATAGGTGGTCTGGTTGAAGGACTGGTCGGTGATGTCGCCGTAGTCGGTGATCATGGCGACCTTCATGTCGCTGTTGGTGGCCGGGGGATTCTCGTTGTTGTCTGCAGGGGGATTGTCGTTGTTGTCTGCAGGCGGATTGTTGTCGTTGTTGGCCGGAGCCTGGGTCTGGGTGTTGTTGCCGCCGGATTCTCCGCCGCCGCCGCAGGCAGCCAGGCCGAGAACCATCATCATGGCGAGCAGAAGGGCGATGATCTTCTTCATAGTATCTATCCTTTCTTGTGTGCCGGCGCGGGTGGTCCCGGGGAGCCGGCGAAATATATGTAAAACGCTGGGGGCAGCGTCCTACAACAGAATGGGGCGGGGAGCGGTTACTTGTCCTCCATGCGCACTGCGGTCTCCAGGGCCACTTTCATCATGGTGGTGAAGGAGTTCTGGCGCTCCTCGGCGTCCAGCTCCTCCCCGGTGACGATGTTGTCCGAGATGGCGCAGATGGCAAGGGCCCGCTTGCCGGTGTAGGCGGCGGTGCAGTAGAGGGCGGCGGCCTCCATCTCCGTGGCCAGTACGCCCATCTTGGCCCACTTCATGGTGGCCTGGGAGGCATCATAGAAGACATCGGAGGAGAGCAGGTTGCCCACGGGCATGTTCACGCCCAGCTCCCGGGCCACGCCCACGCAGGTCTCCAGGAAGGTGAAGTCCGCGATGGGGGCGAAGGTGCCGGGGAGGCCGTACTGATGGGCAAAGCTGCTGTTGGTGCAGGCGCCCATGCCGGCCACCACGTCCCGGAGCTTCAGCTTATCGGACATGGCGCCCGCCGAGCCGATGCGCATGATGTTCTCCACGCCGTACTGGGTGAAGAGCTCATAGGAGTAGATGCCGATGGAGGGCATGCCCATGCCGGAGGCCATGACGGAGACTTTGACCCCTTTATAGGTGCCGGTGTAGCCCTGGACGCCCCGGACGTTGTTGACCAATACCGGGTTTTCCAGGAAGTTTTCTGCGATGAATTTGGAGCGGAGGGGGTCGCCGGGCATCAGGACGGTTTTCCCGAAGTCCCCCAGTTTGGCGTTGTTGTGCGGTGTTGCCATGGCGGGAAGGTCCCCTTTCTAAAGTTAGTAGGCTGTCTTGTCTGTGTCGGTGTTCTTGACGATCTTGACGATGCGGCTGGTGCCGAGGCGGGAGGCGCCCAGGTTGATGAAGTCCTCCGCGTCCTGCAGGGAGCTGATGCCGCCGGCGGCCTTGATCTTCACATGAGGTGCCACATGGGCGGCGAACAGGGCCACATCCTCCCGGGTGGCGCCGCCGCCGGCAAACCCGGTGGAGGTCTTGATGTAGTCTGCCCCGGAGGCGGAGACGATCTCACACATCTTGACCTTCTCCGCATCGGTGAGCAGGCACGTCTCGATGATGACCTTCAGGATTTTGCCGGCACAGGCCTCCCGGATGGCCTTGATCTCGGCCAAGAGGTCGTCCCAGCGCTGGTCCTTCACCCAGCCGATGTTGATGACCATGTCGATCTCATCGGCGCCGTTGGCCACAGCGTCTGCGGTCTCAAAGACCTTCACTGCGGTGGTGGAGTAGCCGTTGGGGAAGCCGATCACCGTGCAGATGGCCAGCTTGTCCCCCACGTACTCCTTGGCCTGGTCCACAAAGCTGGCCGGGATGCAGACGGATGCGGTGTGATATTTGATTCCGTCATCACAGATGCCCCGGATATCCGCCCATGTGGAGGCCTGGGCCAGAAGGGTGTGATCTACCTTTTCGAGAATTGCTTGGATGTTCATGGAATCCCCCGTTTCTTCGTGTTTTGTACTCTGTCACTTTAGCAGATCCTTCCACAATTGAAAAGGGGAATTTCAGACATATTGTCCAAACAAATAGGACAATGTTCCAAAAATCACTGAATCGGGGTTGACAACCCGTGTTCGGAGGAGCCCCAGGCGTTGGAAGCGGTGCTGCCATAGTGCGAAAGTGTAGGGCATATCTTAGGGAAAATTGGTTGTGCCCCTGGGAAATTGGGACAGAGGGGCAATCGCGCCTGGTTTCGGACCGCCGGCCTTGGGCAAAAAGACAAGGGCGCAATGCGGGCCAGTCTGCCTGTCCGCAGTTTTCCCTGGACGATTGCCAAGGGATGGGAGAAAATCGGATTGTGCCAGGAAAATTAAGGGCTATTTTAGGGGTGAAACGGGCTTTTCCCTGTGAAATTCGTCCGCAAACTTGGCATATCTGACATTTTCTTTGACAAATTGCCCAAACCCTTGACATCGCTTCCCCGGGCGTGCTACTTTGAACCAGCACCATCTTTTCCCCAGCTCAATCATATGAGGAGGTATTTTATGGCAATGACAAAGAAGTTCCTAGCTGTTTGTCTGGCGCTCGTCATGGCAATATCCCTGCTGCCTATGCAGGCTTTTGCTACCGAGGCGGCCACCGCCGAGACGGCACCGGCGGCAGACACCAGCAACCAGTTCGTGATCATGAGCACCACGGACGTACACGGAAACGTGTGGGACTACAACCTGCTCTCCCAAAGTAATGTGAAGAACAGCCTGCTGAATACGGCCAGCGCAGTGGCCGACATTCGGGAGGACTTTGGGGACCGCACCGTGTTGGTGGACAACGGCGACCTGTTCCAGGGCACCCCCGTCTCCTCCAACAACATCAACGCCCTGACCCTGGGAACCACCACGGATCCCAACCCCATGGCCATCGCCCTCAAGTACATGGACTACGATGGACTGATGATGGGCAACCACGAGTTCAACTACAACTGGAACACCATGAGCAAGATCTACGACTATTTGCGCAGTGAGGACACCGGTAACGAGAAGTTGAACAATCATGTGGAAGTCGTGGCCATCAACATGTACTGGGAGACCGGCGAGAAGGCCGGCCAGCGCGTGTTCGAGCCGAGCATCACCAAGACCTTTAAGATCGGCGGCGAGGACTTCACCGTCATGGTCATCGGCATCGACAACACGGACTGCCCCCGCTGGGACGTGCCGGACAACTATCCCAACATGATCTTCTCCCATCCGGACAACCCCAACCGGGACATGGCATGGGAACTGAACCACTACCTGGAGGAAGTGAAGGACGTTCCCCGCGATTTCACCATCGTCTCCTATCACTCCGGCCTGGGCGCTGGCAATGAAGATCTGGATACCCTGACCTTCGGCACCAACACCGAGAACCAGATTCTCCGTATCATTAAGAATACGGAAGGCATCGACATGGTCATCGCCGGCCACGACCACTCCGCCTCCTACTCCGGCAGCAAGTATCCCAACAAGGCCGGCAAGGACGTGCTGGTGGTAAACGCCGCCCAGACCACCCTCACCAAGAGCGTCTTTGAGGCGAAGAAGGGCGATGACGGCAAGTGGGTCGTCACCCAGGTGACCCCCGATGAAGTGGGCGCCCACAACCTGGACATCACCACCTACCCGGTGGACGAGACCCTGAAGGCCATGATCCAGCCCTATGCAGACTCCGCCGCGGAGTTTGTCAACGAAGTGGCCGGCAAACTGGTGGGCAAGTGGGACGGCGTCAGCGGCAGCGGCACCATGTACCTGAAGCAGTGCGACACCACAGACCTCATCGGCCGCGCCCAGATCGCCGAGGGCACCGAGTACCTGAAGGCGAAGTACGCCAGCGTGGACGAGATCAACGCCAAGCTGAAAGAGATCTATGGCGAGGACACCAAGAAGCAGCTGACCGGCGATGAGATCATCGTTGACTTCTCCTCCACTTCCGTCGTCACGAAGGGAGATGGCCACGCAGAGGAAGGCGACATCTCCATCGCGGACATCTACACCTTCTACCGCTACGACAACTCCCTGTATCTGATGGCGCTCACCGGCCAGGAGATCAAGGACTTCCTGGAGTACAATGCCAAAGAGCGCATTGACGCCAAAGTCGTGGGCGGCGAGCTGAAGACCGGCACCAAGGGTGAGGACTTCACCCACCCCGTGTTCTACGGCCTGAACTTCACCTATGATATGGCCCAGCCCGAGGGCAGCCGCGCCGTGATCGGCGACTTCTCCAACGGCAAGAAGTTCGACCTGAACGAGACCTATATCTTCGCCATCAACAACTATCACCTGGGCAATGCCGGCAATCCCAATATGGCCAAGCTGGACACCACTCAGCAGATCTGGTCCCAGAATGACGACCTGGGCGGCGGCACCGTACAGGATATGATCGCCAACTACGTCAAGAAGCTCACCGAGAAGGACGGCGGCGTCTATCCCAACAGCGAGGCCAAGGACGGCAAGAACGCCAATGGCGAGACCATCTGCACCTGGTCCATCAGCTACTCCGGCGACATGTCCGCAGTGGCTCTGCCCGACACCACCGAAGTGATCGGCGCTGAGATGGAAGAGATCCAGGACGGCGTGCCCATGCTCCTCTATCATGACGGCGATGGCGCTGCCCTGAGCGCTACCCCCAACGGCGAGAAGATGAGCATCTCCGAGGCCAGCCGGATCGGCAACCGCCTGTACGCCGGCGCTGACGCCGCCATCATCACCCCCGTGAAGGTGGAGGGCGGCTGGAACCTGAAGGTAGGGGACGGCTATCTCACCTATCCTCCCACCGGCAACGGCCTCAGCGTTGAGACGGCGGCCACCGAGTACAGCCTCTGGGAGGCCAAGACCGTGGACGGCGGCGTGAACTTTATCTGCGTCAATGCCAGCTACCAGGGCAACAGCCAGGCGCTGGAGATCTACAGCGGCAAGTTCACCACCTACGGCTACGGCAGCGGCGGCCCGGCGTTTACCTTCAAGGCATACAACGTGGTGACCACCGGTAAGCTGGCCACCGAGCTGAAGGACGGCGATAAGGTCGCCATCGTGAACCCGGGTCTGAATCTGGCCATCGCCGGCGCAGGTGACGGCAAGATGAACTCCGGTGCGGCCTATGCAACGGCCACCGAGACCGGCGGCGTGGCAGAACTGCCCGCAGACGCCACCGTGTTTGAGGTCTCCCACGACGCCAGCGGCAACCTGCTGCTGAAGGCGGAGGGCGGCTATCTCACCTATCCCGCCTCCGGCAACGGCCTGAGCCTGGCGGCAGAGGCCACAGACCTCAGCGCCTTTGATCTGGAAGCCGCCAGCGGCACCGGCGTGTTCAACATCCACGCCACCAACGCGGCCTACAACGGCAATGCAAATCAGTATGTGGAGCAATACAAAGAGCAGTTCACCACCTACGGCATCAACGGCGGCGGCGTTGCCTATGAGTACAGCTTCTACACCGTGGCTGTGAAGGGCACCGATGCGGCTGAGGAGCCCAAGAACGATGCACCCGAGGCGCCCATCGAGGGCTATGTGGTGGACGTGTTCTCCACCTCCGATGTCCACGGCTCCCTGATCGACACCTCTTCCGGCGACCCCGCCAAGTATCAGTACCTGCTGGCCTATATCGCGGACAAGGTAAACGATGCCCGCAAGACCAATCCGGACGGCGTGCTGCTGCTGGATGCCGGCGATATCTATCAGGCAAACGTGGTGTCCAACCTCCAGAACGGCATGCCCATGATGGCCGCCTACGACCTCATGAAGTATGACGCCGTGGCCCTGGGCAACCATGAGTTCGACTGGGGCGTGGAGACCGTCATCGATGACGATGCCACCATCGGCAAGTATGACTTCAGCGGCTACGTTGGAGATAGCAAGATTCCTGTGGTTACCTCTAACATCACCCTGAACGGCGAGCCCGCCAAGATCGCCCAGCCGTACGTCATTGTGGAGAAGACTGCCACTGACGCCGCCGGCAAGACCATCACCGTGAAGATCGGTATTCTGGGCTTTGCAGACGACTACGCCAAGGACATCATGGCAGCCAAGTTCACCGAGCGGGGCTACAAGATCACCGAGGACGCCGCTGCCCTGGAAGCTCTGGCTGTGAAGCTGGAGACCGAGCTGGGCTGCGATGCCGTTGTGCTCCTGGGCCACGCGGACGGCGGCGCTATGGCCAACATGCTGGTGGAGGGCACCGTCATCGACCTGGTGCTGGGCGGCCACTCTCACAGCGGCCAGACCGGCGAGACCCGCGGCATCGTCTACATGCAGCCCAAGAACGCCGCAGCCAACTACTGCAATGCCAAACTGGTGTTCCAGGCGGATGCAGACGGCAAGGTGACCGGCGTCTCCGTGGCGAAGAACAACATCGTTGTTGTGACGGACAACAAGGACAAGCTGGTGAAGACCGATGCCAACGTGGGCACCGAGCTGGATCCCGACATGGTGAAGCTCTCTGACGCCGCAGTGGCCAACGTGGCCGATGCCCTGAACACCGTTCTCGGCGCTGTGGACACGAACCTCACCAAGGACGGCATCGATGGCAACGGCATGTCCTCCACCGCCGGCAACTGGATGTCCGGTCTCATGGCCAAAGCCGTGGGCGCCGATGTGGGCTTTACCAACAACGGCGGCATCCGCACCACGCTGGTGATGGCAGACGGCGCCACCACGCGGAACATCACCGTGGGCGACGTGTACACCATCGCCCCGTTCGGCAACCTGATCTACGCCTATGAGGTGACCTATCCCGAGTTCCTCACCATCGTGGAGTTCGCAGTGGGCAGCGGCAGCGGCATGGGCCTCAGAATGAGCGGCATCAACGCCTACTACAACAACGAGGGCAAAGTCACCGCCCTCACCCTCCTGGACGGTACGCTGGTCTATCAGAACGGCACATGGGCGCCGGGCTATGAGACCAAGACCATCAAGGTGGCCACCAACGAGTATGTCGCCACCAGCGACACCCCGTTCAAGGCCTGGAACGATACGGCGAAGCTGTACAGCAACACCCTGGCAGACAACGAGAGCATGATCGAAGAGCTCACTGCCGAGGGCGAGGCCAACGGCGGCAAACTGGCCGTGGACGCGGCGGCCCACCTGATCGCAGGCGCCTACACCGGCACCGGCGCTCTGGCGCCCGAGACGCCTCCCGCCACCGAGCCCGAGCCACTTCCCACCACCGAGCCCGATGCTCCTCTGGATACCCCGCCGCAGACTGGCGATGTGTCCATGATCATCTGGGTGGTAGCGGCCCTGTGCTCTGCCTCCGGAATCGCGGTGCTCAAGCGCAGGGAAGAGGAGTAATCCTCACACTTTCCGGGAAACCTTCTTCATAGCAGGCGGGCGGCTGACCCCTTTTGGGGGTCAGCCGCCCGCCGCATCTATATCCTGTGCGGCGGGAGAAGGCTTCTCGTGAGCATCGGACAGAGCATACAACTTGAAATTTAGGGGATTTTACAGGAATTCGGTGGGAATTTCAACCGGGAAAAGGAAAAGATTGT
This sequence comes from uncultured Oscillospiraceae bacterium, assembly GCA_947629915.1. GTDB lineage: Bacteria > Bacillota > Clostridia > Oscillospirales > Oscillospiraceae > Enterenecus. Next base: position 79,261 of record CANRFN010000004.1, on the reverse strand, counting down.
GAGAACAGCAGAAGAATTGTAAGAAACGGGCAAAGCCAGCCGGTGGAACCCTGAAGTTTTCCCACAAACTGTCTGAAAATGAAACCCGCAGTTGGGAACTGGCGGGCGGAGAAAACCGCGCTATCCGGGTTGCATTTTCCACAAACTGTGGTAAAATGGAGGAGAAGAAAAAGCCATAGGGCTGGAAGGGAGCGTGTTCCCATATGGAGTACAGCTGCTGCGATAATCCGGACTGCGGGTACGTCACGGACGATCCCAATCTGGACCGGTGTCCCAACTGCGGGGGCAATCTGATGCCCATCGACGAGTACAGCATCAGCGGCGAGGGCTGGCTGGGCATGGCCGAGCGGACCTTCGATAAACACAAAGACAAACTGGCAGTGTACTATCTGGAAGAGTCCATGGAGCAGAATACCCCGATGGCATTCTACTGCATGGGCGTCTGCTTTATCGAGGGCCACGGGGTGGACAGAGATCTCTACCAGGCGGAACTGTGCTTCCGGCAGGTGGAGGAGCTGGACGATCCGGTGGCCTGGTGCAACCTGGCCTATCTCCTCTTTCACTCCGATACCTTCCCCCAGGACCATCAGCGGGGGTATCAGCTGGTGTCCCGGGCAGTGGAGGAGAACTTTGGGCCGGGGCTCTATATGATGGGGGAGTGCTACGCCAACGGCTTCTGCGTGGAGCAGAACTGGGAGACCGCGGTGTCCTACTTCCGCCAGGCGATAGACCAGGACGTCCCAGACGCCAAGTGCTATCTGGGCTGGTGCTATGAGACCGGCAACGGTGTGCCCCAGAGCGACAAAGACATGGTGTACTGGTACTCCGCTGCGGCCGAGCAGGAGTTTCCCCGGGCGCTGGCCTATCTGGGCTCCTGCTACGAGAACGGCCAGGGGGTGGAGAAAAACCTGGAGCGGGCCCTGATCCTGTACCGGGCCGCCGCAGACCGGGGAGACTGCTACGGCGAGTTCGACCTGGGCTGGTGCTACGCCTACGGCATCGGCGTGGAACAGAGCGATGATGAGGCGGCCAAGTGGTTCACCCGGGCCGCCGATCAGGAGCTGCCCCGGGCCCTGGAGTGCCTGGGCTGGTGCTACGAGTACGGCCGGGGCGTGGAGCAGGACTGGAAGAAGGCGGCCATCCTGTACCGGGCCGCCGCCGAGCGGGACAGCACCGTGGGCATGTGCAGCCTGGCCTGGTGCTATGAGACCGGCTACGGCGTGCCCCAGGACGATGATGAGGCCTTCAAGTGGTATCAGAAGGCGGCGGAGCTGGGGGATGCCCGGGGCATCTTCTGCACCGCCCGCTATCTGGACCGGGAGGGCGCCCCCCAGGAGCAGCGGCAGAAGGCCGTGGAGATGTATCAAAAGGCGGCGGCAGACAAGTTTCCCGGCGCCCTCGTGGCCATGGGCGTGTGCTATGAGCAGGGCCACTTTGTGGAGAAAGATCTCGCCAAAGCGGTGGACTGCTACAGGGAGGCGGCGGGCCTGGAGGACGTGAACGCCATGTACCTTCTGGGCAACTGCTACATGTGGGGCAACGGGGTGGCCGTGGACAAACAGCAGGCTGCAAACCTGTACCGCCAGGCCGCGGTGCTGGGCAACACAGACGCCATGTACAACCTGGGCTGGTGCTATGAGCACGGCATCGGGGTGGATCGGAGCCCGGAGCGGGCCTTCCAGTGGTATGAGACCGCGGCGGACAACGGAGACCCCTCGGGCCAGTGCGCCCTGGGACTCTGCTATGAAGAGGGCGTTGGCACGGAGCGGGATGAGAAAAAGGCCGCGGAGTACTACCGGCTGGCGGCCTCCCAGAACTTCCCCAGAGGGCTCTGCAACCTGGGCTGGTGCTATGAGAGCGGCAAGGGCGTGGAACAGGATCTGGATCTCGCGGCTCAGTGGTATCAGAAGGCGGCGGACCTGGGAGACCCCCGGGGACAGTTCTGCCTCGCCATCATCCTGGAGCGGAAGTGCAAGCAGGCGGACCCGGAGGAGATGGCCAAGGCGGTCCGCCTCTACAAGGCCGCCAGCGACCAGGGCTTTACCGCCGCCATGTACCACCTGGGCGCCCTCTATGCGGACGGGGTCCTTCCCAACAGTACCCCGGAGGAGGCGGCGTACTGGTACAAGATGGGGGTGGCCAAAGGCGAGCCCCGGTGTATCTGCGCCCTGGCAAGGCTCTATGAGAATGGCGCCGGCGTGCGGAAGGACCCGGAGCGGGCCCTGAACCTCCGCAAGAGGGCGGCCAAAACGGAGTATCCCCCCGCCATGACGGACCTGGGCTGGAGCTATGAGCAGGGAATTGGCACGGAGCCGAACATGAAAAAGGCCCTGTACTGGTACCGTAAGGCCGCCGCCCACAAGGACAGCCGGGCCATGGTGAATCTGGGCCTCTGCTGCAGCATCGGCAAGGGCTGCCGGAAGGACCCGGAGAAGGCGGTACAGTACTTCCAGGAGGCGGCGGAGCAGAACGATGAGTACGCCATCTGCTACCTGGGCCTCTGCTATGAGCAGGGCTTCGGGGTGCCCCGGGACGCGGAAAAGGCCATGATGTACTATCGCATCTCGGCGGAGCGGGAGTTCCCTGCGGCCCAGTTCATCCTGGGCTGCTGCTATGAGGAGGGCCATGATGTCCCGCGGGACCCCAAGATGGCCCTGTACTGGTATGAGAAGGCGGCAGAGCAGGAGCACAACCAGGCCTGTTTTGCCCTGGGCCGCATCTACCAGGCGGGGGAGTTCGTGCCCCAGGACTTCGCCAAGGCGGTGCAGTACTACGAGATCGCCGCAAAACAAGGGGACACCAGGGCCTGCTACGCCCTGGGCCGCTGCCTGGAGAACGGCTGGGGCGCCGAGGAAAACCCGGCCCGGGCGGCGCAGCTCTACGAGATGGCCAGCGAGGACCAGCCGGACGCTGCATACTGCCTGGGCCGCTGCTACGAGAGGGGCATCGGCGTAGAGCAAAACCTGAAAACCGCCGTGAAACTGTATCGGGAAGCGGCCAACCGGGACAACACCCTGGCCATGTGCGCCCTGGCGGAGATGTACTGCACCGGCGAGGGCCTCGACCTGGATTTGGAGAAGGGATATCACCTCTATCTCCAGGCCGCCGAGGAGGACAACACCTTGGGCATGTACGGGGTGGCGGTGTGCACCGAGATGGGCTGCGGCGTGCGCAAGAACCTGCGCAGGGCCGTGGGCTGGTACCGAAAGGCGGCGGAGCGGGGTTTTGCCCTGGCCCTCTATAAGCTGGGCACCTTTGCGGAGAAGGGCATCGGCGGACAGCGGGCCAACCCCGCCCGGGCCATGGAGTACTACCGCAAGGCCGCAGACGGGGGCTGCCAGGAGGCGGAGGCGGCCCTGGCCCGGCTGGAGGACCGGCAGGGCGGTGAATAGAGTGCATCGCCGCAATACTGGCGCAGCAAGAGAAGACGAGACACCGGGGGTAATCCCCGGTGTCTCTTTTTTTGCGCATCCTTTTGTGCGAAGAATACAACTTTATTGCCAGATTGCGGAAATGGGTGTCCATATGGGGCGGCCACGTGTCCGCGAAAAACCGGCCTTTTGTGCGCGGAGTACAAAAACCGGGGAAAAGATTGGGCGTGGCGCCCCTTCTCTCTTCTCCCCGCCGCGCTATAATAGGCACGAAATCTGAAACACGGGTCCGCGCCGCGAACCCCATCTCATACAGGAGGTCTCTACCATGTATTTCAACTATTCCAACAACGGACTGATCAACTACTTCAACACTGGGCTGGATCCCTTCCCCCTCGGCACCGGCTCTTTCCCTCTCGCCGGCACCCGCGAGGGCTATGACATCATCGGCAACGAGATGCGGGATCGCCTCATCTCCTCCGCCGGCACCGGTTTCCTGAACTGGGTCCACCAGTTCTTCCAGCGCTGAGCGCCGGTACCGAACCCGGTCTATCTGAAACGCAACGAGGGCCTCTCCCCACAGGAGAGGCCCTCGTGTTCTTTTTGTCTTACTTGGAGATGGCCTTGCGCTCCATGTCCCGGATGGCCAGGGCCAGCTGATAGGGGAAGAGGTCCTCCACCGTCTTCAGGGGGGAGCCCAGCAGCTCCCGGAGCTTCTGCAGGCGGTAGTTCACGGTGTTGCGGTGGAGGTATAGGGCAGCGGCGGTCTGTTCGAGAGACCGGTCGTGGTCTATATAGGACTGGAGCAGCTCCAGATAGCCTTGCTTCTGCTCCCGCTCGTCCTCGATGGGGCCCAGCAAGTTGTCTGCATAGGCGTGGAGCACCTCGGTGTCCTTCACGGAGAAGAGGATCTGGTAGATGCCCATGTCCTCAAAGCGGACGTATGGGACCCGGCGGTAGATGGCCATGCGCATGGCGGTCTGGGCCCGAAGGCAGCTCCGATTGAGCTCCTGGATCCCCTTTACCTCAATCCCCACGCCGATGTACAGGGACTTGGCCCTGTATGCGTCTGCGTACACGTCCATGATGATCTGCAGCAGCTCCGGGATCCACTTCCGGTCCACCTGGTTCGTGACCACCATCCGGGTGCCCTCGTAGGAGACCACGCCGAAGCGGGCCGCGGTGAGGTTGTTGATGGTCTTGAACCGCCGGAGCCGGTTGATGAAGGCGTACCCCTGCTCCTCCAGACTGTGTGCGCTGTCCTCGCTCTCCACGATCTGAAACACGATGACTGTCATGAGACAGTCCGGACCCCAGCGGGGACCCAGGACCTCCTGGTGCTCGGCAAAATCCCCCCGCTTCAAAATGGCGTCCAGAAGGGCGCGGTCCAGAAGGGCGCTCTCCTGCCGTTCGTTGATAATGCGTGTGCAGAAGCTTTTCACCATGTCCGCCACAGAAATTTTCCACGGCATGGTGAGCAGGGGAAACTCCTCCCGGTCTGCGTAGTCCAGAATCTCCTGGGGGATGCTGCTGACGTATGGGCCGATGTTGATGACCAGCCCCGCCGCATCCCTGGCGTTCAGCTCCTTCACCAGGGCGAACAGCCATCCCGGGTCCTGGACCGCCTTGATGCCGGTGGTTACCGCCAGCTCGGAGCCGTGGAAGTAGGGGATGATGTAGCTGTCCTCTACGATGTGCACCCATGTGACGGCGTTGCGGTATCCGTTTCCGCCGGCCACCAGGGTGAGCTGAAACTGGTTGTCGTTCTCGGCGCAGAGGGATTTTAAGGTGAGGGCCATGATCACACCTCCAGAGGGATGGGAAAGGGCTTGGGGACGGAAACGGGCAGAGCGGATTTGATCCGGTTGGAGAAAAGGAGAAAAAAGCCAAATTCTCCGTTGACATGCAGCACAGAAGCGCTTACTATAGAACCATCCACTGGGGAGGGGATTTCATGGGCCTGATTCACATGCACAACAAGAAGACCGGCGTCACGTACATCTACGAATCCACCAATTTTTGGGATAAAGAGAAGCGGAAGGCCCGATCGGTGCGCAGACTTGTGGGAAAAGAGGACCCTGAGACCGGCGACATCATCCTCACCGGCCGGCGGGGAAAGCCCGGCCAGGGCATGGGTCCGCAGGACGAACCGCGCACCATCTCCCAGGGGGAGAGCGAGGCCCGGGCCCGCATCGTGGAACTGGAGGCCCTCATCCACAGGCAGCAGGAGATGATCTGGCACCTGCAGCAGCAGAACGCGCAGCTCAGCAAGACGTTGAAAGACATCAGCGCCCTCTCAAATCGCACGAACACGCGCATAGAAGAGGACCGTGCCGCCTTTGCAGAGCGGCAGGGTCTCAATGCGGAGCGGGATGCCGCCATTCTCGCGGAGAACGCCGCCGCTGCCGCCAGGGGAATCCCGGTGCCCAGCACACTGAAAGACGATCTCCTGGGAGAGAACGCCCTGCTGCTGGGGGAAGAAGGGGAAGAACACCCGGAAGAGTTGGAGATTTGAGCCGGTATCAAATCTTGTATTCGTGCCCCGCAGGTAACGGCGGGGCATTTTACTGCCCAAAAGCGGGAATTGCACTGGCTGAGCTCAGATGAGGTGCAGCCTGCGTTGAGAACTGCTGCCTCTTTGTGTGCCGTGCCAGACGGGCACAGTGTAGCATATCGTTGGGAAAAGCACAAGGTGTGGCCAGGGGGGAAGGCAAATTTCTTCCGGCATGCGCCTGTGATTTTGCATCGATATCGTTCCAACCTGATCGGCTCGTATGGAAATTGGTGCTTGACAATGAATGCATTGTAGCGCAAAATGGTGATATCCAACCGCATACCAGTTTCAATGGCGGATTGCTTTGAAATGGGGTACCTGCAGAGCCACTGTGCTTGCTTCAGAAAATCATCCAAAGCAAAAGATGAAATTTAGGCAAAGAACCGAAAAAGAGGTGAACATGGTGCAGCAGAGAGACGCATTTCTATCCGGCCTGTTTGACCAGGAGTACCCAAAGCTGATCCGCTTGGCGTATCGTCTGACCGGAAGCATGGAGATGGCACAGGATCTGGTGCAAGAGACGTTTCTGCTTGCCGTGGTGCGCTATGAGGAGCTGACGGCACACCCGAAAGTGGGCGGCTGGCTCACCGTGACCATGTACAACCTGGCCCGAAATGAGCGGCGGCGGTATGAACGACATCCGGAGATTCCTTTGGAATCAGTGATCAATGTCTCCAAAGAGGACCAGCCCCGATCGTTGGAGGAACTCCTGCCATATCAGCTGTCTGCCTCAGACAGGGAGATCCTGATCTGGCGGTATGCCCTGCAGCTGGACTACCCGGATATTGCATCCCGTTTGGGAATTTCGGAGAAAGCGTGCCGGATGCGCGTCTCCCGTTCCCTGAAACGGTGCAAAGAGATCTTGGAGAGCTCTCAGTAAGGAGATTTTTCGCTGCAAATCTAGGGAGGTGCCTGTGGCAAAACCGGCCTCAAGCGACATGTATAGAATAAGGAGGAAGAGGTGAAATCATGTCAGACGCTCATATGAGCGGTGCCAACAAGCCGAATTTACCAAATGGCTGTGTCGAATTACCGAAAGACTTGGATGCACTGTCTGCCGCCGAAGTGGCAGAGGCGATGGAAGCTGCTCTGGAATCCATGTCAGAAGAGACTTATAATGCGGCTGTGATTGACGCCTATTTGGATGCTCTGGATCGCAAGGCACCGATGCCAGAAACGCCGGATACCGAGACGGCCTATGCCGGCTTCCAACAGATGTTGCGCAGTGCCTTGCCAGATTCGGGTGTGTCTGCAGTTTCAGCTTCTGCAAAGCGACCTGCTAAACACCAGCGCCTCCTGCGTACCGGTATCGTTGCAGCCGTCAGCATTCTGTGTATTTTAGGCGGTATGATCACGGCGCAAGCTGCCGGGCTTGATGTGTTCGGCGCACTCGCTCAATGGACAGAACAGGTCTTTAGTTTTGGCCCGATTCGCGGCGATGGCCCGCAAGAGGAGCCTTACGCCAGTGAACCAGGTGAGAACAGCAATGGTGACGAGCTGAACAACGGTGGTGGCATGCTGGACAGAGATACCTTTTCCACCTTACAGGATGCATTGAACGCTTATGAAATCACAGAACTGGTTGCACCAAAGCAGTTCCCGGAAGGCTATGTAACGACAGAAGTTTCCGTGACCGATATTGACAATATGGCAATCTTTACGATTCATGCGAGCTTGAAAAAGGGCGAGGAGAGTATGCATTATACCATCATGAGATATACAGACGAACCTCAAAATCAAGTTCAAAAGAATGGGACGGCAGTAGAACAAATTCAAAAAGGAAATACAACATTTTATCTCGTTGAGAACGAAGCTAACTACACATTAGCGTGGGTTGCGGATCACTATGAATGCTATATTGCTGCACCGGAAAAAGAAGTTTTGATTGAAATTGCGCAATCTATGGCAGAATAGTGTTTGAAGTGCTTGAATCACTAGATTATCATGATCAAAGGAATGATTTTTATGCCGTTGAACAATGTAGTTCCTCGCTTCTTTCTGTGTGGGTTTGTGCTCATTGCAGCTGTTGCAGCGATTACCCTCGCTGTCTTTCTAGTCCGATACAAGAGACCTGCCATTTTGTGGTTCTACGTGCAGCTTGCAGCCCTCACCGGATGTTTCTATTTCTTCTACCGCATCATGGCAGGCCCCTTTTCCGAGAGCGAACTGCTCGGGTACATGGCGGAGACCAATTCTGTACGCATTGGGTGTGCCGGCATCTTGTGGGCGATCAGCATGGTCTGTATGGTGGCTGGGTTTTGCTTTTTGCTGCGCAAAAAGCAAAATGATGGAAAAGCATGAGGAGGTGCTTTTATATGGCAATGGAAAGTGAAGTCTTTCTCCTGATCCTGGTTGGATTTGCCCTTGTCTTTACCCTCAGCTTCTTTGCTGGGCGGACGCTCATCAAGCGCACGGAACCCACTGCAGCCATGTGGTTCTATCGGCAGCAGTATGCCTTGCTGGCCTGCTTCGTGTTTTTCATCTGCTCACTGTTTGTGGGGAGCGGCGATGTCTATCTCTCCGGGATCAATCCCCTGATTGTGGGTTGTGCAGGGATCTGCTGGGCGATTAGTGTGCTTTTTATGCTCATAGGGATTTATCGAATTCTCAGCATGGAGATGTAACTGAGAAGATATTGCTGAAACCGGCGATAAAAATTACACAAAGTGTAAAATGATAGTGCACTACATAGTTCTCCTATATATTGGAAACATCAATATACAGAAGCAAAATGCAACAGAAGCCGACAGGACTCGTTTAAAAGCCAGGGTGGGGTTTTCTTTAGTATGCCCAAATTTCATATTCAGGTGCCTCTGACGGCCATCATTTTGCAAGCTTTGCAAATGGTGCCGTCATTTTTTATACGGTCCCAACTCGGACCGTATAAATGTTGGTAAATCCACAAATCACTTAAAACCAGCGCTTTTGTCTTAGCGAGTTGAGCTTGTATGTACGACATAGGTACTTGTTCCCCATGAACTTTGCGCATAAAATGTTATTGCTGCACGATATTCGGCATCCGGAAAAAGAGGGGAGTAGGGCAGATAATAATCATAGTAGTCATCATTCTCAGTTTGCATAGTTGGGGTGTCCTTAGATGTATAGGTATATTCGTTGACCCATTTCGATCCATCAAAACGTTCAATAGAAATGCTGCTAGCCCCAAGGATATCCATTTCCCCTGTTGCTTGTATAGAAAAATATACTGCTAGCAAACGATCATCCAGCTTCTGCACGACGGCATAACAGCTCTCAATCTGTTTGCTTTCTCGCGTCTCGGTAATGCCCACATTTATGTTGCACAAAAATATAAAACAAAACGGCACCAAAAAGAATTGCATTAATTTGTGAAACACACCAAATTTAAAGAAATGATACGACAAAGAAATCCCTCCAATTATAGACTGGCCGATAATGGCATGGAATTACCATTCATTGCCAGAACTGATTACTGTGCCGGTCTTATCGAATGGCAAAGATATATGCGTTCTGAAAAAATGTAGTCTCTTAATAAAATAAGTGCGATAATTAAACAAGTTGGGCAAACCATCAATGCTCCCTGTGCATGTATCTTGACGGATGATGCAGCTGGTATGGACAAAAATAGCTGGTGGGCACATTACAATACAATGAATGACGATCTATATCTCACCTCCCTGTTATTACATGTCGCCAGAGTGCTGTTTTGCAACAATGAAAATCTGATGTCGAAAGCGGCATTCCCAAAGAAGGACCAAAACTTCTGATAGGTGAGCGTTAAGCAAGCTCGAATAGCGCAGCCTTCGCAAAAGAAAATTCGCGGTTTTGCCCTGTGGTAAAACCGCCCGTTGGTGACATGTATCATTAGATGCGAATCAGGAGGCGATAAAAGGAAAAACAATATATTGATCTTGGTAAAATCAAAGGAGGGGATATGCATAGCTATCTTATGTGCGCGAACTGTTCGATGCCAGATAATTGTCTGATGCAAAAACATAACTACACAGCTATTAGATCTGATGAAGAATATGAATTTTGCGGTGACGCATAAAAAAGAGCTGGTGCTGATGTGATGTCGAAGCAGTGCAAATTCAAACTTGATTTAATCGGAGGTATTGTCGTGAAAAAATTGATCAAGGCAGTCGGGGTGTGCTTTGTGATCGTGGTTCAGCTTTTGCTTCTATCTGCAGGAGCTGTTGCACCCATTGCAATGAACAACACTACAGACACCACATTTGAAATGAATGTGAACTTCTTTGGATACACGTATACAGATGGGCGGACAAAGGACAACTCTAGCGGCGCATATGTTTGGGTAGAACGTAGTCAGATCGGTTGGGTAAGAGTTCAGGTCCAAGGTGGAAATTCGAATAACGGAGACTGGGTCAACTGCACGGAGCTCAAGAATGGGACAGATGTTGAGCAAGTGTATGTGCAGGATGGTACTATTCGAGCGACTTATCAACGCCAAATCGCGAATCGGGTCAAAAGAGGCGGTTACAGTCTTGCTCGGCTTGGGTTCAAATCTCAGTTAATTATTAACAGCGATATTTCGGGTTACTGGAGTCCGGATTGTACAAGCGAAAGTATTCCATATGCAACAAATGAGGAGCCTTAAGCGTTTAGACAGAGTTAGTTGAATGTCTCGATGTTGTTGAAAAAATATCGGACGAGGACGGACATGAAAAAAACACTGAAAATTGGGCTAACAATTTGTGGATGGTTGCTGCTTGCTTTGATGATCGTCTTGTATGCCATACAAAACATGGGGCTGGATTCGCTGCTGCTGAGAAACGAACCAGAGGATTTGCCACTGGAGAAGAGCGATTGGGAAGATCTTTCAAAGCTACTAAGTGAGTGCGATGGAATTCCGGTTAAACTTAAGGTCCTCCGGAACCTGAAATCTGGAGAATTGACAGTTGAAATTACAAGAGCAACGGTTTATGAAAGCGTTGAAGCTGCAAAAATAGAAGAGGATGATATTATAGAAAACGGATGGTTGGATCTGAATACCGGCGATTTGATGGATGGTGTCTGTTTTTTGGTTCTGGATGTCAAAGTGAAAAATGAAGACGCAATTGGCAGCGAATATTTAAGAGGAGACCTGTTCCGTGCTGATTCTCTGTTTTGGTTTGTGAAACCTGTAACTGGGTATAGCAAACGGGGAAACACGATCATGGTAATCGGATCCACACCGGATTATTTCAGCGAACTTGGGGAGCGACCTGAAGGGTCGCTGGCGTTTCAGCTGGCGAACGGTGAGGAGATCTCGTTCCGGGTTGGCTACTTCTATAAACCAAATGGAGCTATCTCGGAGGAATTATTCCTGTGCACGAATTACAGCAGCGGTGAATTGAACAAGCTAAGCTTTGTTAGTTTGAACTAGTAGCGGCTGGCTGTTTAAAGAAGCACTGAAAAAAGCTTGTTTTGGATTGAGAGCTGTTGTTATGAGAAGGATATTGAAGGATGAATATAGGAAAGTTTTCCATAGCTGGTTATTTTGGACAGTTGTAGGCATTGGGTGCTGTATTTCCAGCATAAACATTGTTGAAAATGTACTTTGGGTGATGAAGGCAACACCAACAGCAGATTTACTTCATCGCGGTTATGCCGGAATAAGTCTGTTTGTTCGCTGGATTAGTGTAAATTTGGCATCGACTGGCACGATTTGGTTCTTCTTTATCTTTCCAATCCTGCCTGCCACAGCGTATGGCTGGTCATTCCTTTCGGAGAGAAAGAGTGGATATATTGCCTCCGTTCTGACACGGGTGTCGAAACGGAAGTACTATTTGTCCAAGTACATTGTAACATATACAGCAGGGGGGCTGGTTGTTGCCATCCCCCTGCTGCTGAATCTCCTGGGAAATGCTTTGATTTGTCCAGTGGAGCAGCCTTCTGTGTTGAATATGCTGGTTCCCATCAATCAGGACTCCTTTCTGGGACAAATATACTATTCCAATCCGTGGCTCTTTTCATTCTGCGCCATCATAACGGATTTCTTTTGGGGAGGTGCCATTGCCTCTATTGCCTTCTGCGTTTCTTTCTTTACACAGAGGACGCTTACCGTTATCACGGTACCGTTTGCGTTGTTCCTTGCAATTGACATGGGTGTATATTTGCTTGGAATTGGTGGAACTGACATGACCATGGAGCGCTCCCCCTTCAAATTACTTTGTGCGGTGGATATGTGGCCAAATCCAATATGGGTGGTTTATGGGTGGATCGCAGGTTTCACTGCTGTCTCGGGTTTGATTGCAATTGTAATGGGAGCACGCGATGAAGTTCTATAAAGTGGTTCTACATGATATTATAAATGGGACAATGCATCGGAAGGGAATGTTCCTGACCCTGGCCGTCTTTCTTGTAGAAGCACTGTATGCAGGAGCCTTTCTGGGCATTGCGATGGATGCGATCGAGGGGCTTTCTGTCTCGAGTGCAGACTATTTCGTGTTCTTGTTCAGTGGCTGTGCACCGCTTGATCTGGTATCGAATCTGTTTGGGTTTCAGCTTCCCGTGCTTTGGATTGCGATATTTGCTGCCAGTGCACTGGCGGTATTCCTGTATCCAACACAGGATCTTGAACGCTATGGAGAACAGGTGATGTTGAGAATCAACAGCAGATCACTTTGGTGGTTCTCTAAAGTCATCTGGGTAGTATTGACCACGATGATTCAATTTTTGCTGGGTTTTATGGTTGTCTGTGTGGTTTGCGTATGGAACGGTAATGCGCTGTCTCTAAACAATACGCCAGTCCTCACGCCTGCACTCTTCCGAGAAATACCATATTTTTCAAAAGAAATATCCTATACCCCGGTGGAGTTCATAGGCCGGTTCTGCTGCATGACGATTTGTGTTGCTGTCACTTTGAACCTCATCCAGCTGCTGTTGTCATTCGTGCTGCATCCAATTGCAGGCTTTTTGGTCTCGCTTTCCATATTGACATTGTCTGCAGTACATACCTCGCCTATCTTGGTTGGAAACTACGCAATGGCCATGCGGACATCCGATGTGATCCAGAATGGGGTTGTACCGGGCCATGGCGCCGCTGTATGTGCGGCGATCTGTTGCATCGTCATTATTTCAGGCAACGCTTACTTTACTGGGTGCGATATTCTGGGCGGAAAAGAGGCAGAGTTATGATTATAGAGGTAAATCATGTTAGCAAAAGAATTGGTTCTGCTGAAGTTCTCAAAGATATTACCATAAGTTTCTCTTCCGGCAAAATCTATGGCTTACGCGGATATAACGGTTCCGGCAAAACAATGTTCCTTCGGTTAATCGCAGGACTGATTCGTTCGACATCAGGAATGGTAACGGTTGATCAAAAGGTACTGGGAAAGGATATTTCGTTTCCACCGCGGATCGGCGTTCTGATCGAAAAGCCAGCGTTTTTGGATCAATATACCGGTCTAAGAAACCTGGAGCTCCTATTGGAGCTCTCTGATACAAGTGGAAGAGTAGATCTGAAGGAATGTATGCGGGATGTGGGATTGGACCCCGAAAACCAGAAGCCATATCGAAAATACTCGCTTGGCATGAAACAGCGTCTTGGAATTGCTGCTGCACTGATGGGAATGCCGGATTTAATCCTGCTGGACGAGCCGACAAACGCTTTGGATTCCGATGGAATTCTCAAAGTGAAGGAACTGATCCAAAGAGAAAAGAATCGAGGCGCTCTCGTTGTAACTGCATCCCATGAGGCGGGTTTTCTGGAAGACCTATGCGATGTGATTTGTGATTTTGACAGTGGCCGAATGTTTGCGGGAGAAGAGAGAGGGAGAGATCATGCGACGGATTCCGATAATCATAATGGTACTAGCTCTGTGTGCAGGATGGTGGATACGCTTTGATTCTCTGAATGCGTATTGCAGGGAACAATTTGGGACTGTGACGCAGGAGTATCAGATTGGAGAAACGGTTGAGTATGGGGATGATTTTGTTAGCAGCGAACTGCAGCACAAGAATTGCAGCATTACCGCTTCTTCTGCTGAATTTCTAAGTCTGACGGACTTTTTGCGCAAGTATGACTGCGAACTGTGGTCTGGAGCAGAGCAGGTGTCGGATGTAATTGCTGATATCACTATTTTGATTTCAAATGCTAGCGATGAAGACCTCAAAATGTTCTTTTTCGAGTTACCGCTGCATGGCTATTCTTTTCAAACCTACTGCGATGCTGAATTAATGAATGTATCTAATCCTTGGTTGGATGCATCTAGCGGTAAGAATGGCTTCGCAGTACGGCCTGGTGAGACTGGGGTGGTGCATCTCGCATATCGCATTTTTCGAACCTACATGGATGGATCCGTCTGGAACTTGGCTGCACCAGAGCCATTGTGGATTCATCTGACAGACTTCCCAACGGAAAAGGAGATCAGAATCCGCTGACAGGACAAGCGATTGCTCCGGCGCGAACGATGAAAAGAGCCCTCTCAGACGATTCATTCGTCTGAGAGGGCTTTTGGCGTCCGCGAGGTGACTCGAACACCCGGCCTACCGCTTAGGAGGCGGTCGCTCTATCCAACTGAGCTACGCAGACATGGCGGGGAGAGGTCCCAGACGGGGCTGCCGGGGAAAACCTCTTCCCAGCGGGTATTTTAGCGGATGAAGAGGCCGCTGTCAATGGGAAAATGCGAGGTCCGCGAAACTTTCCGGCCGCCGTTCATAGAAAAAAACGTTGTCTCCACTGGGCGGGTGTGGTAAAATGGCACCATGTGGGATGCCGGGAGTCCTTTTCCTAGCTGTCCTCACAGGAACTTCTGGCTTGCTGCAGCTGCGGCTGCAGAGAGAGGAGCAATATGAGCCATACCGTAGAACTGCTGTCTGTGGGGACGGAACTCCTTCTGGGCAGCATTGTGAATACAGACGCCCGGGACATCAGCGAGATGCTCACCGCCCTGGGCCTCAACGTCTACTACCACACTGTGGTGGGGGACAACCCCGCCCGGATGAAGGCCGCTGTGGCCCTGGCCCGGCAGCGGGCGGATGTGATCATCACCACCGGCGGCCTGGGCCCCACCTGCGATGACCTCACAAAAGTCGTCCTGGCGGAGGCCTTCGGCAAGAAGCTGGTGTTCCACCCCCAGAGCGCGGAGCGGATCAAGGCCTTCTTCCAGCGCATCGGCCGCACCATGACGGAGAACAACCTGCAGCAGGCCATGCTGCCGGAGGGCTGCACCGTGCTGGACAACGACTGGGGTACCGCTCCCGGCTGTGCCTTCCAGGCGGGGGACAACTATGTGGTGATGCTGCCCGGTCCGCCATCCGAGTGCATCCCCATGTTCCGGGAGCGAGCGATCCCCTGGCTGGCCCAGCTCAGTGAGGGCGTGATCTGCTCCAGAACGCTGAAGGTGTTCGGCTCCGGCGAGGCAGAGGTGGAGTATCTCCTCCGGGACAAGATGAACGCCCTCACCAATCCTACCCTGGCCCCATACTGCAAAGAGGGGGAGATGGAGCTGCGCATCACCGCCAAGGCCGCAGACCAGGACACCGCCCAGGCTATGATCGACCCGGTGGAGGCCGAGGTGCGGGAGATCCTGGGCACCAAGATCTACGGTGTGGACGTCTCCGGGCTGGAAGAGGTGGTGCTCCGGGAGCTGAAGGCCAGAGGCCTCACCATGGGCACCGCCGAGAGCTGTACCGGCGGCCTCATCGCCAAGCGGATCACGGATCTCCCGGGCTCCTCCGCCGTTCTGAAGGGCGGCATCGTGAGCTATACCAACGAAGTAAAGCACAACGTACTGGGCGTGCCGGCGGATCTCCTGGAGGAGAAGGGCGCCGTCTGTGCCGAGGTGGCCCGGGCCATGGCAGCCGGTGCCCGCCGGGTCCTGGGCTGCGACATCGCGGTGTCCGTCACCGGGGTGGCCGGGCCAGACAGCGATGACCGGGGCAACCCGGTGGGGCTGGTGTACGTGGGCCTCAGTGCCGCCGATGCGGACGAGGTCCGGGAACTCCACCTGGCCGGGACGGCCAACCGGCGGGACCGGGTGCGGCAGCACGCAGCCCACCACGCCTTTGACATGATCCGCCTCTACCTCATGGACCATCCCGTCCAGAACTGATCTTGGGAGGTGTGCCGCTTGCGGAAAGTGAATCGTATGATCTGTGCCGTCCTGCTGCTGGCGGCGCTGCTCCTGGGCTTTGGCACCTCCTACGCCAGCTCCACCCCGCAGATCTTCCTGATGGCGGTGAACGACAGCGTGGTGGACATCATGAAGATGACCGGCGGCAGCATCCCCATGGTGGTGGACAGTGTGCTCTACGTGCCGTACACCATGCTGTCCAGTGCGGTGACCGGCGTTGACCTGGGAGTGAACGCCAAGTACAGCGCTTCCCAGAGGACCGTCATGGTGACAGGCGGACAGCTGGGCATCTATTTTGACCCCACCACCAACACCGCCTACGACATCAACGGGGATCTGCTGGACATCCGGGCCATCGTGCGAAACTCGGTGGTTTACCTCCCCATCGACTGGATCTGCAACTACTTTACCACCATCACATACTCCGTGATCCGCACAGAGTACGGCACTTTGGTGCGGGTGAGAAATAACGCCGCCTGGCTATCGGACGCCAGCTTTGTGGATGCCGCAGAGGGCCTCTTGAAGAACAACGCCCGCCGCTACCTGGAGTATATCAATCCCCAGACCAACCCCACACAGGCCGCAACGCCGCGGCCCACCCGGACCCCGGCGCCGGAGACCTCCGAGCCCACGCCCTCTGTGGTGCCTACGGATCCCCCGGGCACCGGCGCCACACTGAGCCTGGCCTTCCGCATGGGCCCCCTGGCAGACCGGATCGCCGGCATCCTGGAGGACATGAAACAGCGGGCCCTGTTCCTCTTCACCCCGCAGGAGCTGTCCCAAAACGATGCCCTGGTGCGCCGCCTAGCCGCCACCGGCCATTGGTTTGGCCTGGTGCTGGAGGGGGAGACGGCGGAGGCGTGTCTGGATCAGGCGGAGGAGGGGCGGCAGATCCTGGCCGCTGCGGCGAAGTGTACCGTGCTCACCGTCACCACAGACCACCTCACCCCGGAGAAGAAGACCGCCCTTGAGGAGGCCGGCTATGTGCTCTGGACCCCGGACCTCACCAGCGCCGGGTTCCAGTCCACCGTCTCTCTGGTGCGGGAGCTTCAGGAGGACGTGGTGAACCGGGTGGAGATCGCCTGCGATGCCAATGGCCTCACTTTGATGCTCTCCGCTCAGAGCGTGCTGGACGCCAACCGGAACGAGCTGGTGTCCGCCACAGCGGCGCGGCTGGCGGAGATGCCACCGTTGGTGGAGGAGCCCGCGCCTGCGCCCGAGCCGGAGCCCCTGAGCTCCGCAGCCCCCGGGGCGGTTGACGCCCAGAGAGGAGAGCACGCCCCATGAAATGGCTCATCGCATCGGACATCCACGGCGCGGCAGACTGCTGCAAAAGGCTGCTGGACGCCTTTGCCCGGGAGGGGGCAGACCGAATCCTGCTGTTGGGGGACCTGCTGTATCACGGGCCCCGCAATGACATCCCGCCGGACTACAACCCCAAGGCCGTGGCGACCCAGCTGAACGGCGTGGGGGAGAAGCTCTTCTGCGTCCGCGGCAATTGCGACAGCGAGGTGGACCAGATGATGCTGGAGATCCCCATCTTGGCGGACTATGCGCTCTTATCCGAGGGCACCCGGCTGCTCTTTGCCACCCACGGCCACCACTTCAACCCGGACACCCTGCCGCCCCTGCAGAGGGGCAGCGTGCTCCTCTACGGCCACACCCATGTGCCGAGCTGGGAGGTCCAGGACGGCATCTACTGCATCAACCCGGGCTCCGTCTCCATGCCCAAGGGCGGCTCAGACCGGAGCTACCTGGTGCTGGACGAGGAGCAGTTCCTCTGGAAGCGGCTGGAGGACGGTGCCGTCTTTCGGACGTGGATGCTGCCGGGGGACAGGGAAGACCGGTAGCCGGAGCATATAACAGAATGAAATCGCCCTGCTGCAGACCGTGCGCAGGGCGCTTTCTGTTCCAGCGCCAAGAGAATGTGCCGCACAGGATCACCAAAACCTTTTACGGCCATTTTCAGGCGGTCCCCCACAGCTACGATATTCTGATGAAGGAGAGGTACGGCATGGATCAGTTGTTCGATATCCCGGAGCGGCTGGAGACGCTGGACGCATTTCGGCTCCGGACGGGATTTGTGTATGAGCCCCAGTTTGGCCCTGGCTTTCGGGTGAGCCCAGGTGTGGGCGCCAAGGTGGCGGCGGGCGGAGCGCTGCTGCCCTACTCCGGGAATACCGTGGTACTGATGCTCCCGGAGGCGGTGCAGCAGAGTATCCAGGCAATCCAGCGCACCGCATACCACCGCGCCGGCTGGTGCCTTGCGCGGCCCCTTCCGGCGGAGAGCTTTCACATCACCCTTCATGACCTGGAGAGCGGGGCGCCGTCCCCGGAGCTCGCGGCGAGGGTGGAGGCGGTTCGGGAGGGGGCCAGGGCACTCACCGGGCGCATCGCGGCCACCGGGGAGAACGTTCGCCTGCGCTCCACCGGCGTCTACTGCATGGCCGCCACCAGCCTGGTCCTTGGCTTCGAGCCGGCGGATGAGGAGAGCTGTCGGCTGCTGATGGCGAGCTACGCGCTGTTTGAGCGGCTCCGCCCTCTCGGCTATCCCCTTACACCCCACGTCACCCTGGGGTACCTCCGGCCCAACGGGTACACCGGCGGGCAGCTGGACGCGCTGCGGGCCGCCGTGGAGGACTGCCGGGCAATGGGCGGCATCTCCTTTGAGACGTCACTGGCTGCAGCGGAGTACATGACGTTTTCGGACATGGCCACCTATCAGCGGGCGTGAGCCTTGCGGGGGAAGAGAGAGGGGATTCTGTGGCGGTGGTACAGGTTGTAAAGCCGCGCTTTGCGGTGATTGGCATGGAGGGCAGCACGGACGAGGAAGAGGGCTTCCTCCAGAGGCTGTGGAGTGAGGCAAATGCCCGATTCCCGGAGATCGCGCACCTCTGCGCCCGGGGGGAGGACGGCTCGTTTGCTGGCTTTTGGGGCGCCATGACGGACTTCACCCGCAGCTTTCGGCCCTGGGAGGACTTTGAACGGCGAGGGGATCATAGCCCTGGCGGAGGCGAAGCGGCCGTACGATGTGGCGGCCATCCACCAGATGCGCTGGGAGACCATGACATTCAACGCCTTTGAGCTGGGGTCCGTGGTGGCGGTGCGCAACGCCTTGGACGTCCTGCGGGAGGGCGGCGTTGTGCTGGAGGAGATGCACCCCTATCCGTGGAATGAGTGCGGCGCCACCGTGATAGACCGGTACGGCGTCTCTGGTGGATCGCCGTCTGATCCCATTTCAGAAGGGCCAAACAGAACAAAACAGCCCCGCCAGACCGGATTCCGGTCTGGCGGGGCTGTTCTCGTTTTTGCCGTTCAGCGGGCCAGCTTGGAGAGGTTCATGTCGGTGGAGAAGTTGGACGCGGAGTACAGCACTAGCACATACTGGATGCCGTTGTCCTGGACGTACTGCTTCAGGGACATGTTGTTGTACCGCAGGTCCCAGAGGTGTACCTCCTGGAACTGCAGGGCCAGGAAGGGGGCCAGGGAGTCTGAATAGGAGTCCCGGACCACCAGGATCTTGCCGCTGCCCTCGCTGTTGCGGAGCACGCAGAGGGGCTGGTTGCCGCCGAGGTACATGGCGTACTTGTCCTTCACCTGCAGTTTGTCTAGGTTGTACATGGGGGTCTCGATGGGCTTGCCCTCGGGGTATCCGGTTACCGTGATGGTGCCGTGGGGGCCGCCCTCCGGCACCCAGATATGCATCTCATCCGGCGGGATCCAGCCGGCGCCGCAGGAGGACCAGGTGGTGCCGTAGAAGGCATCGGAGACCAGCTGGGGCTCTCCCTCCGGTTCTGCGGGGTTGGGGATCATGAACTGCTCCATCAGGGAGTCGTAGGCGCGTTTGGCGCCCATCACCGTCCAGTGGTGGTCTGTGCGGTAGTAGGAGTCGGCGCCGTCCAGGGCATCGTAGAGGTCGAAATAGTAGGCGTTGCGGGTGAGCTCTTTGGCGGACGCGTTCATGGCGCCGGTGTCCACATCCGGGGCGTTGTCCGGGAGGAGGTCTGCCCACACATAGCTCTTGTCCGGCACCAGGGAGAAGAACACCGGGACGCCGGCATCGATGAGGTTCACCCCCAGGGTGTTCACGTAGCCCACGCGCTTGCGCAGCTCCTCCTGGGAGGGATCGGTGTACTTGGCAAAGAGGGTCTCGTTGTCCGTGCCGTAGTAGACGCCGTTGTTCTCCTTTTTCAGCAGGGCCCGCTCGCCCAGGGCCTTCAGCTGGATCCACTCATCCCGGAGGGGGAACTGATCCGTGACGAACTTCTCGAACTTGCTCATGAACTCGCCGCTGAAGAAGTTGCCGCCCTTCCAGAAGTCCCGGCCCTCGGTGAAGCCCTTCCAGTCCGGGGTGCCCAGCTTAAACTCCGGGGCCTGCTGCAGGTACCGGTTCTCCTGCTCGGAGAAATCCGTGGGGTTCGCCATGTGGAGCAGCAGGGCGATGCCGAAGCCGAAAATGAAGGCGCAGAAGAGCACCGTGATGAAGAGGTTGTACTTCTTGTTGTTGTCCTGTTTCATGTCGGCACCTCCTTAGAAGCGGAAGTAGAGGAAGGGATTGTATGTTCCGTCCACGAGGTATGCGGTGGACATCACGAGGCCCAGCATCAGGCACACCGGCAGTGCCACCTTGCGGGCGGTATCCGGCAGCTTCTGCCAGAGGTTCTTGGCCAGAGGCGTGGAGGCGATCACCGCGATGATGAGAATGGGCAGGTAGTTCAGGAGATAATAGACTGTGCTGCTGTTGATGAGGCCGGCGCCCATGCCGAACATGGCCTTGAAATACTCGCCCATGTGGCCCAGATCCTCCACGGCGAAGATGGTCCAGCCGATGAGCACCAGGAAGAGGGCGTAGATGTGAGAGAGCCAGCCCGGCAGCTTCTGGATGTGCTTGAGCAGGAACAGCTTCTCCACCACCAGGCACACGAAGTAGAAGAGGCCCCAGAGCAGGAAGTTCCAGCTGGCGCCGTGCCAGATGCCGGTGGCCGCCCAGACCACCAGCAGGTTGAAGATCATCCGGCCCGTCTTCACCCGGCTGCCGCCCAGGGGGAAGTACAGGTACTCCCGGAACCAGGAGCCCAGGGAGATGTGCCACCTCCGCCAGAACTCGGTGGCGGACTTGGAGAGGTAGGGGTAGTTGAAGTTCTCCAGAAACTCAAAGCCCAGCATCCGGCCGAGGCCGATGGCCATGTCCGAGTAGCCGGAGAAGTCAAAGTAGAGCTGGAAGGAGAAGGCCAGGATGCCCAGCCAGGCTCCCACCGTGGTGAGCTCGGCGGCCGGCGTGGCCAGGTAGTTGTCCCAGAGAGGGCCGATGGCGTTGGCCAGCAGCACCTTCTTGGAGAGGCCCACGGTGAAGCGCTGCACGCCGGAGGCGAACTTGTCCACCGTGTGCTCCCGGTGCTCCAGCTGCGCATCCAGGTCCTTGTACTTGATGATGGGGCCGGCGATGAGCTGGGGAAACAGGGTCACGAAGGTGCCGAAGGTGATGATGTTCTTCTGGGTGCGGGCGTGCCCCCGGTACACATCGATGGTGTAGCTCATGGTCTGGAAGGTGTAGAAGGAGATGCCGATGGGCAGGCTCAGCCCCAGCTTTGGCATGAAGTGCAGCCCGAAGCCCTCCAATGTGCCGGCGATGAAGTCCCAGTACTTGAAGAAGAACAGCAGGGCCAGGTTGAAGATCACGGAGGAGGCCACCGCCATCTTGGCGCCGCGGAGGTTGCCCTTTGCCTTGCAGCGGGTCACCAGCATGCCGTGGGTGTAGTCTATGCCGATGGAGGCGAACATGATGAGGATATACACCGGCTCGCCCCAGCCGTAGAAGATGAGATTCAGAACCAGGAGAACCAGGTTGCGCAGCTTCAGCGGGGTGATATAGTAGAACAAGAGCACCGCGCAGAAGTACAGGAACAGAAAATAGGGGGTGGAAAATACCATGGCTGTCACCTCGGCAAATGGATTGAGCAGAAAACGGCGGGGGCTGCGGTGTGCAGCCCCCGCCGCAGGTCTCATTGTACAACAGGTTCAGGGAAGTGTCAATTCTTGTGTGCGATCAGGCGAAGAGCGCGTTGAACTCGTCCACGATGGCATCGCTGTCCCCGTGGACCACCAGCATCACGTAGTTGCCGTTGGAGACCACCCGGGCGTTCTTTTCCCACTGCTCCATGGTGGAGGGGTAGTCCGCGCCGCCGTTGATCATGTTCTGCACGTACTCGTTCAGGGTGTCCGTCAGGGTCTGCACGTCCTCGGCGTTCTGCAGCTGGACCAGCAGCATCTCCTGGGCCACGCCGGTCATGGCGGGGGCGTAGAAGGCGCGTTGATAGGCGGGCAGGGAGACCACGCCGGCGATGTGATCCTTCAGATAGAGGTCGTCCATCCAGCCCAGGTTGCAGTCGTGGGCCATGGTGACGGAGTCGAAGAAGCCCTCCAGATCCGCGCTGCCCTCCGGGGCGGGCTCGCAGGGGAGCACTTCCTCATCGGAGCCGCCGCCCACTTCGCCGCCAACCCCCGGGTTGTCCGGGCCGCCGGGGACAAAGATCGGGGGGACAACGCCACCGCCGCCTTCCGGGTCTGCGTCTTCGCTGCCGCCAAATTCATCGTCCACGCCGCCGCTGTTGGGGTCATAGACGGCGGGCTCCCGGATGGAGGCGTTCTCGATGTAGGTGTGGAACCAGTTGACCTCTTCCTGGGCGTTTTCACCCACCACCAGCATCAGATAATTGCCGTCCTCCTCCGCGAAGGCGCTGGTCTGCCACATCTCCGTGACGGCGGGGTAGTTGCCCTGATCGTTCTGCATGGTGGAGATCCGGCTGTCCAGAAGGGCCTTCACTGCACTGGCGGTGGCGGCATCGGGGGCCTCCACCAGCGCGATCTCATAGGCCACGGCGCTCATCAGAGGGCCGTATACCACCATCTGCTTCAGATCCATAGCTGCGAGGCCTGGATAGGCGTACTCCAGCATGTCGCCCTCCATGGGGACCAGCGTGAGGCCGGAGGCCACGGCCTCGGGGAACATGGTGTTGTAGAAGGCGGTGAGATCCCGGGCGTCATCGCCGGGGTCCTCGGGGGTATCGGTGGGCGCATCTGTGGGCTCGGCGGGCGCATCCGTGGGCTCGGCCGGGGGATCAGTGGGGGTTGCGGCGTCCTGGCTCGGCGTGTCGGCAGGGGGCTGGGAGTTGCCGGCGCCGCCGTTGCCGCAGGCCGCCATGGCCAGAATCATCATCCCGGCCAGGAGGAGAGCAAGCAGTTTCTTCATGGAATCCACCTCAATGTATTTTTTATTCGGGCGAGACAGGCGGCGATTCCGCCTGTACCCCTTAGACGGAGTGAGGGGGAAAAGGTTCCATCTGATTTTTGGAAATTTTCCAATTCTGTGCCATGGACTGCGGAAGGGGCGAAAAGTCCCAAAAAATCCGCGTACCGCGATTTTTTTGGCAAAGTGACGGCAAAAAGCGGTGAAATCGTATCAGCTTTGCCAGATTACCCCCTTGCACTTTGCATGGGGAGTGCTTATAATGGCGATTGGTCTGGGGGAGGGTTTTCATGGTCAATATTGTGTTGGTGGAGCCGGAGATTCCTCAGAACTGCGGCAACATTGCCAGAACGTGCGCAGCTACGGGTAGCCGCCTGCATCTCATCGAGCCGCTGGGCTTTGACATCAGCGAGCGGGCGGTGCGCCGCGCCGGCTTGGACTACTGGCCGATGGTGGACCTGTCTGTCTATCCCAATCTGGAGGCCCTCTTTGCACGGCATCCGGAGGCGGGGGAGGACCTGTGGCTGGCCACCACCAAGGCCCCTGGGGACTACACCCGAGGGGTATTCCGAGACGGCTGCTGGCTCTTTTTCGGCAAGGAGACCGCAGGGCTGCCGGAGTGGTTCCGCATGGCACACTATGACCGCTGCCTGCGCCTGCCCATGCGGGAGGGCGCCAGAAGCCTGAACCTGGCCAACTCGGTAGCAGTGCTCTGCTACGAGGCCCTGCGGCAGCAGGGCTTCCCCGGACTCAGCGGTGCGGGCGAGATGGCAAACCTCAAACCCCTGTAGTTTGTGCCTTTAACGTTGATGCATCATTATAATGGAAGGAGCTTTCCCATGAACTACAACAAGAAGACTGTGAAGGATATTGATGTCGCCGGCAAGAAAGTGCTGCTGCGCTGCGACTTCAATGTGCCCCAGGACAAAAAGGGCAGCGGTGCCATCACCGATGACAAGCGCATCCGCGCCGCTCTCCCCACCATCCAGTACCTGCTGGACCAGGGCGCTGCCGTGATCGCCTGCTCTCACCTGGGCAAGCCGGTGGCCACCTTTGAGTCCTACAAGAAGAAGCAGCTGGAGAAGGGCAAGGACGAGGCCTCCATCACCGAAGAGGCCTGGCAGAAGTCCCTGAAGGCCCTGCGCATGGAGCCCGTGGCCGCCCGCCTCAGCGAGCTGCTGGGCAAGCCCGTCATCCTGGCGGACGATGTGGTGGGTCCCGATGCCCAGGCCAAGGCCGCTGCCCTGAAGCCCGGCGAGATCATGCTGCTGCAGAACACCCGCTTTGAGAAGGGTGAGACCAAGAACGATCCCAAGACCGCCAAGGCCCTGGCCGATCTGGCCGGCGCAGACGGCGTCTATGTCTCCGATGCGTTCGGCGCTGTGCACCGCGCCCACGCCTCCACCGCCGGCGTGGCAGACTATCTGCCCGCAGTCTCCGGCTTCCTGATCCAGAAGGAGCTGGACTTCATCGGCGGCGCACTGGCCAACCCCAAGCGTCCTCTTGTCGCCATTCTGGGCGGATCCAAAGTCTCCACCAAGATCGGCGTCATCAACAACCTGCTGGAGATCGCCGACACCGTCATCATCGGCGGCGGTATGGCATACACCTTCGCAGCTGCCCAGGGCGGCCAGATCGGCGACTCCCTGCTGGAGGCCGATTGGGAGGACTATGCCAGAGACATGGTGAAGAAGGCCGCAGACAAGGGCGTCAAGCTCCTGCTGCCTGTGGACACCGTCATCGCGGACGCCTTCTCCCCCGATGCCAACACCCAGGTCGTGGCCAACGGCGAGATCCCCGCTGGCTGGCAGGGACTGGACATCGGCCCCAAGACCATCGAGCTCTACTGCCAGGCCGTTGCCGATGCCGGCACTGTGATCTGGAACGGCCCCATGGGCGTGTTTGAGTTCGAGAAGTTCGCCGTTGGCACCAAGGCCATGGCGGAAGCTCTGAGCAAGACCAACGCCATCACCATCATCGGTGGCGGCGACAGCGCGGCCGCTGTGCAGCAGCTGGGCTATGCAGACAAGATGAGCCACATCTCCACCGGCGGCGGCGCCTCCCTGGAGTTCATGGAGGGCAAGGAACTGCCCGGCGTGGCCTGCCTGCTGGACAAGTAAGGCGCAGCTCAGAGAAAAAGGAGTCAGTATCACGATGAACCTCAAGTACCGCAAGACCGTTATTGCCGGCAACTGGAAGATGAACAACAACCTCACCGCCACCAAGGAATTCGCCGATGCCATCAAGCCCAAACTGGGCCGGCATAAGTGGTGTGATGTGGTGCTCTGCGTGCCCTACGTGAACATCCCGGGCGCCGTCAAGGCGTTCAAGGATGCCCACCTCGCCATCGGCGCGGAGAACTGCCACTACGAAGACCACGGCGCCTTCACCGGTGAAGTCACTGCCGATATGCTGCGGGACGTGGGCGCCCGGTATGTCATCCTCGGCCACTCCGAGCGGCGCCAGTACTACAACGAGACCGATTTCGCCGTCAACAAGAAGATCAAGGCAGCACTGAATGTGGGCCTCAAGACCATCGTCTGCGTGGGCGAGAGCCTGGAGCAGCGCGAGTACGGCGTCACCGAGGAGCTCATCGCCTATCAGGTGAAGGCGGCGCTCACCGGCCTGGACGACAGCGCCATGCGCCATGTGATCATCGCCTATGAGCCCATCTGGGCCATCGGCACCGGCAAGACCGCCACCGCAGAGCAGGCCGGCGAGGTGTGTGCGCACATCCGCTTCACCGTGCGCAAGATGTACGGCGCTCGGGTGGCACGGGCCCTCACCATCCAGTACGGCGGTTCCATGAACGCCAAGAACGCTGCAGAGCTTCTGGCCCAGCCGGACATCGACGGCGGCCTCATCGGCGGTGCATCTCTCAAGCCGGACGATTTTGCGGCCATCATCGCGGCCGCCAACCAGTAATCTCACATTACTAGAAAGGTTGTACGGATATGAAAAAGCCTGCTACCTTAATCATTATGGACGGCTTTGGCATCTCCAACTCCCAAGTCCCCGGGGACAACGCCATCGCCGCAGCCAACACCCCTCATCTGGACAAGCTTTTTGCCGACAACCCCATCTGCAGACTGTCTGCCTCCGGCCTGGACGTGGGCCTGCCGGACGGGCAGATGGGCAACAGTGAGGTAGGACATACCAACATCGGCGCCGGCCGGGTGGTGTTCCAGGACCTGCCCAAGATCACCAAGGCCATCCAGGAGGGCACCTTCTTCCAGAACCCCGTGTACCGCAAGGCCATCCAGGCCGCGGTGGACGCCGGCACGGCAGTCCACATCTACGGCCTCATGTCCAACGGCGGCGTGCACTCCCACATCACCCACATCCAGGCCGCTGTGAAGCTGGCCCACGACATGGGCGCCAAGAAGATCTACGTCCACTGCTTCCTGGACGGCCGCGATGTACCGCCCACCTCCGGCAGGGACTTCGTGGCCCAGATGAAGGCCACCTGCGACCAGTACGGCGCCAAGATCGCCACCGTAGAGGGCCGCTACTACGCCATGGACCGGGACACCAACTGGGACCGCCTGGAGAAGGCCTATGCGGCCATGGTGTACGGCGAGAGCGCCGTGTTCAACCCAGACCCCGTGGACGCCGTGCAGAAGTCCTATGACGCCGGCGTCACCGATGAGTTCATGGTCCCTGTGGTGACCTGCAAGGACGCGGAGATCGGCCCCAACGATGCCATCCTCTTCATGAACTTCCGCCCGGACCGCGCCCGGGAGATCACCCGCTCCCTGGTGGACCCGGACTTCAAGGGCTTCGAGCGTAAAAAGGGCTTCTTCCCCCTGCACTATGTGTGCACCACCTCCTATGACGCCTCCATGCCCAACGTGGAGATCGCCTATCCCAAGGAGACCCTGCAGAACATCTTCGGCGAGTATATCTCCAACCTGGGCATGACCCAGCTGCGGATTGCCGAGACCGAGAAGTACGCCCATGTCACCTTCTTCTTCAATGGCGGCGTGGAGAAGGTCTTCCCCGGCGAGGACCGCTGCCTGATCCCCAGCCCGAAGGTGGCCACCTACGACCTCCAGCCCGAGATGAGCGAGCCCCTGGTGGCCAAGGAGTGCGTGGCCCGCATCGAGAGCGGCAAGTACGATGTGGTCATCCTGAACTTCGCCAACTGCGATATGGTGGGCCACACCGGCGTCTTTGACGCCGCCGTGAAGGCCGCTGAGGCGGTGGACGAGGGCGTCTCCCAGGTGGTGGACGCCACCCTGAAGCAGGGCGGCGTGTGCATCATCACCGCAGACCACGGCAACGCCGAGCACATGCTGGACGCAGACGGCTCCCCCTTCACAGCGCACACCACCAACCTGGTGCCCTGCTGCGTTGTGGGCGCTGACGTCAAGCTGAAAGACGGCCGCCTGGCGGACCTCTGCCCCACCATGCTGGACCTGATGGGTCTGGAGCAGCCCGCCGAGATGACCGGCGAATCCCTGATCGTGCACTAATCTCTTTGCACCCGCCTGGCGCCGCCAGGCGGGTGCTTTTACTCCGCTTTGCAGCGCTATGTGCGATAGAAAAATGAAAAAGAGATCGAAGGAGTGGCGGCATCTCCGATGGGTGCCGCCGCTCTTTGTGTGCGCCGTCCAATCCCTGGACTGGATTTCCAGCATAGAGTGGCCGCTGCCCGGGCAATCTACGGCTGGAAGGGGCGAACCCCTTCCGGACGGGAGACCGTTCCACACTGATTCCGCGCTCTCAGGGGAGGGCAGCGGTTGGAGGCGGGGATATGAGACAGCAGCGCATCGCGGAGGTCTCCGGGAGAGAGATCCTGGATTCCAGGGGAAATCCCACCGTAGAGGTGGAGATCGTGTTAGAGAGCGGGGCCTTCGGCAGGGCGGCTGTGCCCTCCGGCGCCTCCACCGGGGCCCACGAGGCGGCGGAGCTTCGAGACGGAGACCCCGGCCGCTACGGCGGCAAGGGTACGGCCCAGGCGGTCTCCCATGTGAATGGGGAGATCGCAGACGCCGTCCGGGGCCGCAACGCCCTGGACCAGGCGGCCATCGATGGGCTGCTCCGGGACCTGGACGAGACCCCGGACAAGTCCCGGCTGGGCGCCAACGCGGTGCTGGGGGTGTCCCTGGCCACCGCAAGGGCGGCAGCGGCCGCCTGCGGGATGCCGCTGTACCGGTATCTCGGCGGGGTGGACGCCGGGACCCTGCCGGTGCCCATGATGAACATCCTGAATGGCGGCGCCCACGCGGACAACAACGTGGACATCCAGGAGTTTATGGTGGTGCCAGTGGGGGCAGACAGCTGGAGAGAGACCCTGCGGATGGGCGCGGAGGTGTTTCACGCCCTGCGCTCTGTCCTTCGGGACAACCACACCCCGGCGGCCGGGGTGGGAGACGAGGGCGGCTATGCCCCCAATCTGCGGCGGGACGAGGACGCCCTCCTCTGCATCACCGCCGCCATCCAGCGGGCGGGATACCGCCCGGGGGAGGACATCGCCATCGCCCTGGACGCCGCCGTCTCAGACTGGTTCAACCCAGAGGACGGCACCTATACCCCGCCCAAGGCGGGCAAGACCCTCACGAGGCAGCAGCTGGTTCGGCTCTGGAAGCGCTACGCCGCATCCTATCCCATTCTCTCCCTGGAGGACGGCATGGCCGAGGACGACTGGGAGGGCTGGAGCCTGCTCACCAAGGCGTTGGGCGGGCAGATGCAGCTGGTGGGGGACGACTTGTTCGTAACCAACCCCCGGCGGCTCTACGAGGGCATTCAGCGGCACTGCGCCAACGGGGTGCTCATCAAGCCCAACCAGATCGGCACCCTCACCGAGACCCTGGACACTATCCGCATGGCCCAGCGGGCCGGATACGGGGTGGTGATCTCCCACCGGTCCGGGGAGACAGAGGACACCTTCATCGCGGACCTCGCCGTGGCGGTGAATGCCGGACAGGCCAAGATGGGCGCCCCCAGCCGCAGCGAGCGGGTGGCGAAGTACAACCAGCTGCTGCGGATCGAGGAGGCCCTGGGGTCCGCCGCCCACTACCCTGGACACCAGATCTTTGCCCGCCCCTGAGGGGCACAAGACCCAGTCCCCGCCGGCATTGTGCTGCCGGCGGGGACTTCCTTTTCCCCGGCTATGATTTGTCTCAGCCGTTGTTCCGCTCTTTGCCCGGCCGGAAGAGCTCTCGCAGCCCCACGAGGAGAAGATATCCTCCAAAGCACTTTCGGAGTAGCTCCGTGTCCAGGGAAGTGGCCAGCCAGGCCGCCACACCGCTGCAGAGAAGGCCGGCCCCGATGGCGGGGAGCAGTGCCCGCTTCTCGATGCAGCCGTTTTTCACATGGCTGGGCAGGGCGGCCGCCGCGGCGGGGAGAAAGTACAGCAGGTTCACCCCCTGGGCCAGGTTCTGGGGGATGTGGGCAAAGCCGGTGAGGTAGATGAGCAGCAGCGAGCCGCCGCCAACCCCGAAGCCGGAGAGAATCCCGGTGAGAAGACCCGCCAGCACTGCCAGAAGGAAGGAGACCGCGGCGCTCATAGCAGAGCCTGCACGGCGCCGTACAGGATGAGAAGGGCAAATCCCTGCCGGAGCCAGGTCATGGAGACTTTCTGAAAGAGCTTTCCGCTGAGAAGGCCGCCGAGGAGGCCTCCGATGAGATATGGCAGGGCCAGCGCGAAGTCCAGACTGCCCCGAGACCAGTATACGATGGCGGAGAGGGCGCAGAGGGGGACGATCACCGCCACCGATGTGGCAAAGGCCTTTCGGGGGCTGCATTTGCAGGGCCCCATGAGCAGCGGTACCAGCAACATGCCGCCGCCGCCCCCGAAAAACCCATTGGCGAGGCCGGCAAATCCACCAGCCAGGGCGTACTTTATCCGGGATGTGTGTGATTCCTCTGCCATAGAGAGACCCCCTTTGTGGTATGGGGTATTGTCTCCAGGGCGGGGAAAAGTATGCATCTCACTGCGTCTTCGGCCCTCTCCGGACAATTTACGGAATGTTTGCCCTTTCCATACATGGGTCGATTGCATTTGCCGGGAAACTGCCGTATCATGGGAAGTTGCAAGGAGGCGCATTCCCATGACCGCATCAGACCGCATACTGGACCTGTCTCTCCTCTGGCGGGAGGCCGGCCTGCTCTACCCCGGCTTTCACCGGCTCTCCCTGGACTGGGACGAGACCTACCGCACCTATCTGGACAAGGTGCTGGCGGTGAAAGGGGAACTGGAGCACCATCTGCTGCTGATGGAGTTTCTGAATCTGCTGCGGGACGGACACACCGAGGTGCTGCCGCCCCGGCAGCTGCTGGCAGAGCGGGGGCGCCTGCCGTTCCAGCTGCTCTACGCGGAGGGGCGGTACTGTGTGGGGGCTGCCGCGGCGGAGGGTGTGCCCTTTCTCATGGGGGAGGTGCTGGCGGTGAACGGCATCCCCTTCCAGAAGATCCGGGAACAGCTGGCCCGATACACCTATCGGGTGGGGGACTACATCAGCCCGGATGCGTTGGGCCGGCTGCTGCCGCTGTTTCTGCGGCCAAAAGGGAATGTGCTGGAGACCTCCAAGGGCAGCTGGACCTTTGCCCTGGAGAAGGGGAGACTGGAGATGCAGACAGTACCGTCCCCGGAGGTGCCAGTGCCCTGTATGATGTTGTCTCAGGACCGGCCGGCCTTGCGCCTCTATGCCGGCGACATCCTGTACATCCGCACAGATGACCTCCGCACAGACGATGCCGCCCCGGCCATCGCCGCAGCCATCCGGGAACACCCCAGCCTCCGAGGTGTGATCCTGGACCTCCGGCACAACATCGGCGGCATGACACTATACGGCGCCCGCATTGCAGAGCTCTTTCTCTCCGGGAAATTCCGCGGCTGCCGCAAGCGCACTCGGATTCTGGACGGCCTGGGCGCCGCCAGTGCCAGCCAGCTCCTCCGCACGACCCCGGAAGAGCAGCAGGAAAACTGGAAGAGCGGCCTCCTGGAGCCGGGAGAACTGGAGGAGGCCCAGGCGTACAGGAGCCGAACTCTCTGCCGGACCTACGAGGACAGCTTTGGAACTCCTGAGCACAAGGCCCTCTATTCTGGACCCATGGTGCTGCTCACCGCCCGGGGCACCGTATCCGCCGCGGAAGACCTCACTGCCCTCTTCCGGAGCAATCATCGGGCCAGGATCATCGGCACCCCCACCTTCGGCTCCACCGGCACCCCCGTGCTGCTGTCTCTCCCCGGCGGGGGCAGGGCCCGGATCTGCTCGGTGTACTACACGCTCCTGGACGGCACGGAGTTCATCGGCCGGGGGATTTCGCCGGACCGATTGGTGGGCACTCAGATCGCCGATCTGAGGCGGGGCCTGGACGCCCCGCTGCAGGCCGCCCTGGAGGAGCTGGGCTGCAGCGGATAGAGAGCAAACCGGCGCACCGTTTGCCCCTGTGTGGGGGCAGACGCGGCGTGTTTCGTATCGATTTCAACCAATCTTGGGATAGTTTGCACGGAAAAGGAAGCCCATACCTGCGGGATCTTGGAAAAACAGGGCTTGCAATCGGGGGTGTATGCTGATAGAATGTGCCCGCCGGCGAAGAAGGCCGGCAGACAACTGAATACAGTTGCGAGAAATGCAGAAAGGAAGAAGCAAAATGAACACGTTGCGACGTGCCCTTTTGCTGCTTGCCGCGGCTGCGCTGGTTCTGACTTCACTGTGCGCTTGTGGCGCAGGAGGTACAGAACCCACCAGCACGGTCCCGGCAACTGCACAATCGGGCGAGTTACCCACAGAGGACCCGGTAGAGGCCACCGCAGAACCCACAGCGGAGCCCACGCCGGAGCCCACGCCGGAGCCGAAGCGGAACTCAGTCACGGTAGGTATCGCACAGGACCTGGACAGCCTGGATCCCCACAACCCCGGCTCTAACGCCGGCACCAGTGAGGTGCTGTTCAACCTCTTCGAGGGGCTGGTAAAGGCCAGCCCGGACGGCGGCGTTGTGCCGGCCGTTGCCAGTGACTACACCGTTTCGGAAGACGGCCTGACCTACACATTTACGTTGCGGGAGGGCGTGAAATTCCACAACGGCGCCGCGGTGACGGCAGAGGATGTCCTCTACTCTCTGAACCGCTGCGCTGGAAGTGAGAACGAAGGTACCGTTCTCGTTCCGGCGTTTTCCATTGTGAGCGCCGTGGCGGCCCCGGACGAGAAGACCGTCACCATCACCCTCACCGAGCCCAACCTGGAGTTCATCCTGTCTGTGGCAGAGGCCTCCATCATCCCCAAGGACTCCGGCAGCCAGATGGCCACCGACCCCGTGGGCACCGGCCCCTTCCAGTTTGTCTCCTACACCCCCCAGGAGAGCCTGGTGGTAAAGCGCTTTGAGGACTACTGGGGCACCCCCGCCAAACTGGATGAGGTGACCTTCCAGGTGTACCTGGGCTCCTCCAACACCAGCGCCATGGTGATGGCCCTGCAGTCCGGCACCCTGGATATGGTGATCCACATGCCCAACACCATGGCCCCGGAGATCGGGACGGACTTCACCGTGCTCCAGGACACCATGAAGCTGGTGCAGGCCCTCTATATCAACAACGCCGTGGAGCCCTTCAACATTGAGAAGGACGGCGTCAAGGTGGGCGAGCTCATCCGCAAGGCCATGTACTACGCCATCGATGTGCCCGCCATCATCGACTTCGTCTGCGATGGCGCCGGCGTGGCCACCGGCACCAGCATGTACCCCGCCCAGCAGCGGTACTTCATGCCGGAGCTGGCGGAGAACTACGCGTACAACCTGGATATGGCCCAGGAGCTCATGTCCTATGCCGGCTATCCGGACGGCTTTGACATGACCATCACCGTGCCCAACAACTACGAGCAGCACATCCTCACCGCTGAGGTGATCGCCGAGCAGTTGAAGGCCATCCACATCAACGCCACCGTGGAGCAGGTGGAGTGGGGCGCCTGGTATCAGGACGTGTACAAGGACCGGAATTTCCAGACCTCTGTGTGCGCCATCTCCGCCAGCGACATGTCCGCCCGGGAGATGCTGGTGCGCTACGCCTCGGACAACAGCAAGAACTTCATCAACTTCAAGGACGCGGACTACGATGCCAAGGTGGCCGCCGCCCAGACCACCCTGGACCAGGAGGAGCAGATCTCCCTGTACAAAGAGGCGGAGACCATCCTCAACGAGAAGGCCGCCAGCCTCTGGATCCAGGACCTCTGCGAGCTGGTGGTGCTGGATCCCGAACTGGAGGGCTACACCTTCTACTGCACCTATGTGCTGGACATGTCCACCATCGGCTTCAAGGCATAATGGACGGCGCCGCGATACGGCAGTAAGGAGGTCCCCTCGGTGACGGCTTTCTTCAAGCGCCTGGCGCTTTTGCTGGTGACCATGCTGCTGGTGACCGCCCTGGCCTTCGCCGCCTTTACCGTGATTCCGGCGGATCCCACCGCCTCCATCCTGGGCATGAACGCCACCGAGGAGCAGATTGCGGCCCTGCGGGCAAAGCTGGGCCTGGATCTGCCCCTCTGGCAGCGGTACACCACCTGGCTCACGGACTTTGTCCGGGGAAACTTCGGCACCTCATACCGGTTTTCCATGCCGGTGGAGGACCTGCTGCGGCCCCGGGTGGAGGCAACTCTGGCCCTCACCGGGCTGTCCTTCCTCCTCATCGTGGCGGTCTCCCTGCCCCTGGGGCTGCTGGCCGCCCACAAGGAGGACGGCCTCCTGGACCGGCTGGTGACGGTGTGCGGCCAGGTGACCATGAGCATCCCCAACTTCATCCTGGGCATCGGGGTGATCTGGCTCTTCGCCCTTATCCTGGGGGTGTTTCAGCAGAAGTACGTCCCGCCGGAGGACGGCCTATGGGCCCACATCCGCTATCTCCTCTTTCCGGCGCTGGCGGTAGCCCTGCCCAAGACCGCCATGACCGTACGCCTCCTCCGGGGCTCTGTCCTGGGGGAGCTGCGGCAGGACTACGTGCGCACCGCGTACAGCAAGGGCAACGCCCCCAGGGCGGTGCTGGTGTTCCATGTGCTGCGCAACGCCATGATCCCCGTGGTGACCTTTCTCGCCATGACCATCCCAGACATCATGGCGGCCTCCATCGTGATCGAGCAGCTCTTCGGCATCCCGGGCCTCGGCCAGATGCTGATCAGCTCCATCGGCAACCGGGACTACCCGGTGGTGCAGGCCATCGTGGTGATCGCCGCCTTCGTGGTGGTGGCGTGCAGCTTCCTGGCGGATCTGCTGTACCGCCTGATGGACCCGCGGATCGGCGGGAGGTGAGCCCATGAGACGACACAACTGGTATCTCCGCCTGGGCTGTCTCCTGACGGCTGTCATGGTGATGTTCAGCCTGGTGGGCTGCTTCTGGACTCCCTACGACCCCTCCGCCCTCAGCAGCACAGACCGCTACGCCGCCCCGTCTCTCACCCACCTCTTTGGCTGCGACTCCCTGGGCCGGGATATCTTCTCCCGGGTGATGCAGGGGGCTGGCACCACCCTCTCTATCGCCTTTGCGGTGCTGCTTCTCGGCGGCACGGCGGGCCTTGTGATCGGCGCCCTCTGCGGCTATGTGGGGGGCGCGGCAGACGCCCTGGTGATGCGCCTCTGCGATGCCGTGGCCGCCTTTCCCAGCATCCTGCTGGCTTTGGTGGTGCTGGCGGTTACAGGCCCCGGCAAGCGCAATGTGATTCTGGCCCTGGGGGTGCTCTTCATCCCCAGCTTCGCCCGGCTGGTCCGAGGGGAGTTTCTCCGGCAGCGGGAGCTGGACTACGTGAAGGCCGCACGCCTGGCGGGGGTCCGGGAGCTTCGGATCGTGTTTGTCCACATCCTGCCCAACACCCTCCCGGTGCTGCTCAGCGGCGTCACCATCGGGTTTAACAACGCGGTGCTGGCCGAGGCCTCCATGAGCTATCTCGGCATCGGCGTCACGCCGCAAGATCCCAGCCTGGGGTACATGCTCAGCGAGGCCCAGGGCTTTCTCATGCGGGCTCCCTGGTACACCGGCGCCCTGGCTGGCACCGTGATCCTTCTGGTGCTGGGGGCGGGCCTCATCGGCGAGGGCATCCGCGCCCGAATGGGGGATGGGACATGATGCTGGAAGTAGAGAATCTGTCTGTGGTCTTCCGAGACCGCAGGCCGCCCCTCACCGCCGTGGACGGCGTGTCCTTCCAGATGGGGGAGGGGGAACTGCTGGGCCTCGCCGGGGAGTCCGGTTCCGGCAAATCCCGCACCGCCCACGCCATCCTGGGCCTGCTGCCCGCCGCGGCGGAGGTCTCCGGCGGGGTGCGCTTTCAGGGGCGGGACTTATTAACCATGTCCTCCGTGGAGCGGCGGCAGGTCCAGGGCAAGGACATCTCTATCGTCTTTCAGGAGCCTATGACCAGCCTGAATCCCACCATGCGGGTGGGCCGGCAGGTGGAGGACGCCCTGCGGGTGCACACCAAAATGGCCGCCCCGGAGCGCAAGACACGGGCCCTGGAGGCCATGGAATTGGCCGGCCTGCCGGACCCGGAGCGGGTGTACCGCGCCTGGCCCCACGAGCTCTCCGGCGGCATGCGCCAGCGGGCCATGATCGCATCGGCCCTGGTGCTGCGGCCCCGGCTTCTCATCGCAGACGAGCCCACCACCGCCCTGGACGTGACGGTGCAGGCCAAAATCCTGGACACCCTCCGGGAGATCAACCGCAAAGAGGGCACCGCCATTCTCCTCATCTCCCACGACCTGCTGGTGATCCGCAACCTCTGTACCCGGGTGGCCGTGATGAAAGACGGCCGCATCGTGGAGAGCGGGCCGGTGGACCAGGTGTTCCAAAGTCCCCGGGAGGACTACACCAAGCTCCTCATCGCATCCCGGCCCACCCGAAAGAAACTGCAGGGAGGCGGAAGCCATGGCTGAACTGCTCTCAGTCTCCCATCTCAACAGCTGGTATGGCCGGGGAAAGGACCGCCGCCAGGTGCTGCGGGACGTCTCGCTCACCCTGGAGGCGGGGGAGACCCTGGGCATCGTGGGGGAGTCCGGCTCCGGAAAGTCCACCCTGGCCCGGTGTATCCTGGGTCTGGAGCGGGACATCCAGGGGACCATCCAGGTAAATACCCCGCACCCCCAGATGGTGTTCCAGGACCCGTACGGCTCCCTGAACCCGGCGAAAACCGTGGCCTGGATCTTGGAAGAGCCCCTGCGGGCGGCGGGCCTCCGGGACCGCGGTGCCCGCCAGGCCAAAGTGCGGGAGATGCTGCACCTCATTGGGCTGGAGGAGGAACACCTCAGCCGCCGTCCGGCCCAGCTCTCCGGCGGACAGCGTCAGCGGGTGGCCATCGGGGCCGCCCTGATCCAGGGGAGCAAACTGGTGATCCTGGATGAGCCGGTGTCCGCCCTGGACGTGACGCTGCAGGCCCAGATCCTGCAGCTGCTGGCGGACCTCCGGACGGAGCTGGGGCTGTCCTGTATCCTCATCTCCCACGACCTCACCGTGGTGTATCAGCTCTGCCGCCGGGTGGCGGTGATGCGCAGCGGTGTCATCGTGGAGCAAGGGGATGCGGACGACATCTACGACCGCCCCCAGCACCCGTACACCCGGGAACTGCTGGCGGCCTGCCTCTCGGAGTGAGGCACCGATCAGTTTATAAGACGGCCAACGGCCCTCGCGAAAAGCGAGGGCCGTTTTGCTTGGGGCGGGACATTGCCCTGGGCAGTGGATGAGAAGAGCAGCAGGGGCTGCGCCGGTTTGGACGGCGCAGCCCCTGCGTTGCTAGGGTCGTGTTTGTCTGGGAATGCCGGAGGGATCAGCCGAGCAAGGCAAGGCCGATGAGCATGCGGCGGATGGACTCCTCCCGGCCCAGGATGCAGCAGAGTTCCACCGCGCCGCCGGGGGTTACCGCCTTGCCGGCCACGGCGATGCGCACCGGCCACATGAGGGTGGCGTTCTTTACTCCCAGCTGTACGGCCAGGTCGATGAGGCAGTCGTGGACGGAGGTCTGATCCCAAACGGGCAGCGCCTCCAGTGCGGGAATGGCGGCCTTCAGCATGGTCCGGGAGACGTCCGTGTTGGTCTTGGACTTCTTGTTGGTGTAGAGGTCCACGCCGTATACCGGGAGCTTGTCGAAAAAGTCCACCTTCTCCGGGATATCGGAGAGCTTCTCACAGCGGGCCTGGAGCAGGGCGGCGATGGCGCTCACATCGAAGGCCGGCTTGGTGACGGACTTGCGGATCCAGGGCTCCGCCGCGGCGGCAAAGGCCTCCGGGGCCATGGCGCGGAGATAGGAGGCGTTGAAATAGGTGAGCTTGGCGATGTCGAAGGCGGCGGGGGACTTGGAGACGCCCTCGATGTCGAAGACGGCGGCCAGCTCGTCCAGGGTGAAGAACTCCCGCTCTGCCAGCTCGCCCCGGGGCGCCCAGCCCAGAAGGGCCACGTAGTTCACCACGGCCTCGTTGAGATAGCCGTCTGCCAGCAGATCCTCGTAGGAGGGATCTCCGTGGCGCTTTGACATCTTCCGCACCGCGCCGGTCTCGCTGTCCTGGATCATGATGGAGCTGCAGTGCACATAGGTGGGGATCTCCCAGCCAAAGGCCTCATACAGCAGGTTGTACTTCGGGGCGGAGGACAGGTACTCCGCGCCCCGGACCACATGGGTGATGCCCATCAGGTGGTCGTCCACCACGTTGGCGAAGTTGTAGGTGGGGAGGCCGTCCCGCTTCAGGAGGATCTGGTCGTCCAGCTCGCTGTTCTCCACGGTGATGTCCCCGTAGACGGCATCGTGGAAGGTGGTGTGTCCCTCGTGGGGGATCCGCTGCCGGATGACGTAGGGCTCCCCGGCGTCCACCCGGGCCTGGGCCTCTTTTGGGTCCAGATTCCGGCAGGGATCGTCCTCCCGCTGGAATTCGCCGCTGTCCTCCTTGGACTCCGCCTTCTCGCAGAAGCAGTAGTAGGCCGCGCCCTTCTCCACCAGCAGCTGGGCGTACGCCTTGTACAGGGAGCGGCGCTCGGTCTGTACGTACGGACCCACCGGGCCGCCCACATCGGGGCCCTCGTCCCAGGTGAGGCCGCAGCGGCGCATGGTGTTGTATATAACATCTACGGCGCCCTCTACCAGGCGGCCCTGGTCTGTGTCCTCAATCCGCAGCAGGAACTTGCCGCCGGCGTGGCGGGCGATGAGCCAGGTGTACAGGGCGGTGCGGAGATTGCCCACATGCATATAGCCCGTGGGGGAAGGGGCAAAACGGGTACGCACCTCTCCGTGGGGAATGCGTGCCTCCAGATCGGCGAACCATTGCTGATCCATGGTGATTGGTACCTCCAATGTGTTTTGGAATTGTTCTGCCCGATTGTACCAGAGGCGGGGCCGGTTTTCAAGCGGTTTTGCAGGGGCTGGCGAAGTTTGTGGCGTGGTTCGAGTGAGATGGCCGGATCCGGTGGTGCTCACAGGGCGGAAAGCAGGGGATGAGAAAGCCCCGCACCGGCGCGACCGGTGCGGGCGAATGACCACGTCTGATCCGCCGCGTTCTCTCCTCCCCCTACAGGTCCGGGGAGCAGTAGCAGCCTTCCTGGTACAGCGTGCGGTCTATGGTGAGGACCAAGAATTCACGGGCTTCGCGCTTGGTGCGGAAGTAATTTGGAGACAGGATGCCCCAATTGGCGTCTACAAACTTGGCGGCTACCGCTCGAATGTCTTCTGTGCGGACGTAGTACATGGGGCTGTCTGCCGTTGGACTCTCGCTGCCCTCCGGGACAAAGGGCAGTCCGTACCGCCACCCCTTTTCATAAGATGGCCAGGTTCTCAGCGGGGTGCCCCTGTTGTTCGTGCTGGAATAGCCGGCGGAGACGCCGCTTTCCACAGGGACGTGGACTACGGTGCCCTTTTCCAGTGTGAGCACCGGCTCCTTGTCCCCAGGGTTGGCGTAGTACCGAATGTCGCAGGGAAGCGGGAGCGTCTCCACATAATCCGGCTCTTTGATACCAGAGGAGTACCCAAAGTAGTGGCTGTAGACGCCGAAGCTCATCTCCTCTAGGGGAACGTGCTGGGAGTACGGCTCCTCCCATTTGTTGTACTGGAACTTATACGGGCTGAATGGACGGACGTGCTGCCAGATGACGGCGCCTGCGATGGACGCTGATGCGGCTACCGCCAGGACAACTGCAAGGATAATGAACTTCTTCCTGCCCTTCTTTGGGGCGGATGCTGCCGGACTGCTTTGAACGCTCATATGCTGCCTCCTTCCGATCAAGTGAGCTGCCGATGTGAAGCGAAAGAAAGATTGTGCTCCCAAAAAGTGCAAGGAGCGGACTGAATTGCCTGCGTGAAACGTATCATCATTATAAGAGGAGCGGAAATCAAAGTCAAGGGTTGCTTTCACAAAACCTGGCTTATCTGCATAGAGGATACGACCTTGCCCCATAAGTTCATTGGAACTTCGAAAATCGCGGCTTTTCAGAACATTTCCAAGCACAAACACCTTGCCACGGACGAGCCTGGGTTTGAGCGGGGGATCCTCTGAACTTCTGAAGGCCATAGAAAACAGGTCCATGAATTGTATCGCCAAAATCGAGACTGTGCGCCAGCGAAGGACAGCAGTTTGGGGCGGCGTATGTTCAACTCAGCTTGAACTCGTTTTGCATAGCTAGCAGCAATTCTGGCCGCGTCTTAGCCCAGTTTGTTCTGATGTGGCAACGTTTGTATTGGTATTCACAGTGCCTTCAATGGTGCTGACCCAGGACTTGCACATGTGGCCGCTTTCATATGCTACTATGTCCGTCATACGCGCACACTATAGCTCATTCAGCAATGTGAGTTGCGTTCCATGCTTGGGGGCAAATTAAGGAACTTTTTCGAAAAAACCATCTCCTCTGTGCAGATAAGCCAGGTTCACAAAATCATGGCTTCTCTCATGGAGAGGGCGATGCCAATGCGTGCGTGAACAGGGAAATCTTGCTTGAAACAGATGAGATGATAGTGTATCATGGAGACAGGTTTTCTTAGAACAGCACTGCCTTTCAATAACTGTTTTAAAATGCTTGCGATAGCACGCACTGCGCTTAAAAAATGTAACGGTACTCGTTGATCATTATTTCTGATTGGAGAGAGATACATGCTGGAAGTACTATTTCGAGATGTCCCCCAAGACACGCCCCACGATTGCGTCCGGGATGTAGAGGCCGTTTTTGATGAGATTGATTTCGAGATCACCCCTCTTGTGTCCAAAATCGTACAACTCATCGAAAAAGGTACGATACTGGACCGTTTCTCCTTCCTTGATCGGTTTGGGTACAAGCAGAACATCGAAAACATGAGCACGGGCTGTAAGGCGGCACTGTCTGTACTGCGTTCTGATCAATGGATTGACCTTGTAGAGTGCAATCGACAGGCTAGAAATGTGATCTTTTCTCTGTGCTCTGGACACGTTGTCGTGGATACCCCATCCAGTTCTTTGGTGGACTACAGTGACGGAAAACGGTTGGACATCTGCGTGGAGGGACACATTTTTCACACAATCGATGAGCTCAATGAATATATCAATTGGGGGAGGCTGATGGATGCGTGTTCACGCTGAATAAGAAGCCTGCCATAACAGTGAACCTTGACCCAGGTGTGTATCTCTTTTTTTCCTGATGCAGCATCCGGAAAGACATACCTTGCAAAAACGCTGCTGCGGTACTTTTCTGCCGGGGATCCTGTACTGCCTTTTACCTACACGGATTATCAGAAGAAAGTGAATCTCGAAAGCTTGCTGAATCGATATAAGATTAAACTCCTTGTTATAGATCGATATGATCTGTATAAAGATGATATCGGAATTCAGAGAACAATTGAAATGTCATCAAGGGATATGATTGTATTGATAGACTTGAAAGGAAATCCGCCTGCGTTTCAACTTCCAGTTACGTATGTCGACATCTCGTTTTCGGAAAGAGAGATCGAGGTTGGACTGTGACATAGTTGAAGACTCTGAAAGAGATCTCGTCACGCCTCCTGGATGCCTGCTATAAAAAACACGGCCGCCCACTGCGGGCGGCCGTGAGAGCGTTTGGTCCGGGGGGCCTTTCGCAAGGCGCCCCGGTCTGAGAGAGAAAGAGAAGAAAGTTGGCACTGTCGGGAAACCAGTCCTGACAGCCCCCATGATACCACATATATACTGGGAATACAAGGAAAAATGATGAAGGATTTATGAACTATTTCCAAGAATGATGGAAATCTGCCGACCTGGCTTTGTGAAAAACACACATAGGCAAATGCCGGGGGCTGATGCGTTCCCCTCCAGGGCCCCATCAATCCACCGCAATCAAGTCGTGCCGGACGAATTGCGCTCTTCCAGCTTTCACATCTTCCATGAGCCCTTCCAGGTACCGGATATTGCTGTCTGAATAAAACGGGTCAACTGAAACCGCAAGAGCCTCGCTGCCAACCTGATTGGGGGAATTCGGAGAGGCGGTGCTCAGGGAGAGATCCATTTGCGGACAGAACTGCTCCATGCTCTCCCTGTCGTATACAGCCATATGGAACGCCCCCTTTTCCTGTATCAGAGTGCTGAAAGAGGCAAAAAACAAGCGATTCGATCTCGGTAGAAAAACAGATTCAGGCGATGGTGTAGGGGCCCCGCACCAGCAGCTTGCAGGTCTCAGAGGTGCAGGTGATGGACCGGGTGGAGATGGTCACCATGTAGAGGTGGTTGGTCTCTAGGGCACTATCGTTCTCCAGAATGGTGCCTGCGGTGACGTCAATGAGGCCGGGAGAGTCTGGGGAGATGCACTGGGCGGTGCCGATGCGGAGCATGGCCTCGCAGCCCACATCGCCGGTGAGCACCTGTCCGCTGGCCAGGGTCACCACGGTGAAGGCGGCATCGCTCTCCGGGGCGGGATCGTCTGCCGGCACGCCGAAGCGCTCATTCAGCACGCCGTTCAGCTGGTCCTCCAGGGCGGCCTTCTGGGTCTCCGCCTCGGACTTCACCTGCTCCATGACCTGGGGCCGGAAGATGTTGGTGAGATAGGTGAGGGTCACCAGAGGGTCGTTCTCGCTGCCGGGGGTGGCAAATACGGCCACTGCCAGTACGCACACGCACGCCACTGCCACAGCCACTTTCCAGATGTTTCGCATGAGATGTACTCCTTTTTTCTTGTCTCGTAGGATCTATGTCTCCTGTGCGGGTGCCGGGGTCCCGGCACCCGCACCATACCTGATCGGGGATCAGACCAAGCGCTCCGGGTGCAGGCCGAAGCTCACAGCGATGGCGTTGTCCACCCGCCGCATCACCTGGTCGTCTACGCGCCCCATGTGCTCCCGCAGCCGCCGCTTATCCAGCGTGCGGATCTGCTCCAGCAGCACCACGGAGTCCTTGGGCAGCCCGTAGCTGTGGGCTGCCAGGGTGATGTGGGTGGGGAGGCGGGCCTTGCCGGTCTGTGAGGTGATAGCGGCTGCGATCACCGTGGGGCTGTGCCGGTTGCCGGTGTCGTTCTGCACGATCAATACCGGACGGACACCGCCCTGTTCGCTGCCCACCACCGGACTGAGGTCCGCATAGAAAATGTCGCCGCGCTTGACGTTGTTGTCCACAGGATCTTCACACTCCGCTGGATATAGTGCCCGGCCTGCGCTATGTAGGACGGGTACTATCATTCTCCCACGGGGCGGAGGATTTTATACCGCTGCCGGCAAAACCTCCGCGGCTCGCCGCCGGTGTGCCGACGTGCTCCCGAGTCAGTTTATGCGGGTATGCGGATCCGCGGCACACGGGGCGCCACGGCGCAGAGCAGTTCATAGGAGATGGTGCCGGCCAGATCTGCCTGCTGCTCCAGAGGCAGGTTCTCGCCGAAGACTTCCGCCACATCTCCCGGGGCCACTGGCAGGTCGTCCGGGAGGGAGACCATGCACATGTCCATGCAGATGCGGCCCAGAATGGGCACCGTGCGGCCGTTTAAGTACACGCTGCCCTGGTTGGACAGGGCCCGGTGCAGGCCATCTGCGTAGCCGATGGGCAGGACCGCGATCCGGCCGGTCTCTGTTTTGGCGGTGCAGCCGTAGCTCACCGGGGTGCCAACGGGCAGGGGGCGGACCGCAGCCACCCGGGTCTTCAGAGACATCACCGGCAGCAGGCCGGGGCCGTCCAGCCCCTCGGTGCAGGGGTCCGGATAGTGTCCGTACAGGGCGATGCCCGGGCGGACCATGTCCATGGCGGTACAGGGGTATTGTAGCACAGCGCCGCTGTTGGCGCAATGCCGAATTTCAAAAGAGAGGTGGTATCCGTCCCGCAGCGCGGCGATCACGTCCAGGAAACGGGTGAACTGCAGCATGGTGTAGTCCTCGCTGCCGGGGGCGGGGTCGTCCGAGACGGCAAAGTGGGTGAAGATGCCCTCCGGGTGCAGGTGGGGGAGAGAACAGAGGGCGGCGAGGTCCGAGGCCGCGGCCTGGGGGTCTCCCGCCAGCACGCCGATGCGGCCCATGCCGGTGTCCACCGCCAGGTGGATCTTGGCCAGGGTGCGCTGGGCCCCCGCCGCATCGGAGAGGGCCTGGGCCAGTTCCGGGGTGAACACGGTCTGGGTGAGATTCAAAGACACCACCTCATCCGCCTCATCCGGCGGCGTGAGGCCCAGGATCAGGATGGGGAGGGTGATCCCCGCCTCCCTGAGCTGCCTGCCCTCGGCGAGACAGGCCACCGCCAGATAGTCTGCCCCCAGCGCCTGCAGCTGCCGGGCGGTGGGCACCGCCCCGTGCCCGTAGGCGTTGGCCTTTA
The DNA here is from genome assembly GCA_947629915.1 of uncultured Oscillospiraceae bacterium. Taxonomy (GTDB): domain Bacteria; phylum Bacillota; class Clostridia; order Oscillospirales; family Oscillospiraceae; genus Enterenecus. The sequence continues at coordinate 35,350 of CANRFN010000004.1, read as the reverse complement.
CCGTGCCCAGAAAGCGGCTGTCCGGGGCACAGGCCCGCAGCGCCCGATAGTTGTGTTCCAGATGGCCCGGGTATATCTCAGCCCAGGTCCGCATGGTCTCCATTGCCATTTTGATCTACCTCTGCCTGTGTGAAAGTGAAATTTTGAACATCGGCGGTGAGCACCTGCACCCCGCCTGCGGAGATCTCCGCCTGCAGCAGGGCGCAGTCTGAGCGCCGAAAGCGCATCCGGTACTCCGTGCCGGCGCCGGCGGCCGCCGCGGGGTCCCGGGTGGTGATGGTGAGCTGGGTGCGGTCCGGGTCCGCCCAGACGCAGTCTGCGGTGTACCCGCGGGCCGCCTCGTAGAGAATGGCGGGGACGGCGTTCAGGGGCGTGAGCCCCTGGCCGTCCAGATCCCCCAGGGAGAGGCCGGCGCCATCGTACTCCAGCACGGTCTCCTGGGGGCGCACCCGGGCGGTGATGCCGGCCAGCAGCTCCGGCGCGGTAACCGTGAGCACGGTGTCGCCCTCCCGATGGCAGTCCGCCTCCAGGGTGAAGGTGTATACTTTGGTGCCGATCTCGGCGGTGAGTGCCACCGTGGCGGTGCAGCCCTCCATGGCCCGGTATGCGTCTTGAATCGCGCCGGCGGCCACCTCCGGGTCCTCGCCTCCCGCGGCGCAGGCCGTGAGAAGGGTTATCATCAGTACGCAGGTCAGCAGTCTGCGCAAGGCCGGTTCCTCCCGGTTCGTTGGATTAGAAACTGCCCTCCGTGTGGGCCTTGAGCACCGCCGGGATCCGCTGCAGGAGGTCCGATGGGGTCATGGAATACTCCCCCAGATCCGCTGCGGCCAGGTCTCCCGCGGCGCCGTGCCAGAATACCGCAGCCGCGGTGAGCTGCAGCGGGCCGAAGCGGTCCAGCAGGATCTTCTGGCCCAGAAATGCGGTGATCATCCCCGCCAGCACGTCTCCGGAGCCGCCTTTCGCCATGCCGGGGTTGCCGGAGCGGCTGAGAAGCACCTCTCCGTCCGGGCCCGCTATGATCGTGCAGTGGCCCTTCAGGACCAGAATGCACCGGTTCTCCCGGGCAAAAGACATCGCCTGTTCCAGCCGGTTCTCCAGGGGCAGAGCCTGGCCGGTGAGACGGGCAAACTCGCCATCGTGGGGGGTGAGCACCGTGGGGGCGGAGCGCAGTTTCAACCCATGCATATGCATGTCCGGGTCCGGATTATGCCGGGCGAGGGCGTTGATTCCATCTGCGTCCAGCACTAGGGGCACATTCGTGTCCCGGATGAGCCGGAGGGCGGCCTCCATCCCCGCCGGGGAGTGTCCCAGACCGGGGCCCGCCAGAACGGCATCGCACTTGCCCGCCAGCTCCAACAGGTCCTCATACCGCTCCGGCATGGGGAAGGGCATGGCCTCGGTGCACTTTGCCGCCAGGACGGGGTAGATGTCCTCCGGCACGGCCAGGTGGACGAGACCCGCCCCGCAGCGCACCGCCGCATCTGCCGCCAGGGCCGGGGCGCCGGTATAACCCCGGCTGCCGGCCAGCAGCAGAAGCCTGCCGAAGGTGCCCTTGTGGGCGGTGCGGGGGCGGTGGGGCAGGGTGAGATCCCCGGTCCAGAGGTGCAGGTACTGCTGGTCCTCCAGCTTCCGGATCAGTTCGGCGGGAATGCCGATGCCTACAACGGTGACGGTACCGGAACAGGCGCCGCCCTCTCCCAGATAGAGGCCGGGCTTTGGCAGGGAGAAGGTCACCGTCTCCTCCGCCTCCACCGCATCCCCCAGCACGGCGCCGCTGTCTGTGTGGACGCCGGAGGGGATGTCGCAGGCGATGACTGGACAGAGAACCAGGTTGATCAGCTGAATGGCGGAGAGAAAGTCTCCCTGCACCTCCCGGGTGAGGCCGATGCCGAAGATGGCGTCTATGATGCAGTCTGCGCTGTCCAGCCAGGCGTTGAGATTCCACGCCCCATCGGGGGCCTGCATAAGGGCGTGGAAGGATTCCACCGTGCCCCCTGCGGCCTCCAGCCGGGCGGCCATCTCCGCGGCGTCTGGTGTCTGCCGATTTCGATCTCCCAGAAGGAAGGTGCGCACGGTGTATCCGCCCCGGAGCAGCATCCAAGCTGCAGCAAAGCCGTCTCCGCCGTTGTTGCCGGGACCGCAGAACACCGCGATCCGGGGGGTATATGCACTTCCGGAGAGGGGAAAGCGCCGTTTCACCGCTGAGACCACGCCGGCGGCGGCCCGCTCCATCAGCTGCAGGGAGGGGATGTGATTGTCCTGAATGGCGGCCCGGTCCAGTTCCCGCATCTGGGCCGCGGTGGCGAGGGTGAGCATGAAAAAGCCCCTTTCTGTGCGCCGGAAGGCAGTTTGCCGGCGGAGATCGCATTTTTTCCGCCACATTATAGCGGATTACCACTTGCATTTCAACTGGCATTGTGTTATATATGGTGGGCAAATTGCGAGGAACGGGAAAATGGCAGCATAAGGAGTCCCTGCAGAGAGTGGCGGTCACCGGCTGAGAGCCGCCTGGGAGTCTGGCGCCTGGTTCGCCCGGGAGCGGCCTGTGAGAGCAGGACGGCGGTCCGCCGTTATCGGGGCAGTGAGTGCGCACGGTCTCGTGCGAACAGCGGGTGGTACCGCGGAAGTGCTGCAGGCAGCCTTTCGTCCCGGCAGTGGGACGGAGGGCTTTTTTGCTGCCCTGGGCGGCGCCGACTCCAAGAGACGGACAGAGGGGGGAGACAAATTGGAGATCACGGTAAAGCCATTCACCGCGCTCACTCTGGACGAACTCTACGCCCTGCTGCGGCTCCGGGCGGAGGTCTTTGTGGTGGAGCAGAACTGCCCGTACCAGGACCTGGACAACCGGGACCAGCTGGCCATCCATGTGATGCTCTGGGAGAAGAAGGAGCTGCTGGCCACCTTGCGGGTGCTGCCGGCGGGGATCGCCTACCCGGAGGTGTCCATCGGCCGGGTGGTGTCCCGCACCCACGGCCAGGGCCACGGAAGGGCCGTTTTCACCGCAGGGCTGAAGACCGCCTGGTACCGGCTAGGAGCCGATCGGATCCGCATCAGCGCCCAGTGTCAGGCCAGGGGCTTCTACGAGAAGTTCGGCTTCACCCCGGTGACCGAGACCTACCTGGAGGACGGCATTCCCCATGTGGGGATGGCGGTATCCCTCCTGGAGCAGAGCAAAAATGCAAACAGGATCAGAAAAGGAGACTGAAATCATATGAGAGAACAACTGGCAAAGATCCGCGCTGCGGCACTGGCCGCGTTTGAGGGCGCCGCCTCAAAAGTGGATCTGGACGAGCTCAGAGTGCGCTATCTGGGCAAGAAGGGCGAGCTCACCGCCGTGCTGAAGCAGATGGGCAAGCTGTCCCCGGAGGAGCGGCCCGCCATGGGCCAGCTGGCCAACGAGGTGCGGGCCGCCCTGGAGGAGGCCCTGGACAGCACCGCCAAAAACCTGGAGGCGGCCGCCCTGGAGGCCAAACTGAAGGCGGAGACCCTGGACGTCACGGTACCCGGCGTCCCCGTCCCGGAAGGCCATCGCCACCCCATGTATATCGCCCTGGACGAGATGAAGGAGATCTTCATCGGCATGGGCTTCACCGTGCTGGACGGCCCCGAGATCGAGCTGGCCCAGCTGAACTTCGACCGGCTGAACGCCGAAGAGGGCCACCCCTCCCGGGATTGGTCCGACACCTTCTACTTCGATGCGGACAGCCGGGTCATGCTGCGCTCCCAGACCAGCCCCATGCAGGTCCGGGCCATGGACTCCATGCCCCTGCCCATCCGCATCATCGCCCCCGGCCGGGTGTACCGCAAGGACGAGGTGGACGCCACCCACTCCCCCATGTTCCACCAGGTGGAGGGCATGGTGATCGACAAGGGCGTCACCATGGCGGACCTGAAGGGCACCCTGAACACCGTGGTGGAGCGGATGTACGGCGTCGGCACCAAGACCCGGTTCCGCCCCCACCACTTCCCCTTCACCGAGCCCAGCTGCGAAGTGGACGTCCAGTGCCACAAGTGCGGCGGCGTGGGCTGCCCCACCTGCAAGGGCGAGGGCTGGATTGAGCTGCTGGGCGCCGGCATGATCCACCCCCGGGTGCTGGAGATGGCCGGCATAGACCCCAACGAGTGGTCCGGCTGGGCCTTCGGCTTCGGCCTGGAGCGCACCGCCATGCGCCGGTTCAAGATCGACGACCTCCGCCTGATCTTCGAAAACGACGTGCGGTTCCTGGAGCAGTTCTGAGAGAGGAGAGCAAATAGACCATGAATTTGAGCAGAAAATGGCTGGAAGAGTTTGTCCACGTAGACGCGGGAGACCGGGCCTTTGCCGAGGCCATGACCCTCTCCGGCTCCAAGGTAGAGGGCACCACAGACCTGGGCGCTGAGATCAGCAACGTGGTGGTGGGCAGAATTGTCTCCATCGAGAAGCACCCCAACTCAGACCACATGTTCGTGTGCATGCTGGACGTGGGCAGGGACGCCCCGGTGCAGATCGTAACCGGCGCCTGGAACATCCACGAGGGGGATCTGGTCCCCGTGGCCCTGCACAAGTCCACCCTGCCCGGCGGCAAGAAGATCGAGAAGGGCAACCTCCGGGGGGTGAAGTCCAACGGTATGCTGTGCTCCATGAAGGAGCTGGGCCTGGACGAGCGGGACTTCCCCTACGGCGTCATCACGGCGGCGGCCCTGCTGAACAACTACCACCCCATCGACCCGAATAAGCCCTCCATCCCCGCAGACATCCAGCCCGGCGCCAAGGTGTTCGGCCCGGTGATCTGCGCCGGCGTGTCCGCGGTCTCCTATGCGGGAGACGGCCGCTGGACGGTTACCCTGGTGTACCCCGCAGACAGCACCCTGAAGGAGGTATCCCTGGAGACCCCGTGCCAGAACATCCACAGCTGGGACCTGGTGGCATTCAACACCAAGACCAACACCATCTGCACCCTGGCGGACCTCCGGGCGGAGCAGAAAGAGTTCCCCAACTGCATCCCGGACGGCATCTTCATCCTCCAGGAGGACTGCAAGCCCGGCGATGACATCAAGCCGGTGATCAACGCGGACGACCATGTGGTGGAGTTCGAGATCACCCCCAACCGCCCGGACTGCCTCAGCGTGATCGGTCTCGCCCGGGAGGCCGCCGCCACCTTTGACGCGCCCCTCACCCTCCACACCCCGGTGGTGAAGGGCGGGGCAGAGGGCTCTCTCGTGGAGCTGCTGGACGTGGAGACCCCGGACGCAGACCTGGTGCCCCGCTACACCGCCCGCATGGTGCGCAACGTGAAGATCGCCCCCTCCCCCAAGTGGATGCGGGAGCGGCTCCGCTCCATGGGCGTGCGCCCCATCAACAACATCGTGGACATCACCAACTACGTCATGCTGGAGTACGGCCAGCCCATGCACGCCTTCGACTACCGCTACGTCCACGGCGGCAAGATCATCGTCCGCCGGGCCGCCGAGGGAGAGCAGCTCACCACCCTGGACAACAACGTCCACACCCTCACCGCCAACCACCTGGTGATCGCCGATGAGACCCGGGCGGTGGGCCTGGCCGGCATCATGGGCGGTCTGAACAGTGAGATCGTGGCGGACACCACCGATGTGGTCTTCGAGTCCGCCTGCTTCGATGGCACCTGCATCCGCAAGGGCGCCCTGGCTCTGGGCATGCGCACCGAGGCCTCCGCCAAGTTCGAGAAGGGCCTGGATCCCCTGAACACCCTGCCGGCGGTGAACCGGGCCTGTGAACTGGTGGAGCTGCTGGGCGCCGGCGAGGTGGTGGACGGCGTCATCGACATCCTGAACAACGTGCCCCAGCCCACCGTGGTGAAGCTGGAGCCGGACAAGATCAACGCCCTTCTGGGCACCAAGGTCCCCGCAGAGGACATGGTGCGCATCCTCCGGAAGCTGGACTTCCAGGTGGACGGGGATCAGGTAACGGTGCCGTCCTGGCGGGGCGATGTGAAGCGGATGGCGGACCTTGCCGAAGAGGTGGCCCGCTTCTACGGGTACAACAACATCCCCAACACCCTGATGGTGGGCCAGACCACCCAGGGCGGCTACTCTCCCACCCAGAAGCTGGAGAACCAGCTGGGGGAGAGCTGCCGGCACTGCGGTTTCGATGAGATCATCACCTACTCCTTCATCTCCCCCACCGCCTATGATAAGATCGGCTGGCCCGCAGACGACCCCATGCGCCAGTCCTTCAAGATCCTGAACCCCCTGGGCGAGGACACCTCCATCATGCGCACCACCACCCTGCCCTCCATGCTGGAGATCGTGGCCCGCAACTGGAACTACCGCAACAAGAACGTGAAGCTCTATGAGCTGGGCCGGATCTACCTGCCCGGCGGCCCGGACGGCCTGGCCGTGGAGAAGAAGGTGCTCTCCATGGGCGCCTACGGGGACGGCATGGACTTCTACACCTTCAAGGGCTATATCGAGGCCATCCTGAAGGCCATCCGCGCCCAGGATGGCTCCTATGAGCCGGCGCCGGGCCTGGCCCCCACCGTGTCCTATCACCCCGGCCGGGTGGCCGCGGTGAAGTCCGGGGACAATGTCATCGGGTACTTCGGCCAGATCCACCCCAACGTGGCCAGAAACTACGGCGTGGACGGGGAGATCTACTGCGCCGAGCTGGCCTTCGACGCCCTGATGCAGGCCAAGGGACCAGACCCCGAGTACGTGTCTCTGCCCAAGTATCCCGCCGTGGAGCGGGACATCGCCGTGGTCTGCAACGAGTCCGTGACGGTGGGCCAGCTGGAGAGCGCCATCCGCACCGGCGCCATGGGCCTTCTCAAGGACGTGCAGCTCTTCGACATCTACCGGGGCGCCGGCATCCTGCCGGGCAAGAAGTCCGTGGCCTTCAGCCTCACCCTCCGGGCAGACGACCGCTCTCTCACCAGTGAAGAGGCGGACCGGGACGTGAAGTCCATCCTGGAGGAGCTGGAGCGCAGCTGCGGCGCCGTGCTCCGCTGATCCAAAAGCACAGAAAAGCCAGGCGGCCGTCCCCGGGGAACCGGGGACGGCCGCCTAGCTTGTTTCAGAAACAATGGCCGGAGAACAGCTGGGGGTCTGCCTCCGTAACCTGTGCTCGGGGCACCGCCGCCTGAAGTGGGGAAGCAACAGGGGGATACGCCGGACAACGAGGCCATTTTACCGGGTTTTGGAGATTTGCGCAAGGGGTTGGGACCCGAAATGGACAATCCGGCAGATCCTGTGTCCGATTAGACAAGTTCCCGGATCAGGGAGAAACTGGTCTCCGTCCCCTCTGCAGGGGAAGCCGCGGGACAGATTGCCCCGTCACGAAGCATCCTACGCCAGGGAATAGCGCAGGTCTGAGATCTGGAAATAGAGCGTCTCGTCCCAGGGATCCTCCGCCAGCGCCCCGCAGAGCTCCCCCAACCGGTGGAAGACCTGGATGGTGTCCGCGTCCTGTTTTGCGTAGAGGAGATCATAGTAGAGGGCCCGGAAGGCGCCGCTGTAGGAACCCGGCACGTCTTCCCAGATGCGGAACGCCGCATAGAAGCAGCTCATGCCCTGGGTGTACTCCGCTGCCAAGTGGGGGTCCCCCACCGCCATGTTCCCAAAGTGGGTTGCGGCCTCCTTCAGGTTGTCCTGGAAGGACTGCAGCCGGAGGTTTTGCTCTGAGCTCCGGGCGGCAGTCTGCGCCGAGAGAACCACGGCCGCCAGAAGGAGCAGTGCCGCTGCCGCTAAGGCAATCGCCCTTTTTGCTGTCTGCTTTTTGTCCATGAGAGGTGACCTTCTTTCCAGCCCGCCGTTCGTGCCTCAGGACACGCCGGGATCAAAGGCGTTGCGGAGATTTAAGATCTGGTTTGCGATGGCGGGGTCCTCCGGTGCCTCCGCCAGCGCCGCCAGATGCTGTCCCAGTTCTAGATACAGCGGCGCGTTGTCTTTGGTGATCCCGGCCTGCAGCATGGCGCGGTACACATCGGAGAAGTACGTGTGGTTGCGGCTCTCGGCGGGGCGAAACTGCAGCATGTCGATGGCAGACTTGAAGCTGGCCATCCCCAGAAGGTAGTCTCGATCCGCGGCGAGCGCTTCTCGATCAGGGGAGATGGCCAGAAAGTGATAGGAGGCCTCTCTCAGCTCGTACACATAGAAGCTTCCTGCAAGGCTCTCCTCCGCCTGCGCTGCAGCATGGCGGGACAGCTGGACTGCAGTGGCGCAGACAGCCAGCAGAATCAGAACAGACAGCAGCACGGCAATGATTTTTCGGCGCATTGGAGTCCCTTCCTTTCTCTGCGCGGGTGATACAAAACACGGATTGGGGTGGGAGTTTGGCATCCGTGGGCAATGATCTCCTGCCCAATATCGCTGCCAATGGCTTCCATTTCAGCCCCCACGCCCTGGAGTATAGCGGAAAGCGGGGGAAAAGTCTATCAAGTTGCGTTGAAAATTTGGCCGTGGCGGCCCCGTTTTGGAAAAGTGCAACTGCCAGTTGCCGCGAAACCGCCCGAAATAGCGCCCGGTTGCACCGGGAAGAGGCCGCTGCACACCGGCCGGCGGCGATCTCTGCAATCGGCACCGGGAAAGCCGCGGCTTTCTCTTGCCGAATGGGGCCCGGCATGGTAGAATAGGGCCAGCTCAACAAGGGAGGACTCTGCGATGAAACTCATGGTGATTGACGGTAACTCTATCGTCAACCGCGCCTTTTATGGGATGAACCAGGCGTTGGCCACCCGGGACGGCACGCCCACCAATGCCATATTCGGATTTCTCACCATCTTACTGAAGCTGCTGGACGAGGAGCAGCCGGACGCCCTGGCGGTCGCCTTTGACATGAAGGCGCCCACCTTCCGCCACCTGGCCTACGAGGGGTACAAGGCCACCCGCCACGCCATGCCGGAGGACCTGGCCACCCAGATCCCTATCCTGAAGGAGGTCCTGGACGCCATGAACATCCGCCGGTACCAGCTGGAGGGCTGGGAGGCGGACGACCTGCTGGGCACCATGGCCCGGGTGCAGGGGGAGCAGGGGGGCACCACGGTGATCGTCACGGGAGACAAGGACTCCCTGCAGCTCATTGACGAGCACACCACGGTGAAGCTGATCTCCACCAGCAAGGGACAGACCACCGAGAAGAACATGACCCCGGAGGTGTTCCGGGAGGCCTACGGCTTCGACCCCATCCACCTCATCGACCTGAAGGCCCTGATGGGGGACTCCAGCGACAACATCCCCGGGGTGAAGGGCGTGGGCGAGAAGACCGCCATGGATCTCGTCCAGAAGTACAACACCATCGATGCCATCTACGAGAAGCTGCCGGACATCGAGGCCAAACCGGGAGTGATCAAGAAGCTCACCGAGGGCCAGGAATCCGCCCGGATGAGCTATGACCTGGCCACCATCCGCCGGGAGGCCCCCATGGACTTTCACCCGGAGGACACGGTGCGCAGGCCGTACAAACAGGGGGAACTGTACAACCTGCTGCTGAAGCTGGAGTTTGCCCGGCTCATCGAGCGGCTGGGCCTCCACCCGGAGGACGACAGCCCCCAGCCCGCCGCCTACGATGGGGCCGCCGAACTGGAGACGGTGGAGACCCTGGCGCGGGCAGAGGAGCTGCTGGCCATCTGGCGGCAGCTGCCGTATGTCTCCGTGCACACCCTGCCGGACCTCTCCGGGGTGTGCGTGGTCTGGCGGGAGGACGGGGTGCGCCACGCCGCCCGGCTTTTCTCCCAGCGGCTGGAGGGCTATGAGGCCTTCCTCCAGGGCCTCTTTGCCCCGGACATCGCCAAGGCCGCCCACGACTGCAAGAACCTGATGGTCCATCTCCTGGAGGAGGGCTTGTCCCCGGAGGGCTTCGTCTTTGACACCGCCATCGCGGCCTACCTCCTGGCCCCCACAGACGGCTCATACAGCCTGGAGAAGCTCTCCGTGACCTACTTCAACACCGAGACCGCCAAGGCCGCGGTGTACTGCGAGGAGGGGGCGTTCAGCCCGCTCATGGGCTGGGAGGCCGCCGAGGAGGCCTTCACCGCCCACGCCATCCTGGTGGACAACCTCCGGGACAGCCTGCACCAGCGCCTCACGGACCTGGACCTGCTGCGGGTCCACGATGAGATCGACCTGCCCCTCTGCCCGGTGCTGGCCCGCATGGAGCGGGCCGGCGTGCTGGTGGACGGCAAGGCCATCACCGCCTTTGGGGTGGAGCTCAAGAAGAGCAGCGATGCCCTGGAGCAGCAGATCTACAACATGGCGGGGGAGCGGTTCAACATCCAGTCCCCCAAGCAGCTGGGCACCATCCTCTTTGAGAAGCTGAAGCTGCCCGCCGCCAAGAAGACCCGCTCCGGCTACTCCACCAGCGCCGATGTGCTGGAGAAGCTGAAGTCCAAGCACCCCATCGTCCCCGCCATCCTGGAGTACCGGCAGCTCACCAAGCTGAACTCCACCTATGTGGAGGGCCTCACCAAGGTGATCGAGGCGGACGGCCGGATCCGCACGAGCTTCCAAAACACCGTTACGGCCACGGGACGGCTGTCCTCCACGGAGCCCAACCTGCAGAACATCCCGGTGCGCACGGCGCTGGGGGCCGAGATGCGCAAGATGTTCATCGCCGGCCCGGGCAACGTGCTGGTGGACGCGGACTACTCCCAGATCGAGCTCCGGCTGCTGGCCCACATCTCCGGGGACAGCGCCATGATCGCCGGGTTCAACACCGGGGAGGACATCCACACCATCACCGCCTCCCAGGTCTTCGGGGTGCCCCAGGACCAGGTGGAGCCCGCCATGCGCAGGGCTGCAAAGGCGGTGAACTTCGGCATCGTGTACGGCATCTCGGCGTACTCCCTCTCCGAGGACATCAAGGTTACCGTGGCGGAGGCCAGGCGCTATATGGAGCGCTACTTTGAGCACTACAGCGGCGTGCGGGCCTATATGGACCGGGTGGTGGCCCAGGGCAAGGAGAACGGCTACGTCTCCACCATGTACGGCCGCCGGCGGTGGCTCCCTGAGCTGAAGTCCTCCAACTTTAACACCCGGTCCTTCGGGGAGCGGGTGGCCATGAACATGCCCATCCAGGGCACCGCCGCGGACATCATCAAGCTGGCCATGATCCGGGTGGACGCCAGGCTCCGGGAAGAGAACCTCGCCGCCCGCCTGGTGCTCCAGGTCCACGATGAGCTCATCGTGGAGTGCCCGGAATCGGAGGGAGAGACCGTGCGGCAGCTGCTCAGCGAGGAGATGGGCCGCGTGGCCGCTCTGGCGGTGCCCCTGGTGGCGGAGGCCAAGTGCGGCCACACCTGGGCGGAGACCCACTGAGCATGGAGATCCGCCTTGTCCCCATGGAGGGGCGGCACCTGGACCAGGTGACCGCCCTGGAGCGCATCTGTTTTTCAGACCCCTGGACCCGGAACATGCTGGCGGAGGTCCTCTCCGGCGAGCACACCTGGGGGATCGTGGCCGAGAACCCGGCGGGGGCCGTGGTGGGGTACGCCTTTTTCAGCGCGGTGCTGGACGAGGGCTCCCTGGACAACATCGCCGTGGACCCGGCATACCGGCGGCAGGGGCTGGGGAGGCACCTCCTGTCCACCCTGTTGAAGGCCTTCTCCCCCCAGCTCTCCCTGGTGTACCTGGAGGTGCGGGCGTCCAACACCCCGGCGATCGCCCTCTACGAGCACATGGGCTTTGAGACGGTGGGCCGCCGCCGGGGCTATTATGTGCGTCCCCGGGAGGACGCCATCCTGATGACCAAATTCCTCTCCCGCGAGGCGGGAGAGCAGACCTGAGCGGAAGCGGCGGCCCCTCTGGGAGAGCGCCGCAGAAAGAGGAGAAGCAACGTGAAGATACTGGCATTTGAATCCTCCTGCGATGAGACCGCCGCCGCGGTGGTGGAGGACGGGCGCACCGTCCTCTCCTCGGTGATCGCCTCATCGGCGGATATGCACGCCGTCTACGGCGGCGTGGTGCCGGAGATCGCCTCCCGCAAGCACGTAGAGGCCATCTCCGGCCTGGCGGAAGAGGCCCTGCGGCAGGCAGGCGTCCGGCGGACCGACATCGATGCCGTGGCCGTGACCTATGCCCCCGGCCTCATCGGCGCCCTTCTGGTGGGGGTGTCCTTTGCCAAGTCTGCCGCCTACGCCCTGGGGGTGCCCCTGATCCCGGTGCACCACGTCCGGGGCCACATCGCGGCCAACTATATCGCCCACCCGGACCTGGAGCCCCCCTTCCTGTGCCTCTGCGTCTCCGGGGGCACCACCGCCCTGGTGGACGTGCAGGCCTACACCCGCTTTCAGGTTCTGGGCGGCACCCGGGATGACGCCGCCGGCGAGTGTTTTGACAAGACCGCCCGGGTCCTGGGCCTGGGCTACCCCGGCGGCGGGCCCATGGACCGGATGGCCAAGGGCGGCAACGACAGGGCCTACGTCTTTCCCCGGGCCCACATAGACGGCAACCCCCTGGACATGTCCTTCAGCGGGCTGAAGACCGCCGTGCTGAACGTGATCCACCACGCGGAGCAGAAGGGGGAGACCCTGAACCTGCCGGACCTGGCCGCCTCCTTTGCCGCCGCCATCTCGGACTCCCTGATTCCCCGGGTGATGGAGGCCAACCAGATCACCGGGTACAACAAGATCGCCGTGGCCGGCGGCGTGGCCGCCAACAGCCGGATCCGGGCGGACCTGGAGAGAGCCTGTGCCAAGGTGGGCGCCAAGCTGTGGCTGCCGCCCCTGTCCCTCTGCGGGGACAATGCCGCCATGATCGGCTGCCAGGGGTACTACGAGTACCTGGCGGGACACACCGCCGGCTGGGACCTGAACGCCAGGGCCAGCCTGGACATCTCCAAAGCCTGATAGATAGACAGACAACATGCGGGCCGGAACCCAATTGTGTTCCGGCCCGCGTTTTGGCCTCTTTCGAAATCCGTTTACCGCCTGGAACCTGCAATCGCACGGACTGAACTGCGCGGGGGAGACAGAACCAGTGGGAAGCCTGCAAAATAACCAGAAGATGGAAATTCCTGGCGCGGCGGGGAAGCCGGGTGCACCGATTTCCGCTGCCCTGTCCGCCCCAGTCCTTATGTGGAACCGAGAAAAGGGTGTCCTCTGCGATACCGAAGGGACTGCTACTCCGAAGCACCGCCCGGAAGTTTCGAAATCCGGCCAAAGGAGCCTCCACATCCCATGTGGAAAAGTTTGTGGAAGTTGTGGAAGGTTTTGTGGAAGCGTGTGGAAGTCCGTGGGCGAATCGGTTATGTCGGTGCGTGTCTGTCTCCGGAAGGCGTGGGAAGGGCAAACCGGGGGAATGGGTTGATAAGGCGGGGGAGAAGGAGGAGACGGAGAGCGGCACGAGATATCCAGTTTGCGAAAGAAGGGCGTGGTGCTGGTTCCAGGGCATCGGAGAGGTGTTATTCCGGCGGAAAGGGGCCTGGAGCACCTGGGAGATTGGCACTGTCCGCGTCTGCCGGACAGGGAAAGCTGGGAGAGGCGGGGAGGTGGACGAGGCGGAGAGGTACTTCAGGGAGGGAATGTGAGGGTTCTGGAAGAAGAGCTGGGATGCGGCCTCTACATCCCCTCGCCGCGGGGTGCATAAGCCCATCTGCCATGGCAGTGAGTGTCTGATTTACAGGTCGTAATCGAGGGAGAGGCGGGCGGACAAGGCGGAATCGTGTTGTAAAGGCGGCGCACCGTTATGTCCGGCATGTTCCTGGGCGGGGCCTGTGGAAGCTTGCGTGGAAGCGGGATCCGGCGGGGCGGAAAACCCTTGCCCGGCGCGGTTTCTACTTCCGCATCATTGTGGAAAAGTCTGTGGAAGTTGTGGAAGGAGAGAACGAGGTGTCTGTTACTGCCCGCGTTACGTTGCGGCGTTTTGCGGGGATTTCCAGTTACAGCTTCTACCTGCCGGCTGGGTCCGGGGTCCAGTTGCCGCCAGAGATGAGCTGATATTACTGGATTATACCGATGAATATGGGAATAAAGTGGTGAGAAGTGTAAAGGCGAGGGGGCTTTATGTGCCCGGTGGGAAATGGTTCTCTTGTGGAAGCTTTTGTGGAAGTTGTGGAAGCTGGGTGCTGCGGTTCGTGGCGGGAAACCGCCGAAAAGACAGGCGGCGCAAGGATTTTCGCCATGTGGAAAACTTTGTGGAAGTTGAGGAAGTTGTGGAAAAGTCTGTGGAAGCTGTGGAAAACTGCCCGTATACCCGGTTATCCCGTGCCTTATGTTCAGAATATCCCGGCCGGGATTCTGAGAAGAATTTCCAGCGCTTGGCATCGGACCGATCGCCCCGGAGAGACAGCGGGGCTGCATGGAAGCACACTGTCCCTGTGGGGCGGACAAAGGGCTGCAAGATGCCCGAAAATCCCGGAGATGGGCAGTTTTCCTCTTGACACGCCCCGCCCTGCCATGTACACTGGGGGCGCTGTATGAGACCGGCGGCGGAGGAAATACAGCGGAGCCCCATGCATCTTTCCCGGCCGCCTAGGCGCACGGAAGCCGTGCGTCCTTTTTGTCCAGATGCACCCAACCTGCAAGGAGGAATTCCCCAAATGAAGACAGACATCGAGATTGCCCAGAGCGCAGAGATGCTGCCGGTGAGCACGGTGGCGGCGAGAGCGGGGATCCAGGAGGAGCTCCTGGAGCACTATGGGAAGTACAAGGCCAAAATTGACGTGAACCCCCTGAGGGGGATGCCCCGGAAGGGCAAGCTGATCCTGGTAACCGCCATCAACCCCACCCCTGCCGGTGAGGGAAAGACCACCACCTCTGTGGGCCTCTCCGATGCCTTGAAGAAGCTGGGCAAGAACGTGATCCTGGCCCTGCGGGAGCCCTCCCTGGGCCCGGTGTTCGGCATCAAGGGCGGGGCCGCCGGCGGCGGATACGCCCAGGTGGTGCCCATGGAGGACATCAACCTCCACTTCACCGGGGACTTCCACGCCATCGGGGCGGCCAACAACCTGCTGGCGGCCATGCTGGACAACCACATTCAGCAGGGAAACGCCCTGGGGATCGATGTGAAGAAGATCACCTGGCGCCGCTGCGTGGATATGAACGACAGACAGCTGCGCAACATCGTAGACGGCCTGGGCGGCAGGATGCAGGGCGTGCCCCGGGAGGACGGCTTTGACATCACCGTGGCCAGCGAGATCATGGCCGTGCTGTGCCTGGCCTCCAGCCTTCGGGACCTGAAGGAGCGGCTGGCCCGGATCATCGTGGCCTACACCTATGACGACAAGCCCGTTACCGCGGCAGACCTGAAGGCCCAGGGCGCCATGGCGGCGCTTTTGAAGGACGCCATCAAGCCCAACCTGGTGCAGACCCTGGAAAACACCCCGGCCCTGGTCCACGGCGGGCCCTTTGCCAACATCGCCCACGGCTGCAACTCCGTCTCCGCCACAGACACCGCCCTGAAGCTGGCGGACTACGTGGTAACCGAGGCCGGCTTCGGCGCAGACCTGGGCGCCGAGAAGTTCCTGGACATCAAGTGCCGGGCCGCCGGCCTCCGCCCGGACGCGGTGGTGATCGTGGCCACGGTAAAGGCGCTGAAGTACAACGGCGGTGTGCCCAAGACGGAGCTGGGCGCGGAGAACCTGGAGGCCCTGGAGCGGGGCCTTCCCAACCTGCTGAAGCATGTGGAGAACATCACCCAGGTATTCGGCCTGCCGGCGGTGGTGGCCATCAACCGGTTCACCAACGACACCGATGAGGAGCTGGAGCTGATCCGCTCCCGCTGCGCCGAACTGGGCGTGAACGTGGCCCTCAGCGAGGTGTGGGGCAAGGGCGGAGAGGGCGGCATCGCGCTGGCCGAAGAGGTGCTCCGGCTCACCGAGACCCCGTCTGATTTCCGCTTCGCCTATGAGCTGGACCGCCCCCTCAAGGAGAAGATCGAGACCATCGTACGGCGGGTATACGGCGGCGCCGGCGTGTCCTATTCCGCCGCCGCCAACAAGGAGCTGGCCCGCCTGGAGGCGCTGGGCTTCGGCGGCCTGCCGGTGTGCATGGCCAAGACCCAGTACTCCCTCTCCGATGACCAGACCAAACTGGGCCGCCCCGAGGGCTTCACCGTGTCCGTCTCCAAGGTGAAGGTGTCCGCCGGCGCCGGCTTCGTGGTGGTGCAGACCGGGGATATCATGACCATGCCCGGCCTTCCCAAGGTGCCCGCCGCGGAGAAGATCGATGTGGACGACAACGGCGTGATCAGCGGGCTGTTCTGAGCGCCCTTTTCCCGGCAAAACGGCAAAACCCCCGCAGTTTCAGATTGCCTGAAACTGCGGGGGTTTGTTGGTAAGAGGGGGCCAGGAGAGAAGGGCAGCAGGGCGGATGCCGCCAGACTACACCGGGCTACTTGGGGGGGGGGTACCGGCCTCCGCGTGCTTCTGCGCCTCTTCCAGCTCTCTTGCCGCCACAGGCCACGGGACAAAGGTGTTGTCTCGGGGCGATTCGTGGGGGATGATGCGGGGCGCGGGGAGCACCACGGTGGCATTGGCGGGGACGTCTCTTGTGACCACACAGTTGGCGCCAATGCGGGCGTTGTCTCCCACGGTGACCTTGCCGATGATCTTGGCGCCGGCGCCGATGAAGACGTTGCTGCCGATCACCGGGGCGCCCATCCCGGCGCTGTCCCGGAAGGTGTTGGAGCCGATGGTGACCTGGTGGAGAATGGTGCAGTCTGGGCCCACCTTGGCGCCGAAGGAGACATAGATGCCGGCCAGCCCGTGGGGTGTGGCAAAGGGGGAGACATTCTTCACACAGGGGATGTTGGCATTGCACCGGACCAGGATCCTCCGGTTGGCCAGGACATAGAGCTTTCGAAAGGGCTTGCGCCAACCCTTGGGGGAGACGATATACTCCCGATTGCGCCAGAACCGCTCCTCCGGGGAGGGAAACAGCCTGTCTCGGAGATTGCGGAGCACCTGCCACATAATCATACCTTCTTTCTTCTGGGAGCCGGGCTCTGCCAACCTTTGGCTCCGCCTGCAGTTTGCCTGGTGCCCAAAGACGTTGCAGCCAGGGATTTGCCCCATCATACCGCAGGCACCGGCCCAATGCAAGACCGGGTTTCCCCCAATCCCGTGCCCATCGCGCCGCGGCTAAGTGGCTCCCCATTCAGACAGCAGAAAAGAGCAGCAGGCGTGAGGCCTGCTGCTCTGCTGGTATCTGCACTTCTGCCCTACAGCATCCGCACCGTGCCGGCGTACACAGTCCGCACCGGGGAGCCGTCTTCCGGCTGAATGGTGAGGGCAAAGCGATCGTCTACGGAGAGGGCGGTGGCGATCCTGGTCTCGCCGGACTGCTCGTAGGAGACCTTGCGGCCGGGGGTGAGGCAGTGGGCCCGGTACCGCTGCAGCCACTGGGCCCTCTCCCGGGGAAAGTCCCGTACCATCTGGTCCAGGGCCTGGAGAATGGAGAGGGCCAGCGTATTGGGGTTCACGGGGTAGCACGCCCCGCCCAGGGAGACGGCGATGTCCTGCAGGCCCATCTCCCGAAATCGCTCCTCGGTCTGGGTGAGGTTGATGCCCATGCCCGCCACCACGTAGTCCGGCTCCCCGCTCTCCCCGGTGAAGGAGAGCTCTGTGAGAATGCCCACCAGCTTTTTGCCGTGGAGCCAGATGTCGTTGAGCCACTTGATTTCGGCGGGGGCGCCGGAGGCCGCTGCAATGGCGTCCCTCACCGCCACGGCGATCCAGCCGGTGAGGGTGAGCAGCTCCTCCACAGGGGCCTTGGGGCGCAGGATCGCGGAGAGATAGAGCCCCTCGCCTCTGGGGGAGGCAAAGGATCTGCCGTATGTGCCCCGCCCGCCGGTCTGCTCCTCCGCGATGAGCACGGTGCCCGCGGGGGCCCCCGCCGCGGCGCTGGCCTTCAATCGGGTGTTGGTGGAGTCCACCACAGACTGGACGTCCACCTTGCCGGCAAAGAGACTGTCCTCCGGCAGTTTGGCGTTGAGCCACAGCGCGGAGATCTTCTCCGGCGGGGCGGTGAGCCGGTATCCCAGGCGGGTGGAGGCCTCAATGGGCCAGCCGTCCTCCCGGAGGGCCGCCAGGTCTTTCCACACCGCCGCCCGGGTGATCCCCAGGGCCTGGCTCATCTGCTCGCCGGAGAGCCAGCCATCTCTGCGGGCCAGCAAGGTGCCCGCGTGGAGCCGGGGGCTCAAGAGGGGACCTCCGAGCTGTCTATCAGGGCGAAGGTGATCACCATCTCGTCAAAGCCACGCTTCAGGTTGATGGTTACCTCGCCCCCTACGCCGGTGCGGTACAGCACCCGCCGGAGGGCCGCCATGCTGGTGACCCGCTGTCCGTTGGCGGCCCAGATAAAGTCCCCCGCCCGCACGCCGGCCTTGTCTGCGGGGACGCCCTCGATCACGCTGTCTACGATGATGCCCGCCCGGCTCTCATAGCGGCCGGCGTAGCAGGTGATGCCGATGTAGGGCCGCCAGCTCTCGCCGGTGGTCAGGATCCGGTTCACAAAGGGCAGCATGTCTGAGATGGGCAGGGCCAGTCCCAGCCCCTCGATCACCTTCTCATCCTCGATGCCGGTGATCTTGGCGGAGACCATGCCCACCACCTGGCCCTTGTCGTTGAGCAGGGGACCGCCGGAGTTGCCGCCGTTCAGGGGGGCGGTGGTCTGGATCATGGCCATGGCCGCGGTGTCCTCCACGCTCTCCCGGTCTATGGCGGAGACGATGCCATCGCTCATGGAGCCGGTGAGATAGCCCATGGGGTTGCCTATGGCGTACACCATGTCCCCCACAGAGAGGAGATCGGAGTCTCCCAGGGGCAGCACCGGCAGGTTCCGGGCATCGATCTTGAGCACGGCGATGTCGAATGCCTCATCGTAGCCCACCACCTGGGCGTCGTAGGTGAAGGTGAGGTCTGTGAGCAGGGAGACCTCAATCTTCAGGCCCTGGTCTATCACATGGTAGTTGGTGAGGATGTAGCCGTTGGATTCCACGATAAAGCCGCTGCCGATGCTGTTGGACCGCTGGTGCTCCGTGGTAACCCGCACCACGCCGGGCAGGCAGCTGTCGTAGATGTCCTTGGCGGAGAGAATCTTGCCGGTGGAGGCGGTGGAGAGCTGTATGTTCTCGTTGGGCTGAGCCCAGGGCAGATCCTCCGGGGTCCAGTCGCTGGCGGGCGTCTCCATTGGTGTCGAGGACTCCAGCGGCTCGGCAGAACTCATCGCCGGGGGCTGGCTTCCCTCCGCCGAGGGCTGGTGCTGCACGAAGTTTACCAGCCTCGCGATCATGAGGGTGAGGGTTATCACCATATACAGGAGGACGCCCAGGGTGATGAGAACCAGCAGCGCCTTGAGAAAGAGGCGCAGTTTGCGGTGCTTTTTCTTCGGCGCATCGGGGTCCGGGGGCATCGGCATCCCGCCGTTGGACCCGGAGGGCCACCGGTATGAGAGATAATTGTCCAAGGATGTCACTTCCTTTGCTGGAAGGATGGGGTCAGGCGCGGGAGAGGGTGAAAGTGAACTTGGTCACCCCGTTCTCGCTGGTGCAGGTGATGTTCTCTTTGTGGCTGTTTAGAATGGTCTTTACGATATATAGGCCCAGGCCCACCCCGTCCCGGTGTTCGCTGCGGGAGTGGTCTGTCTTGTGGAAGCGGTCGAAGATCAGGTCCAGCTCCTCCGGCGGGATGGTCTCCCCCTCGTTGCTCACCGTGATCACCGCCTTGGAGCCCTTCTCCACCACGGAGACCCCCAGGGTGCCGCCGGGCCGGGAGAACTTGATGGCGTTGTCCAGCAGGTTGTAGCAGACCTGGGTGATGGCGTCCTGATCCCCCCACACGGGGACCGGGTCCTCTGGCAGGTCCATCTGCACCTCCAGCTGCGCGGCGTTTACCTTTCCCTCCAGGCTCACCAGGGTGCGGACCATGGTCTCGGCGATGTCGAACTGCTGCTGGGCGGCCCGGCTGGTGTCGGACTGAAGCCGGGACAGGTCCAGCATGGAGCGCACGAGGCGGCTCAGCCGCTGGGTCTCGGAGGAGATGATCTGCAGGTACTCCCGCTCCCGCTCCGGGGGGATGGTGCCGTCCAAAATTCCGTCTGCAAAGCCGGCGATGGTGGTCATGGGAGTTTTCAGCTCGTGGGAGACGTTGGCCACAAACTCGCTGCGCCGCTGTTCGCTGCGGGCCAGGGAGTCCGCCATGGAGTTGAAGGCCTCCGCCAGCTCCCCCACCTCGTCCTTCCGGTTGCCCACGTCCACCCGCACGTCCAGCTGGCCCATGCCGAACTGCCGGGCCGCGGCGGCGATCTCCTTGATGGGCCTAGACTGGTGCATGGAGGTCACCGAGCAGATGATGGCGGCGATGAGCACCACCGCCAGGGCCGTCACGATGAAGAGGGCGGTGAGGTCGTGCCAGATCCCCCGAAAGCCGGAGGCATCGCTGGTGATGAGCACCAGGCCCTGCAGCTGGCTGCTGAGCCCCAGGATGGGCAGGCCCACCACATAGCGCCGCTCCGCATAGAGGCCGTCCAGGCTGGAGACCCCGGCGTAGCGGTCGCTGCTGATGAGCTCGGTGAGGGCGGGGGACAGGCTGTGGGTCTCCAGGGCCGTGAGCTCCTCGGTGCCGCTGGTGGCGTAGAGGATGAGGCCGGAGTTGTCGCAGAGGAGGATGTGCAGGTTGCCCACCTGGGCCACCGTGTTCAGATAGCTCTGAAACTCTCTCCGCTGCCACACGGTGCCGTCCTGGGAGGCGTTCAGGTAGCTGGAGGTGAACTCCGCGATGGAGTTGCCGTTGCGCTCCAGGGTCTCCTGCTGCTCCCGGATGGTGTACTGGTAGCTGAGGGCGGCGAAGGAGGCCCCCAGCAGGAGAAAGGACAGCAGCACCATGCCCGCCATGGCGGCGAACTGGCGGCTGTACATGCTTTTCATTTCGGGTTGACCTCGAACTTATAGCCCACGCCCCACACGGTCTTCAGGCACCACTGGTCCGACACGCCCTCCAGCTTCTCCCGCAGCCGCTTGATGTGTACATCCACCGTCCGGGAGTCCCCGTAGTAGTCGAAGCCCCAGACCTCGTCCAGCAGCTGGTTGCGGGTGAACACCCGGTTGGGGGAGGCCGCCAGGTGATACAGCAGCTCCAGCTCTTTGGGCGGGGTGTCGATGCGCTTGCCGTCCACCAGCAGCTCATAGGAGTCCAGATTCACGATGAGCTTGTCGAAGGTGAGGCGCTTTGCCGCCGTCTCCTCCTTGCCGGTGCGCCGCAGCACCGCGTGGATGCGGGCCATCAGCTCCTTGGCCTGGAAGGGCTTGGTGATATAGTCATCGGCCCCAATCTCCAGGCCGTTTACTTTGTCCTCCAGCTCGCCCTTTGCGGTGAGCATGATGATGGGCGTCTTGGAGATCTCGCGGATCTTCCGGCAGACGGTCCAGCCGTCCATCCCGGGCAGCATGATGTCCAGCAGCACCAGGTCCGGCATGGTCTGGCGGAACTTGTCCAGGCCCTCGGTGCCGCTGCCCGCCACCTGACAGATCATCCCGTCCTTCTCCAGATAGAGGCGGATGAGATCGGCGATGTTGCGGTCGTCTTCTACAATGAGTGCTCTTTGCTCCATTCGGAAAGACCTCCTCAAATGATCCTATGTGCGCCATTATAGACTTTGCCGGGGAAAATCGCAAGCCCCGAACCCGCTCATTATACGGGTTCGGGGCGGAAAAAATAGGGCGGATTTGTAAACTTTCGTCGAGCCAACGGGAAACTCAGAGCACAGAACACCGGTCGATCCCGATCTCCGGCCGGACCCCTGGGGCCGCCGCGGTGATGGCTGCGATGAGCTGCTCCCGGATCTCGTCATCGGACAGGGGGATGGCGTAGGAGATCACGGCGTCAAAGCGGAGCTCCGTGTGGCGGGGCCCCTCCAGGTGAAAATCGTGGAAGGTGCCCTGGTGGTCCAGGCGGTGGATGGCCTCCTGGGTGATGAGCCAGAGCCGGTCTGCCGCCGGGTCCTCCTCCTCCACCGGGTCCACATGGAGCACCGCGTCCAGGCCAAACTGGGCCTTCAGCGCCCGCTCAATGCCGTCTGCCGCGTGGTGGACCTCCACCAGGGTCCGGTCTGCCGGCACCTCGATGTGGGCGGACATCATCCGCCGGCCGGGGCCGTAGTCGTGAAAGATGAGGTCGTGGATGCCGGTCACGGGGGGATGGGAGAGGATCAGCTCCTCCACCGCCGCCACCGTCTCCGGGTCCGGCGGCTCCCCCATCAGCGGGTCTAGGGTGTCCTTGGCGGCAGACCAGCCGGAGCGGAGGATGAGCACGGCCACCGCAAGCCCCAGCCACCCGTCCGCCGTAGGTCCGAGGACGGGGGTGAGGGCCAGGCCCGCCAGCACGGTGCTGGTGGCCAGTGCGTCTGCCATGGCGTCCCGGGAGACGGACAGCAGCGCCGCGGATTTCGTCCGGTCTGCCAGCACCTTGTTGTACCGGGAGAGGCCGAGCTTGGCCAGCACCGAGAGCACCAGCACGAGGGCTGCGGGGAGGTCGAGCTCTGTGGCCACCGGGTGGATGATCCGCTCCAGGGAGGTCTTCACCAGTTCCACCCCCGCCAGAAGGATCAGCACGGACACCGCGAGGCCGGCCAGATACTCCGCCCGGCCGTGTCCAAAGGGGTGCTGGGCGTCCGCCCGCTGCCCCGCCAGGTGAAAGCCCACCAGGGTCACCACGGCCCCGGCGGCGTCAGACAGGTTGTTGATGGCATCCGCCGCCACGGAGACGGCGCCGGTGAAAAAGCTCACCGCCAGTTTTGCGGCGAAGAGCACCACATTTACCGCCAGTCCCGTGATGCCGGCGGCCATGCCCTGGGATGCTCTGGATTCTGTGTCTGGTGCCATATGGTATGCCTCCTCTCTTATGGGGGGATTGCCCCGGGACTCAGCCTATGCCCCGGGGACTGCATGGTTGCAGGAGCGCCGCCCGGCGGCTGCCGGGCGGCGCTGGATGGGATTCTATACGCCAGGGCGGTTGGCCCGCACCATGGACAGCGGCGGCACCTGCTTTGGCAGCCGCATGCGAAACTGCATCTGGGGATTGCGCACCGTGGAGACCACCGCGCCGTCCTGGGTGGTCATGGGCTGGGCGGTGAGGGAGAAGGCCGGCATGCCCGGACCCACCACCTCGATGGGGTCCCCGGCGGAGAACTTGTTTCGGAGGGACATGAGGGCGTTGCCGTCCGGGTCGCAGCTCAGTACCACCGCCAGCACCTGCCAGTCCCGGATGTACTGGGCATCATCGGTGTGCTGGCCGGGAGGACCGAAGTAGAAGCCGGTGGAGTAGGGGCGGTGGCTCACCTTCTCCACCTCCTCCCGCCAGGCGGGGTGCATGGGGCGGTGCTCCCAGGCCGCATCCACCGCCTCCCGATAGGCCGCGGTGGTGAGGGCGGCGTAGTACGCGGACTTGGCCCGGCCCTCGATCTTCAGGGAGGTGAGGCCGGCAGCGATGAGCTCCGGGACGTGATCGATCATGCACATGTCCCGGCTATTGAGAAGGAATGTCTCATTGCCCTCCTCCAGGATGGGAAAGAACTCCCCAGGGCGCTGCTCCTCCATCAGGGCGTACTTGTACCGGCAGGGCTGTGCACAGGCGCCCCGGGAGGCGTCCCGGCCGGTGAGGTAGTTGGACAGCAGGCAGCGGCCGCTCCAGCTGACGCACATGGCGCCGTGGACAAACGCCTCCACCTCCAGGGACTTGGGGACCTTCGCGCAGATCTCCGCCACCTCCTCCAAGGAGAGCTCCCGGGCCAGGATCACCCGGGACACCCCCATCTCGTGGAGGACCCTGGCGGTCTCGTAGTTGGAGATCCCCGTCTGGGTGGACATGTGCACCGGCACATGGGGGGCATAGCGGCGGCAGAGGTCCAGCACCCCAATGTCTGCCACGATGACGGCGTCCACCCGGAGGCTGTCCAGGTAGGCGAGATACTCCGGCAGGGCGGCGATCTCGTGGTTGCGGGGCAGGGTGTTCACGGTGACGTGCATCTTGATGCCCCGGCGCCTGCAGAGCGCCGCGGCCTCTTCCAGGCCGGGGCGGTCAAAGTTGCCGGCAAAGGCCCGCATGCCGTAGGCGGTGCCGGCAAGGTACACGGCATCGGCCCCGTAGGCCGCCGCCATCTCCAGCCGCTCCCGATCCCCGGCGGGGGCCAATACTTCCGGTTTCCCCATGCCTCACTCTCCCGCAGTCTCGTCCTGGTGCTCGGCGGCCCAGCGGGCGTACTTGTCCACCTTGGCCTGGTGCTCTGCCAGGGTCTTGCTGTAGTCGTGCTCGCCGGTCTCCGGGTTCAGTACATAGAAGTAGTACGAGGTCTGCTGGGGCTCCAGTGCGGCGTACAGGGAGTTCCAACCCGGGTTGCAGATGGGTCCCGCCGGCAGGCCCGGATACAGATAGGTGTTGTACGGGGAGTCAATCTGGCGGTCCTCAATGGTGGGCTTGTTGCCGCCGTTGATATACACCAGGGTGGCATCGATCTGCAGGAAGCCCGCGGTCTCAGCGTTGGGGTTCTCCAGACGGTTGCGGATGACGGAGGAGATGTTGCGGTAGTCCGTGCCGTCCGTCTCCTTCTCGATCATGGAGGCGATGGTGACGATCTGGTGGAGGGTGTACGGGCTGTCCTCCGCCTCGAAGACCTTCAGGTAGTCGCTGATCTTGTTGTGGAAGTTCACCAGCATCTTGTTGATGGCGTAGAGGGGGTCCTCGCCCACGTAGAAGTTATACGTGTCCGGGAACAGATAGCCCTCCAGGCGGTGGTAATCTCCCAGGGGGATGTCCAGCAGCCAGTCGAAGCGGTAGTCGTGGTTGGCCGCCATGTCCTGCAGCTCTTCCACGGTACACACCCCGTTCTCCTCCAGCAGCGCGAAGATCTGGTCGATGTTGTAGCCCTCGGGGATCATCAGCTGAATCTCCTGCCGGGTGGTGGAGGAGGAGCTCATGTTCACCACCAGAGCGCGGTAGTCCATCTCGGTGTTCAGCTCATAGGTGCCGGGG
The DNA here is from genome assembly GCA_947629915.1 of uncultured Oscillospiraceae bacterium. Lineage (GTDB taxonomy): Bacteria > Bacillota > Clostridia > Oscillospirales > Oscillospiraceae > Enterenecus. Next base: position 10,437 of record CANRFN010000004.1, on the reverse strand, counting down.
ATGATCTTGCTGTCTGCGTTGGAGAACCAGGCGTAAAGCTTGAAGAGCCACTTGTACTTGATGAGGCCCTCGTCCACCAGCTGGTCTGCGATGGCATCGATGTCTGCCCGGTCCACCTTTACCGTTTTGCCATCATCGTCCTCTTCCTCCACCTGGACCATGGTGCTGTCCGGGACGGTCAGGAGAACAGAGGTGTAGTCCTTGCCCAGGGACAGAAGGTCTCTGGCCCAGAGCCAGCCGGCGGTGGCCAGGATGGCGGAGGTGAGCACCACGAAGAGGACGTACAGGATCACGCCGGAGATCCGGGACGTCACATAGTGGCGCTTGGCGTGAACTCTCTTATGCGGCACGGAGCGGCGGCCGTTGTTGCTGCCGCGCCTCTGCCGCGGGGCCTTCGGCTGGCCTTGGCTGCTGTCTGCCATGGGAAATGCACTCCTTACAATGGGGAGATTTTGGGGTGTAACCCCTGGGGGCCATCCCTCATAGTATGGCCCAGACCGGACGGAAATCCGCCGGCGGGCGGCAACGCCCGCCTGTCGGTCCGGCCGGTGATTTCATGTGAGGTGACTGTATCATGTGTTGTGGCAATAATGGCGGTTTCGGCGGTAGCTGCTGGTGGATCATCATCCTGATCCTCATCCTGTTCTGCTGCGGCGGCTGCGGCAATGGCTGCGGCAATGGCTGCGGCAACAGCTGCGGCTGCAACAGCGGATGCGGGTGCGGCAACAACAACAGCTGCGGCTGCGGAGACGGCTGCGGCTGCTGAGCCAGACTGGGTCCGGCCGGGCGGCGGCGCCGCCCGGCTGCGCCATTTTGCATGTGGTTGGTTAGCAGTCTGTGAGAATCCGCTGCACCGGGAGATCCGTGGCCTCCCGGGGCACCCGGTCCACCAGCCGCTCTCTGGGGCACACGGCCACCGTAAAGCCGGTGTAGTTCGCGAGGTAGCGGTCGTAAAAGCCGCCGCCGTGGCCGAGGCGGTAGCCATCCCGGTCCAGAAGAATGTGGGGGACCAGAATGGCATCGATCTCAGACTTGGGGATCACCGGACAGGACGCATCCGGTTCGGGGATCCCATAGCGGTCTTCTCTGAGATGCTCTTCTCCCAGATAGGCCCTGGCCTCCATCTGGTGGCCGGGGAGGCACACCGGCAGGGCGGGCCGCTTTCCCATCTGCAGAAGGGCGTCCAGGACGGGACGGGTGTCCGGCTCTGCGCCCACGCCGTAGAAGAGCAGAACCGTGCGGGCGGCCTGGATCTCCGGGAGGGCCAGAAACTGTTCCAGAAGAGCTGCGGCATCGGCCGGCGGGAGAGACGCCGCCTGTCTGCGCAGGGCGGCCTTCTCCTGGGAGGGGGTCATCCGCCGTAGTGGACGGCGTTGCGCACCCGGTCTGCGGTGTCCGTGCCGGCCAGGATCTCGATCAGGGCCAGGCCGAAGTCAAAGGAGGAGCCGGCCGCTCGGGCGGTCACCAGCTTGCCCTTGCACACCACAGACTGCTCCATCACCGGGTTGGCGCCGGCGGCGGAGAGAAAGCTCTCCATGCCGGGGTAGCAGACGGCGGGATACCCCTGGGGGATGAGACCCGCCCGGGCCAGCATGGCGGGGGCGGCGCAGATGGCTGCCACCCAGATGTCCGGCTGCTCCACGGCCTGGCGGATGAGACGCATGCAGGTGGGACTCTTCTCGAGGAAGGAGACCCCTTTCAGCCCGCCGGGGATCACCAGCATGTCGCCGGGCACCGGCATCGCCGCCTCCATGGGGAGGTCTGCGATCACGTTGATGCCGTGGCTGCCGGTGATGGTCCGGCCGTTGGCGCCCAGAAGGGTCACCGGGATGTCGGCGCGGCGGAGCAGGTCTGCCGGTACCAGGGCCTCTGCCTCTTCAAATCCAGGGGCCAGAAGAATGTATACCATAGTTTTCAGGACTCCTCTCCCAGACGGTGGTTCAGAATGGCGGCGATCTCCTCGTGAATGTCTCGGGTGCTCCTGAGACTGCCGTCTTCGGCCACGCAGTTGATCCTCTGCCATCCGTATAGCGCTGCGGCCTGGGCGGCCGCGGCGCGGCATTGGGTGAGATAGGCGACATCCGCCTCGTGGATGTCCGCCGTGGTGTTGGTGGAGCTCTCCCGGTGCCGGAGGTTGGCCACCGCCATCTCCACCGGCATGTCCAGCCAGATCACCAGGTCTGGCCGGGGCAGGCCCAGCAGGCGGTACTCGTAGTCCTCCAGCCAGCGGAGAAAGGGCTCCCGCTCCTCCTGGGGCAGCTTGGAGGCCTGGTGGATGGCGTTGGAGGTGGTGTACCGGTCCAGCAGGACCAGGCCGCCTTCTTCATAATCGCTGCCCCACACGGTTTTATACCCGGCGTACCGGTCCACCGCGTAGAATGAGGAGGCCGCATAGGCGTTCACATCGGAGGGGTGGGTGCCGAACAGCCCGCCCAGGTACATCCGCACGAGGGCGGAGGACTCGCTGGCGTACTGGGGATAGGTGCAGGAGCAAACCCGGATACCCCGGTTCTCCAGAGATGCCTTGGCCAGGCGGAACTGGGTGGACTTGCCGGAGCCGTCCGTCCCCTCAAATACGATCAAAGTGCCGTGCACTGAAATCACTTCCCTTGGATTCTGGCGCCTGCCGCCTGGAACAGGATCAGGGGCAGACGGGCCATCCTGCCGATGCGGGACGGCTCTTGGTACAGGCGGAAGAGCCACTCCAGGCCCAACTTCTGCATGATCTCCGGGGCGCGCTGGACCCGGCCGGCGAAGACGTCCAGGGAGCCGCCGAGGCCGATGAGCAGCCTGGCCCCTGTCTCGGCGCCGTGGGCTGCGGCCCACTTCTCCTGCCGGGGAAAGCCCAGACAGACGAAGACCACATCGGCCTTTGCCTCCCGGATGGCGGCGATCACCGGGGCGTCCTCTTGAAAATAGCCATCGTGGGTGCCGCAGATGAGAAGGCCCGGGTGCTGTGCCTGGAGGCTTTTGGCGGCGTCCTCGGCCACCCCTGGTTTCGCGCCCAGAAGGTAGAGCCGCTTGCCGTTGGCCGCCATATAGTCCATGAGTTTGGCCGCGAAGTCCACCCCGGGCACCCGGCTCTTCAAGGGGCGGCCCAGGATCCTGGCGGCATAGATCACGCCGATGCCGTCCGGGATCACCAGATCCGCATCGTGGAGCACCTTGGCAAACTGGGGATCTTTCGCCGCCTTCTGGATCATCTCCGGGTTCGCCGTGGCCATCATATGGGGTCTGTCCTCTTCCAGCAGCCGGACCGCCTTGTCCACCGCCTCGTCCAGGGTTAGGTTGTCGAAAGAGACGCCAAGGACATCCACGCGCATGGGAGATAACCTCCAGAGGCCGTCTGTCGGCCATTTTTCCCGGAGTATAGCACATCCGAGAAGAAAAGTCTACCATGGGCCGCGAAATTAACAACATGGCCACAGATTCCGGGAAAGGGCAGGGGCGCATGGGAAAGCTGTGGGAGGACACTCGGAAGGTTGCGTGGTTTCCGCATGACTGCAGGGGACCTGCGGAGGGCGTTTGTGCGGGATGAAACAAGAGGATATCCAAGATTTGACAAAATTGACAGATAATTTTTTCGAATTCCCGCAAAAAAGTGCTTGACAACTCCTCCTCCAGCCCTTATAATACGGCATTGCTGAGCGGGACACCGCTTGGCAGACCTGGACGATTAGCTCAGCTGGTATGAGCATCCGCTTGACGTGCGGGAGGTCATAGGTTCGAGTCCTATATCGTCCATGGATGAAATTCCCAGACGTTGCCGTCTGGGAATTTCTTTTTGCCCAGGCCATCGGTTCGACCCGGGCGGTATCTGATTTGGTGCAGCTGTGGAACAGCCGGAGCAGGGGAGATGGCCTGCTCCGGCTGTTGACATTCCGCGGAGCCGTTCTCTCAGGCGAGCGCCAGCTGTACCTTGCCGAATATGCCGGCGGGCTCCAGCATCACCCGCTCCGGCCCGAAGGGGTTGCCATGCTTTTTGATCTCTTTGGAAATTGCGAAAAATCATATCTGCCTCATGCAGAACTTGACGGCGGGGATATCCCCACCGCCAGTTTTTTGTCAGATCATGTAACGGTCGGAAGTAGTGGACGGACTGCTCGCGGTTGCTTTCACCGTCTTTACCGGCTGGAGGCAAGGCGTTTCTTGTCCTGTTTCAGATACTCAGTGAGAATTGCCGCCATCTCGCTCCGCTTGGCAAAACCCTTGGGATCAAAGATGGTTTCCGATTTCCCGCTGATCACGTCATGCATGTTGCACCACGCCACAGATTCAAAGGCCCAATCAGAGATCTGATCCAGGTCGCTGAACGGCAGCCGGTACATCCAATTCCCGGTGAAGCCTCCATCGCCGTACGTCAGTTCGTAGTGGTAGATCATGGCGGCCATCTGTTCCCGAGAGATGGGGTCATTGGGGCCGAATGTTCCGTTGCCGTAGCCGCTCACGATTCCCTCGCTCGTGGCCCAGCGGACCGCCTCGGCATACCAGGTGCCCTCGGTGACGTCCGAATACGTCATGTAGAAGTTCACTACTGGCTGGCCGCGCAAATTCCACAGCACCGTCACCATCTGCGCCCGGCTTACCGTGACATCCGGGGCAAAGCGGTTATCGCCGATCCCCTGCATCAGGCCGTGGCTTAAGACGTAATCGATGTGGTCATGGTACCAGGCATCCAGATCCAGATCCTCGAACGCCAGAGAGCTGCACTTCACAAACGCGGCCTCCACAGTGACTTGCCCGGCGGGTTGCCGGAATGTATAGGTCCCGTCTTTGTTGTCTGTGAGGTCCACAAGATTGCCCCTGCTGTCCGTGACGGTGAGGGAGACGAAGTGATACCCCTCATCGGTCTTTACCGTGAGTGTGACCTTGCTTCCCTCCTGCGCGGACTTGGGATTGGCAGTAACGGTACCGCCCTCACTATCAGAAGATTCGGAGGAGATGGTGACATCGTAGTAGGTGGGAGCCGGTTCCACCGGGATTGGCGGGTTCGTGGCCGCAGGCGGCTCCGTGGGAACGGGAGTTACTGATGGTCTGGGCGGATCGGGGGGTGTGGGAGGTGCCGGAGGACTGGGCGGATTGGGTGATGCAGGGGGATCCGATGGGACGCCTGCCAGGGTGTACCCAATGGCGTAGGTGGAGAAGTTCTTTACATGGAGGGTGACGGTGCCGCCCGCTTCATCCAGGACGATGTGCTCGCCGTTCTCGTTCTCGGTCTCCGTAAGGGTGTCTACCGCATCGCTGTGATAGCGGTACACCACCACATCGTCCTTGCCGCTGAAATCGAAGCGGAGGACAATGGTGAGTAGCTCAGTAGTTTCCGTCAAGGGTTCCTCTGTGGTGCCCTCCTCCGTCTTTACCTCCTTCTTCAGTTCGATGGACATATAGTCCAGTTCTTTGCCGCCTGAGGCACTTTCGATTGCCTGGGCATGGTCGGCATCCGATGCAGTTTTGCTCTCCACGGTCATAGTGACCGTGACAGTGGAACCGGATTCTGCGTGATCGCTTGCCGCAGCATCGAGGCCGCCTACCGCGACCACGGATTCTGGGGCCTTTTCCGTGTTCAAGACGGAATTCACATCCTCAACGGGCACCTCAAGGTTTTTCTCTGTCCCGGTCTCCTCGGTGTATTCCACCATTGAGGTCATGGTCTTGTCCTCTGTCTCCACTACGATCTCATAGACACCGTGGTCCGCATCATCGAAGTAATAGTACCCGTTAGGATCTGTTTCGGTCGTTGAAACGGTCTTGCCGCCCTGCTTCACGGTGACGGTGGCGTTTGGAACTGGGTTGCCGCCCACGGTCACCTGACCTTGCAGAGCGCCGGTGTTTTCTCCGGTGATGATTATTGGGGTGTCAAGCTCCACATCAGTCTTGTCTGTTTCTACCGTGTAATATTTGGCATCCTCTCCGGACAGGGTGATGCCAGTGATATTGATCATGCTGTACTCTCCAGCAGCAGGGTTCTCTACGGTGCCCACTGCGGATAGGGATACCAGATCGCCAGACAGCGCGTTGGACGGCGTGAGTGTCACGGGAACCTCAGAGCGCCCGTCAAAGGACTTGTTTTCTGCGGTGACGGTGTACGCAAGCGCCCTTTTCGCCACGGTGATATTCGCCGTGCCGGTATTGGGGTAGATATCGTCATTCCCGCTGTACGAAGCGGTGATGGTAGAACCGCCATCTGTACCAAACAGGGCGTGCTGTTTGTCCCGGTCTGTGCCAAGGACCTTCAGGGTTGCCGTACCATCCTGGACCGTAGCAGTGCCAAGGGTTGTGCTGCCAGCAGCGAACTGCACCGTACCGGTCACAAGACTGGGATCAACGTCAGGGACGGTGACCTCGGCGGTGATGGGGATGTCCTCGCCATAGGTGCCGGACACAGCCAGGATGGTGACGGTTGATGTGGCCTTTGCGGCTTTGCTGATAGAGACAGTGATCGTCTGCGGTGTGGTGTCATTGTGGTTGGCATCGCCCACTACCTTGTACCATACCGTGTACTCCTTTGCCTCAGTACCTTTTGGGATATCGGTAGAATAGCTTTCCCCGTCAAGGCTGTACTGCATCGTGCCGCCCTCGGCAATGCCGCCCTCTACCAGAGGATGCTCCGCACCGTTATAGGTCCTGTTATTGGGGGTGGGTGCCCTCGTTACTGTGGATTCAGCCTTGCTGATCGAAACAGTCATCGTCTGCGGTGCGGTGTCATTGTGGTTGGCATCGCCCACTACCTTGTACCACACTGTGTACTCCTTGGCCTCGGTACCCTTTGGAATATCGGTGGAGTAGCTCTTCCCGTCAAGGCTGTACTGCATCGTGCCACCTGTAGCACTTCCAGCCGTTACAAGCTCTTGTTCTGCGCCGGTATAGGTCCTGCTGTTGGGGGTGGGTGCCTTCGTTACTGTGGATTCAGCCTTGCCGATTGAGACAGTGATCGTCTGCGGTGTAGTGTCATTGTGGTTGGCATCGCCCACTACCTTGTAACACACTGTGTATTCTTTTGCCTCAATACCTTTTGGAATATCGTTGGAATAGCTTTCCCCGTCAAGGCTGTACTGCATCGTGCCGCCTGTAGCACTTCCAGCCGTCACAAGCTCTTGTTCTGCGCCGGTATAGGTCCTGCTGTTGGGGGTGGGTGCCTTCGTTACTGTGGATTCAGCCTTGCCGATCAAGACAGTGATCGTCTGCGGTGTAGTGTCATTGTGGTTGGCATCGCCCGCTACCTTGTACCACACTGTATATTCTTTGGCCTCAGTTCCTTTCGGAATATCGGTGGAATAGCTTTCCCCGTCAAGGCTGTACTGCATCGTGCCACCGGTAGCACTTCCAGCCGTCACAAGGGCTTGCGGCTCACCGGTATAGGTGAGGCCTTCTACTGCGGTGGGCGGGATTTTCACTGTAGAGTCAGCCTTTGCAATGGACACCTTTACTGTCAGGGTCACGGGACCGGTGCCATAATCTATACGCATGAGCGAATACTGCGGTTCCTTCTCCGCGGCCTCGATGGTCAGCGTGTAATCCCCTGCGTTTGCGGTTTCCGGGATTTTCAGCTCATCCCCCACAATTTCCGCTCCAAGCGTTTCGTTGCCGCCGGTAATCGTATAGGTGAATTTGTCTGTTGCAGGGCTTTCAGGCGCAGTTTCGTAGTGGACATGCTTTGACAGATCCTCAGTCAGAGCGGTTCCGTATGTTGTGGTAAGAGAGATGGTATCGGTCTCTCCGCCAAAAGTCTTTCGACCCACAGCGTAGACAGTCATATCCCCGCTGACTGGAGAACCTATACCAAAGTTGACCGGGCCGGATTCCGCTGTAGACCAGCCTTCAAAGATATATCCCGTTTTTTCTGGGGCGGCAGGCAACTCCGTTAACCCAACAGGATTGGCGTACTTCACATCGTACTCCGCGTCAGCCACCATGAAGGTGACCTTGCTGACCTTTTTCTCGGTGTCGTCCGTCAGTTCGGGATAGCCGCTGCCCACCGTCTGGCCCCAGACTTGGGTGGGCTGGGGCTGGCTGTTCTGGAGCAGCCACGCCACTTCACCAGAGGAGAACTCCTCAATGGATTTCTCTGTCGCATCTCCTTTTCCATAGCCAAAACCACTGGAGGCAGTATCATGGAGGTAGTAACAGTTGGTTACACCACCAGAAGAGACATATCCAATAATACCACCTGAATCAGAACCACTTATAACACCAGCATTATAACAGTTCGTTACCATTGTATTGCTACTATACCCGATTATTCCTCCAGCGTATTTATTGTTTCCACCAATGTATCCAATATTATAGCAATTTTCTATTGTACTACTGCTGCTACTGCCAACAATACCACCGGGATAATTAACAGAATTGCTAATATCACCTGAATTAAAGCAACACGCTATTGTGCCATGATAATCATTGCCTACAATGCCACCCGGACGGTCACCAGATCCGCTGATATTGCCAGTATTAGAGCAATTGGTTATTGTGCCATTAGAATTAGAAGATGCAATGCCACTTGGATAATTACTGGTTGCGCTGACATTGCCAGAATTACTGCAGTGTGTTACCATTCTAATATTAGATCCTACGATTCCGCCTGCTTGAGTATTTTCCCCGGTTCCTGTAACGCTACCACCATTGGAACAATTCGCTACTGAGCCACGATTATCTCCTACAATGCCACCCACATGGGTGGAGTTGTTGGTGACTGTGCCGTTATTTCTGCAGTTGCTTATTGACCCACTGCTCAAACCAGTAATGCCACCGACATTAACACTGGATGGCCCAGTTTCATAAGTTGCAGTACCATCGAAACTACAATCATTTATGACACCATAATTACAAGCTGCAACACCGCCAACAAAGGTATTGCCACGGACGTATCCGGAAACAGACAGGTTTTTTACGGCGCCGTTATCTCCAATATTCGCGAACAAGCCAGAGTCATATCCTGCAGATACTGGCGTTACATACAACTTGCTGATCGTGCAGTTACCTCCATCGAAAGTACCCTGGAAACGATGTTCTCTGTCTCCTATTGGATTCCATGGACTTTCCTCATCGCTGTCAAGGACGATACTGTCCGTCAGAATAAAAGTCTTTCCTTCGCCGCCATCGGCACTGTTATCGATGTAGTCTCGAAAGGCTTTCAGGGTATCCAGGTCCGGGATCTCATAGGGGATATCGGCATCTATGATGTCCGCTTCCGGATTGTCCAGCAGCACCGGGCGGCCGACCACGGAATCCGCCCAGCCCTCACCCAGAGAGGAGGCCAGGAAGCGGAACGCACCGGCGCTCTTCTTCGCAGCCCCAGTATCACCATAGCCACCTGTGCCTTTGTCCGCTGTTCCATCAAGGTAATAACAGCCTGTGCAGGAGCCACTTCCTACAACACTACCAGCAGCTTCAGCATCGCCAGTGCCAGTTACTTTACCAGCGTTATAGCATTTGTCAGCGGTCCCAGATCCAACAACACCACCAGCAGGAATCACGCCGGAGATCTCACCGGTGTTATAGCAATTTTTAACAGTACCAAAGTTTGACCCAGCAATCCCGCCGATATAACTTGATCCGGTAACATTACCGGTATTATAACTTCCTGTGACAACACTATGGCTGTTCCCTATGATACCACCAACATTAGATATACCAATTGCACCTATGGCACCTGTGTTCCTGCAGTTTTTGATAGTAGAATTGCTATTTTCAGAAAAGCCTGCGATACCGCCTGCTATGACCCCGGTACCACTGATTTTTCCAGTATTGCTACAATTATCGATTGCAACATCGCCTGTGATATGTCCTACAACGCCACCAACGTTAGTCCGGCCGGAGACTGTACCAGTATTGCTGCAGTTTAGGACAGACACATTGCCCTCAATTGATCCTGCAATGCCCCCGACATGAGTACCACCGTTGATGGTTGCAGTGTTGTGGCAATTCTCCAAACTGCCCTTACAGAGACCAACAATTCCGCCGGTGTAGGAGCCACCGGAAACCGCTCCACCTACCGTCAGGTTTTTGACGGCGCTACCCTCACCGATACATCCAAACAGTCCTTGATATTGGCTGCTGGTATTGATATACAATCCACTGATGGTATGGTTGTTGCCGTCAAAGGAACCATTGAATGGGTTGTCGTTGTTTCCTATCGGCGTCCACGGGGTCGCGCTGCCGCCCAGGTCGATGTCCGCCATCAGCTTGAAATATTCACCCTGACCATGTCTGCTATCGTTGCTGATATACTCCCGAAACACTTGAAGGGTGGGGAGATCGGGGATGAGGTAGGGAGATTCCGTGGTGCCTGAGCCCTCAAAAAAAGACTTTCCACAAACTTCACACGCACCGTTAGAAATAGTATGCGGTTCAAACACCGGCGTTATACTCAACGTCGAAAACATTTGCATGGTATAAACTGGCAATAATTTCACCTGGGCAAGAACTTCGAAAACCGAG
>CANRFN010000003.1 GCA_947629915.1 uncultured Oscillospiraceae bacterium | reverse complement strand
TCGCCAGAAAAATACCGGGTGCATTTTAATGCGCCCGGTCTAGCCCGCATGTGGTCAATGCGGTGTGGAAATTCAGGGGGGTGGGCATGGCTTCCAGCTTGGGCAATTCTAATCGCGGGGCCTTGCGCGATCGCTCATAATGTGGTAGAATGGGCAATGCAATTAAGCGTCAAGCATGAATACGCCCAATATGGCCCCGCTTGGTACAGCACTTGATTACTGTCTGTTTTAAATTACTAGGAAGCTTTTTGATAGCACCCTGTAATCAGATTGGTGGCTGCGGATGCCCGCGCTTAGTTCAATAAGATTATCAGAATTATCAACCAGCCTTTTCAAGGCTGGTTTTACTTTACGATAATTCTGATAATCTGCTATTAATTAAAGGAAAGAAGGAAGAAAGGAATCAGATTCGCCACGAAGTAAACAAGCGGTTGTGGGTCGGCAACGTAGACGATGCTATCAGCTACCTGCGTTCCGTTCCGCAAAAGAACATCAAGAATCAGTCTAAGTTGGAGGATGCCATAGCCTACATTGAGCGCAAACGCCCCTTCATCGGTTGCTATGCATTTAGAAGGCTCCTTGGTCTGATAAACTCCAGTAACCGCGTTGAAAAGTCTAATGACTTGATCGTTGGGGATCGCCAGAAGGGTAAATGCATGTCTTGGTCCTGGGATGGAAGCAATAGCCTTGCAATGATTACTGTTGTCGATGTGAATGGTGAGGCTGACACATGGAATAGAAAAAGGGTACTATCTTTCAAGCTGCGCGCCCAAAGCCCGACCCAGAAGAAGAGCTTTCCGGCTCTCGCTGCATAAGGCTACGCCATCATCCGCATTCTGGCCAGTGGCATGCACCTTGTGCTGTATCAATCGCTGCCAGCCCTACCTTCCAACCGCACAGCTCGAAATTATGCAGGTCTCCCCTCTTGACGGCCCCGGAATCGGTCTGATAGAATCCGGAAAAACCAGAGGGGAGAATAGATATGCAGGTAATGGTGATAGACGCCCAGGGCGGCGGCATCGGAAGACAGCTGATTGCAGCGTTGAAGCAGGCGGCAAGCGATCTGCAGATCATCGCCGTGGGCACCAACAGCGCCGCCACAGCGGCCATGCTGAAGGCCGGCGCGGACAGGGCGGCCACGGGAGAGAACGCCGTGGTGGTAAATGCCCGGCGGGCGGATGTGATCGCGGGCCCCATCGGCATCGTGGTGGCGGACTCCCTTCTGGGGGAGATCACCCCGGCCATGGCGGCGGCGGTGGGACAGAGCGGCGCCCATCGGATCCTCATCCCGGTGAGCCACTGCGACACATCGGTGGCGGGCATGCCGGAGCTGCCCATGGGGGCCCTGATCCAAAGCGCCGCCGAGATGATTTTGAAGCTCCGCTGAACCGTCAAAAAATACCGCGCATGAACCCATCCTTTCCGGGCAAGCTACACCCGGCAAGGATGTGATTGAGATGAAGTGGAACAAAACTGCAGTATGGCCCATCGCCGGGGTGACCATGGCCGCTGGCGCCGCCATCGGCATGTCTGTGATCCCCCGCCGGAGGCGGGCCGCTGTCCAGAAGGCGGCGGCCAAGGCGCTGCGGGCCGTGGGAGAGGCAGTAGAAAACTTCCCCGCCAACGCCTTCCGGATGTGACCGGAGGAGACGGCGGGGAGGTCTCATGGGGCCGCACCCGGAGACACCGGGTGCGGCCCTGTTTTGCTTCAGCTCACTGCCGGCTGTTGGCCAGGATCTGATAGAAGGCTTCGCTGATCTCTGTGCAGACCGCATAGAGGCCGCTGTCGTCCATCGGGTTTGCCGCGCCGGAGGTGAGCACCACCGCACCGTCTCCGGTATCGGGGTCAAAGGAGAGCAGGTGCAGTCCCCCGTATGCGCTGCCGCTGTGGTAGCAGATCGTCTGGCGCTGGAAGAGATTGTTCTGTACCCGCAGCGGCTGGGCCTGCAGGAAGACGCCCTGGACGGGAAACTGCCCCTGCCGCATGGTGGCCACCGAGGCCGGGGTGAGGATCTGGCGGCCGTGATAGGCGCCCTCGTTACTGAGCACGGCCGTCATCTTGGCCAGGTCCCCTGCGGAGGCGGTGAGGCCTCCGGCAAAGTTGATGCCTGTGGAGGCCGGGACCAGCGGTCTCTTGAAGGTGCGCTGGACATCGGCAGACAGCCCCACACTGCCGTCCTGCTGATAGAGGGTGGCGATGTGGGCCGTGTCCCGCAGCTCTCCCCCTTCAAAGGCAGCATCTGCCTCCAGGGGATCCCACAGGTTGGCGTTCAGGAAGAGGTCCAGATAGGTGCCGGAGGTGCGCTCCAATGCCATGCCCAGCACGCTGAAGACATAGTTGTTGTACGCCCAGGCCATCTGGGTGCCCGGTGTCTCCATGGTGTAGCTCTCCGGCCGCATCAACTGCTGTACCGATGCCTCATAGGCCCGGGAGATGTTGAAGTCAAAGGGGAGAATGGTGGTGGTGTGGGTGAGACAGGTCTGCAGGGTGATGGGAACCTCGGGATGGTTGGGGTTCTGCACCGGAGCGCCCCAGTGCTGGGACAGCGGGTCCAGCAGGGACAGCTTGCCCTCTTCCTGCAGCAGCATCAGTTCGATGGCGATGGCCACTTTGCTGATGGAGGCGGACCGCAGTTTGGTGTCCTGTGTCATAGGCTGCACGTCCTTCACAGCCCAGCCGGTGAAATAGGTCTCGGAGGCCACGCCGGCCCGCACCACCGCCGCCTGGATGCCTGCGGCGCCGTACTTTGCCGCGGCGTTATCCACCGCAGCCTGCATGTCTGCATTGAACATGAGATACTGCTCCTCTCTTTTCGGATAAAGTAAAAACCGGAACCAAGAGTTATGGTTCCGGTTTTCGTGGAGTGGAGATAAGCGGGATCGAACCGCTGACCTCTTGAATGCCATTCAAGCGCTCTCCCAGCTGAGCTATACCCCCATAGGAACGCGGCGATCAATCTGCCTGATGGTGGAGATAAGCGGGATCGAACCGCTGACCTCTTGAATGCCATTCAAGCGCTCTCCCAGCTGAGCTATACCCCCGTAGGGCAGATCTCTCAACCGCGCAAGCGGTAGTATAGCAGGACTTCCGCCCGGTGTCAACAACTTTTTGAAAAACTTTTGGAGAATCTTTTTGGGGAATTTTCCAAAAATTGGTAAATACAGCCTTTTTGCGGGCGGTATCCCCTCAACTCTCGATTTCCGAAACAATCGGTTGGGACTTTTGGGCATTTTTCCGGTTTCCAGTTGGAATTCTGGTGTTGCAATTTGCAGATTCCTCCTGTATACTGAGCCCCGCTACAGTTCCATCCTTTGCAGAAACGGACTGATTGGATTGAGAATGATTATCGCCGGCGCTGGGAAAGTCGGCGCTACAGTGGCCGAGCAGCTCACGGCAGAGGGCCACGATGTCACCATCGTAGATCTCTCTGAGGAGATCACAACAAGGCGCTCCAACCAACTGGATGTCATGTGCATCAAGGGCAACTGCTCCTCCCGGGAGACCTTGCTGGAGGCGGGGGCGGTGGACACCGATGTGCTGATCGCCACCACGGAGTCCGATGAGCTGAACCTCCTCTGCTGCTATTGCGGCCATCGCCTGGGGATTCCCCACACCGTGGCCCGGGTGCGGGAAATCAGCTATATCGATGAAATAGAGACCCTGAAGCGGGACTTGAATATCACCATGATCGTGAACCCGGAGCACGCCACTGCGGTGGAGATCTCCCGGATGCTGCGCTTCCCCAATGCGGCCAACGTGGACACCTTCGCCCGGGGCCAGGTGGAGCTGGTGGCCTTCCATGTGCAGCAGGGGGACTTTATCTGCGACCACGCCATCATGGATGTGAGCCGCCGGATTCAGAATGTCCCCTTCCTGTTCTGCGCCGTGGAGCGGGGTTCCGAGGCCTTTATCCCCAACGGCCGCTCGGTGCTGAAGCAGGGAGACAAGGTGTACATCGCAGGCACCCCCAACGGCATTCACGAGTTCTTCCACATGCTGGGGCGGCAGGCCCACAAGATCCGCCGGGCCTTTATCATCGGCGGCGGCCGCATCTGCTTCTATCTGCTGGCAGAGCTAGAGCGGCTGGGCATGAGCTGCAAGGTGGTGGAGAAGGACGCGGCCCGCTGCAGAACGCTGTCTGAGGCATTTCCCAGGGCCACCATAATTCATGGAGACGGCACGGACCCAGAGCTGCTCTCCGAAGAGCGGATCTCGGCGGCGGATGCCTTCATCGCCCTCACCAATCGAGATGAGGACAATCTCATCATCTCCCTCTACGCCCACCAGGAAAAGGTGCCCAAGGTGGTGGCCAAGTCCAGCCACCAGAACTACACCTCCATCGCCCGCTCTGCCGGCGTGGAGTCTGTGGTCTCCCCCAAGCTCACCACAGCGGCCCAGATCCTGCAGCTGATCCGCGGCATCCAGAACTCCAAAGGCAACACCATGACCGCCCTCTACCGCATCGCCAGCAATCAGGCGGAGGCCATGCAGTTCCGGGTGACGTCAGACGCCCGCTTTTTGGGCACGCCGCTGAAAGAACTGCGCAGCCGCCTGCGGGAGGGCATCCTGATCGCGGTGATCGTCCGGAACAACGAGGTGATTATCCCCCAGGGCTCTACCACCCTGGAGGCCGGCGATGAGGTGATCGTGGTGGCCAAGGACAGCGGCATCATCGATCTGGACGACATTTACCAGAGCTGAGCCGGAGGCGCGGATATGAATTTCAAACTGGTTGCCCGCATTACCGGCATGACCCTCCTGCTGGAGGCCGTTACCATGCTGCTGCCCATGTTTGTGGGGATGCTGTACGGGGAGACGCCGGTGCCCTTCCTGCTCTCCATCGCCATCACCGCAGCAGTGGGATTTGCACTCATGATGGGGTTTCGGAAGGCGGACCACAGCTTCTATGCCAGAGAGGGCTTTTTCACGGTGGGCCTGATCTGGGTGCTGTTCGGGGCGTTCGGCGCCCTGCCCTTCCAGTTCTGCGGCTATTTCAACCACTATATCGACTGCTTCTTTGAGACCATCTCCGGGTTCACCACCACCGGCGCCACCATTCTCACGGAGATCGAGTCTCTGCCCAAGGGGATCCTGTTCTGGCGTTCTTTCACCCACTGGCTGGGCGGCATGGGCGTGCTGGTGCTCACCACGGCCCTGCTCCCCTTCCTGGGCCTCAGCTCCAACTTTTTGATCCGTGCGGAGAGCCCAGGCCCGGTGAAGTCCAAACTGGTGCCCCGTGCGGCCCAGTCCTCCCTCATCTTGTACAGCATCTATCTGGGCCTCACCCTTCTGGAGGTGCTGTTTCTCAAGATCGCGGGCATGAACTGGTTTGACGCCTTCAACCACTCCATGGCCACTGCCGGCACGGGGGGATTCTCCACCCGCAGCGCGTCTGTGGCGGCATACGGCAGCCCGGTGATCGAGGTGATCATCACCGTCTTCATGCTGCTCTTCTCCGTGAACTTCTCCATCTACTTTCTCATCATCACCGGCAGGGTCAAACAGGCCCTGAAAAGCGATGAGCTGCGCTTTTTCCTCTGCGTGGTGGCCTTCGCCATTCTGGTGATCACCTGGAACATCCGGGACATGTATGAGACGGTGAGCGTGAGCCTTCGGCTGGCGGCGTTCCAGGTGGCTTCCGTGATCTCCACCACCGGCTTTGTGACCGCCGATTTTGACAAGTGGCCGGTGCTGTCCAAGATGCTGCTGGTGGTGCTGATGTTCGTGGGCGCCTGTGCCGGGTCCACCGGCGGCGGCATGAAGTGCTCCCGCATTCTGGTGCTGTACCGGACGTGTAAGCGGGAGGTGCGCTCCATTGTCCACCCGAGAGCTGTTACAGTGGTTCGCCTGGACGGGGCTCCCCTGCCGGAGCGGACGATTCAGACCACAGGCTGCTTCTTTGTGATCTACATCTTCCTGACGTTCTGCATGTCCCTGGTGGTGGGCCTGGACAACTTCTCCTTCACCACCACCCTCACCTCCGTGATCACCTGCATCAGCAACGTGGGCCCCGGCTTGGACGTGGTGGGTCCCACCGGCAACTTCCAGTCCCTCTCCATGCTCTCCAAACTGGTGCTCTCCTTTGCCATGGTGCTGGGCCGCCTGGAGATGTACCCCATCCTGGTGCTCTTCAGCCGCTCCGCCTGGAGCCGCTTCTGAGGGACCGCTCAAGAAAGACAGACAAGGCTGCGAAACCTGCCGAGACAGGGTTCGCAGCCTTGTGATTTTGTGGGATCAGACCGCTGCCAGGTGTTCCAGGATCCGCCGGGCCACATAGACGCCGCTGGCGGAGGCGTGGGACAGGGAGTGGGTGACGCCGCTGCAGTCTCCGATGACGTAGAGGCCGGGGTGACGGGTCTCCAGGTTGCCGTCTATGGAGACCTCCATGTTGTAGAACTTCACCTCTACGCCGTACAGCAGGGTGTCATCGTTGGCGGTGCCGGGGGCGATCTTGTCCAGGGCGTAGATCATCTCAATGATGCCGTCCAGGATGCGCTTGGGGATGACCAGGCTCAGGTCGCCCGGGGTGGCACTGAGGGTGGGCACCACAAAGTTCTCGTTGATGCGGGAGACGGTGCTCCGCCGGCCCCGCACCAGGTCTCCGAAGCGCTGGACGATGACGCCGCCGCCCAGCATGTTGGACAGCCGGGCAATGCTCTCGCCGTAGCCGTTGGAGTCCTTGAAGGGCTCGGAGAAGTGCTTGCTCACCAGAAGGGCGAAGTTGGTGTTCTCCGTGTGGCGGGCGGGGTCCTCATAGCTGTGGCCGTTTACCGTGACGATGCCGTTGGTGTTCTCGTTGACCACCACGCCCCGGGGGTTCATGCAGAAGGTGCGGACCAGGTCCTCAAACTTGTTGGTCCGGTATACGATCTTGCTCTCATAGAGCTCATCGGTGAGGTGGGCGAAGATCTCCGCCGGCAGCTCCACCCGCACGCCGATGTCCACCCGGTTGGAGCGGGTGGGGATCTCCAGATCTCCGCAGACCTTTTCCATCCACTTGCTGCCGCTGCGGCCCACGGAGATCACGCAGCGCTTGCAGGAGAAGGTCTTCTCCCCGTTGCGCAGGAGATACCCGTCTGCGGTCTTCTCCACGGCGGAGACGGTGGTGTTGAAGAAGAAGTCCACCTTCTGCCGGAGCTCCTCATAGAGGTTGCCCAGCACGATGTAGTTGATGTCGGTTCCCAGGTGGCGGACCTGGGCGTCCAGGAGATGGAGGCCGTTCTCCAGGCACATGTGCTTGATCTTGGTGTTGGCGGTGGAGTAGAGCCTGGTGCCCTCCCCTCCGTGCTGCAGGTTGATCTCGTCCACGTAGCGCATGAGATCCAGGGCCTCCTGTTTGCCGATGTGCTCGTACAGGGTGCCGCCGAACTGGTTGGTGATGTTGTACTTGCCGTCTGAGAAGGCGCCGGCGCCGCCGAAGCCGCTCATGATGGCGCAGGTCTTGCACTTCACGCAGGCCTTCACGTTCTTGCCGTCTATGGGGCACTTGCGCTTTTCCAGGGGGTTGCCCGCCTCCAGCACAGCCACCTTCAGTTGGGGATCTCCCTTCAGCAGCTCATAGGCAGTGAAAATACCGCCGGGGCCAGCCCCGACAACGATGACATCATATTTCATAAGGTGTGTCCTCCCGAGAATGCATAGACCGGCAGAGCCGAGGACCGGAACAGGGCCGCAATGGGCATGAAAAATCCGCCGAAACATCTGTTCCGGCGGCCTTTTCTTCTGGAGCTAGTGATGTGACTCGAACACACGACCTGCTGATTACGAATCAGCTGCTCTACCGACTGAGCTACACTAGCATGTGCGACCTGATGGATCCGGCCAACGTGCGGTATCTTAACACACCCAGGGGAAGTCGTCAAGCCCCAATTTGCCCTTTTTCTTCAGGTTTTTGCAGTCAAATTTCACGATTCTTCACAGCGGAACCGGCGAAGGAAGAGAAAAATCGGGCAAAGTGCAGATTGAATTCAACACATCAGTGTGCTACACTGTGGCAAACGCTGGAAAGGAAATGCCTATGATTGAGACTTGGACCGTCACAATTCCTCAGCTGACCGGCGACACCCCCCGCAGGGCTTACGCCTATGTGCCGGATTACTTTGCAGAAGACGAATCGCAGCGTTTTCCGGTGCTCTATATGTTCGATGGCCACAACGTCTTTTTTGACGAGGACGCCACCTACGGCAAGAGCTGGGGCCTGGGAGACTATCTGCAGGAGAGCGGCCTGCCCCTGATCGTGGCCGCAGTGGAGTGCAACCGGGGCGAGGACAACGGACGGCTCTCGGAGTACTCCCCCTTCACCTTCTCAGAGCGCGGCCTGGGTAAATTCGTGGGCCGGGGCCGCACCACCATGAACTGGTTCGTGAAGGAGTTCAAGCCCTATATCGACTACGAGTATCCCACGCTCCCCGGCCGGGAGGACACCTTCATTGCAGGCTCCTCCATGGGCGGATTGATGAGCCTCTACGCCCTGTTGGAGTACAACCGCTTCTTCTCCCGGGCGGCGGCCCTCTCCCCCTCCCTCTGGGTGGCACCTGCCCGCCTGGAGCGGATGATCAACGGCGCCCGGCTGGACCCGGACACCCACCTCTACATGGACTACGGCGCCAGAGAGCTGGGCAACCACTCCGCCATGTCCAAGGGATTCGGCCACTTCACCGCCCTGCTCATGGAAAAACGGATCCATGTGACGAGCCGCATCGTCCCCGATGGCGATCACAGCGAGAGCAGCTGGGAGCGGCAGATTCCCTTCTTTATGGATGCGCTGTTTTACGGCAAAGATTACTGACAGGTAGGAGCTGTTTTGCTTGGTAACCCATTATTTCAAAGACTATAGCGCCATTCTGGACCGGGAGATGGAGATGAAGGTCTACGGCCACGCCGGCAGACCGGCTCTCTTCATCCCCTGCCAGGACGGCAGGTTCTTCGACTTCGAGAACTTCCACATGGCGGACGTCATGGCGCCGTGGATCGAGTCCGGCCAGATCATGGTGTTCTCCATCGACACCATGGACGCGGAGAGCTGGTCCAACACCTATGGCGACCCCTATTGGCGGATCCGCCGCTATGAGCAGTGGATTCACTACATCGTGGAAGAGGTGGTCCCCTTCATCCAGGACTGGACCCGGGAGAGCAACCAGTGGGATGAGATCCCCGGCGTGATGGTGTTCGGCGCCTCTCTGGGCGCCACCCACGCGGTGAATCTGTTTCTCCGCTTCCCCGAGCAGTTTGACCGTCTCTTGGCCCTCAGTGGCATCTACACCACGGAGTACGGCTTCGGCAGCTACATGGATGACGTGACCTACATGAACTCCCCCGTCCACTACCTGGCCAACATGCCGGCGGATCACCCCTATATCCAGCTGTACAACCAGAAGAAGGGCGTCATCTGCGTGGGCCAGGGCGCCTGGGAGGAGCCGGAGACCACCCGCCGAATCGCACAGCTCTGCGCGGAAAAGGACATCCACCTCTGGGTGGACTTCTGGGGCTGGGACGTCAAGCACGACTGGCCCTGGTGGTACAAACAGGTGGAGTACTTCCTCCCCTATCTGTTGGACGACTAACAGCAACGTTATACTACGAGAAAGAGGCCTGTTTGCATGAAAAACGTGATTTTCCTGTCCCCCAATTTTCCCACAAACTATTGGATGTTCTGCCGCGAGCTGAAGAACAACGGCATGAACGTGCTGGGCATCGGCGACTGCCCCTATGACAACTTGACTCAGGACCTGAAGAGCAGCCTGAACGAGTACTACAAGGTCTCCAGCCTGGAGAACTATGACGAAGTCTACCGCGCCGTGGGCTTCTTTATCCACAAGTACGGCCGCATCGACTGGCTGGAGTCCAACAACGAGTACTGGCTGGAGCGGGACGCCCACCTGCGCACCGACTTCAACATCAACACCGGCTTCCACGATGAGGACATTCCCCGCATCAAGTACAAGTCCAAGATGAAGGAGTACTACAAGAAGGCCCGCATCCCCGTTGCCCGCTTCCACCTGGTGGACGATTTCGATGGCTGCATGGCGTTCATCCAGGAAGTGGGCTTCCCGGTATGCGTCAAGCCGGACAACGGCGTGGGCGCCTCCGACACCCACAAGCTGAAGAGCGAGGAGGACCTGAAGCACTTCCTGGAGACCAAGATCCCCAACGTGACCTACATCATGGAGGAGTTCATCTACGCAGAGGTAAACTCCTACGATGCCATCATCGACTCTGAGGGCAACCCCATGTTCGAGACCGGCAATGTCACCCCCAACTCCATCATGGACATCGTCAACAACGACGACAACTCCATCTACTATATCGTGAAGGACCTGCCGGAGGACACCCGCAAGGCCGGCCGGGCCGCCGTGAAGGCCTTCGGCGTCAAGAGCCGCTTCATCCACTTCGAGTTCTTCCGCCTCACCGAGGACCAGTACATCGGCAAGAAGGGCAAGGTGGTGGCCCTGGAAGTGAACATGCGCCCCTGCGGCGGCTTCACCCCGGACATGATCAACTTCGCCCACTCCACCAACGTGTACAAGATCTGGGCGGACATGGTCGCCTTTGACAAGTCCACCGTGCCCGTGGGCGAGCACGCCTTCTGCGGCTTCGCCGGCCGCCGGGACGGCAAGAACTTTGTCATGGACCACAATGCCATTATGGACAAGTACGGCGCCAACATGAAGATGGTGGGCCGGGTGCCCGATGCCCTGGCAGGCGCCATGGGCAACCAGATGTATGTGGCCACCTTCCCCACAGAGGAGGCGCTCTGGGGCTTCTACAAGGAGATCCTGGAGGACAAGGACAGCAAGTAAGTCAGACAAGATAAGAGCCCCGCAGGTCGCGCACAGGCGTGCCCTGCGGGGGCTTTTGATGTCCGGAATCTGGGGAGAGCGGCTGGAGTCTCCCCTGCACCGCCCTCTATCGGACGGACACGGTGTCCGGTGCCCATTCTGTGTCCGGCACCAGCTCCTCTGGGAAGTGTCTGCTGCCGCTGTATCCGCACACCCCCACCCGGGGCGAGTTGCAGAGCGGCAGCAGGTCGTACTTGTTGATGTCCTGCTCCCGGATGCAGGCGCCACAGAGAAATGGCTCCGGGAATCCCAGGTATTTGGCCACGGCCGCGGTGGCAGGGGCGGCTTTGCAGTGTTCGCAGAGGATCTCCGGCGTATTGTTTCGGGCGAGCAGTTTGACGGGATCCCCTGTGAGCCGTCCCTCCCGGTAGGAGACCACCGCCAGCTGCACCTCCGTGCTGTCCCCGCTGTCATCGTAGATATAGCGGAAGGTGAGGGGCGGCTTGAAGATCTCACGCATCCGGACGGACTCCATATCGGTGAAGTGCCCGGTGGGGTCCCTCCGGTAGATCTTGTCCCCGATGATGAACTGGCTGGTGTGGCCGCAGCACTCCATCCAGATATCTCTCAGAAACTGGTCCAACTTGTCCAAGGTCTGGTGCGCCTGTACTTCGAGAAACAGCCAGTACAATCTGTCTCCTGTGCCGGTAATCCGAAGCATATAGTACCCGCACGGCGCCTCACCGCGCTCCTCTGCAATACGGTCTTTTCGATTCTGGCATGCGGCGAGATGCCGGCCCATGTACTGGGATGTGAACTCCACGCCGCAGAATTTGCATTTTCCCTTGTTTTTGAGCAGCATTGTATGCCCCCTTTTTCCTTGCACATGCAGATCGGGCATGCCGCAGATCTTCAGGACGGGAAAGCGCGGTCTGCGCTCTATTCGGCCAGCTCCGTGTCCGGCACGAACTCGTCCGGGTAGAGATCGCTGCCGCAATAGCCGCACATGCCCATCCGGGGCGAGTTGCATACCGGCAGGAACTCCTCCTCATCCAGTTCCAGCTCCTCCATGCATTCATCGCAGAAGAAGCACTCGTCCCCCGGGTAGGACATGACGTTTACCATCGTGGCCGGGTTCTCTTTGCAGTGATCGCACAGGATCTTGGGGGCGATATTGCGGGAGAGAATGGTGAGGGGTTCTTCTTCCGGGGCCCCCTGCCGATAGTCCTCCACCAGGAGATCCAGATAGGAGGTGGTGCCGAAGTCGTACTCGTAATTCATCAGCAGGCCGGGGCGCAGCACATCTCCCAACCGGACATTTGCCATCTCGGTATCCTCATCGTCTCCCCAGTCCTTGAAGGCCATATTGGGGAACCGCATCCCATGGATGATAAAGTCGCTCAAATGGCCGCAGCACTCCACCCAGATGTCCCGCAGGAACTGGTCCAGGTCCGCCAGGGTCAGGTCCTCGTCTGCCTCGAGATACATCCAGTATTCCTTGTTGTATGTGCCGTATACCTTGATGAGGTAGTACCCCGCCTGTTCCTTGGCTGCGGCAGCAATTCCCGCCTCAAGATGCTTCCGCCGCGCCGCACAGGTTTGCAGGTGTTTGCCCATATAGCCGCCGGTGTACTGCTTTCCACAATACTTGCACTTTCCTTTCGTTCTCTCCGCCATGATGATTGGCCTCCTCTTCCGTGTTCAATTTTTCGAGCCATCTTGCACCAGAATACCACAGATTGGAACTTTCGTCTATACCTAAATCGAGAAATATCCAAATAACCTGCAGGTTAACGCGAATTTTTGTGCTATCCTGCCTTTTTGCCGGTTTAGTTTCCAGATCCCCTGTATATTCCAGCGCGGGAGAGACCATACTACAGCTACCAACCGTGAAGGAGGCAATTTCATTGGCCAATCTAACCACCAAAGAGCTCACCGCGCTGGAGGACCAGCTGAACTTCGAGCGGGTGCTCTGCTGCAAGTATCAGGACGCCGCCCGCAGCTGCAATGAGGCGGACCTGCAGAGCAGCTTCCGCCAGTACGCCACCCAGCACCAGCAGAACTATCAGACGCTGCTCAACTTTTTGCACTGAGGAGGAACCCGCCATGCAAGACGCCGAACGGATCACAGACCTGCTGCTCGCCGAAAAGAAGATAAGCACCAACTACGACCTCTTCGCCTCGGAGTGCACCAACACCAAGCTGCGGGACACCTTTGTGGACATGATCGCCCAGAGCCACCGCACCCAGACCGCCCTCTTTACCGCCGGCCAGCAGAAGGGCTGGTACAGCGTCACCCAGGCGCAGCCCCAGCAGATCAGCCAGGCGGCCCAGAAGTTCGAAAACCAGGTCCCCTCGGTGCAGTGAGTGCTGCAAAGCTTAAAAAAATATAAAGTTCGGGCCGCCCGCTTCACAGAGGGCGGCCCTTTGTGCTATACTGACCCTCACAACTGCGGAGGTGAATGGTATGCAAAAGGCAAATATTCTGGTGGTAGAGGACGACCCGGACATCAATCGGCTGCTCTGTACCATCCTGGAGGGTGCCGGCTGTCTCTGCCGCAGTGCCTTCTCCGGCAGCGAGGGCCTCTTGTGGGCCGAAAAGTACGACTACGATCTGGTGCTGCTGGACCTCATGCTGCCGGGGATCTCCGGCGAGGAGTTTATCACCCAGATCCGGCGGGGCCGCACCATGCCCATCATCGTGGTGTCCGCCAAAGTGGGGGTGGACGCCCGGGTGACCGCCCTGCGCCTGGGGGCCGATGACTTCATCCCCAAGCCCTTCGACAACAAAGAGGTGCTGGCCCGGGTGGAGGCGCAGCTGCGGCGGGTGCGGGAGTTCTCCTTCCAGCAGCCCTCCCGGCTCACCGCGGGCCCCCTCATCATAGACCGGGACGCCCGCACCGTGACGGTGGACGGCACCGAGGTGTGTCTCACCGCCCGGGAGTTCGACATCCTCACCCTTCTCGCCGCCAATCCCCGCAAGGCCTTCTCCCGGGCCCAGATCTATGAGGCGGTCTGGGGCGAGGAGTTTCTCGGCGATGATAACACGGTAAACGTCCATGTGAGCAAGATCCGGGGCAAGCTGGCCAAGGCAGCCCCGGACAGGGAGTTCATCAGCACGGTGTGGGGCATCGGGTTTAAGCTGGCGGACCTGTAGCATTTAGACTTTCTTCACCTTTGGGCACGGGATCCCTTTATGTTTTGGCGGTACACTGGGGCCATCCCAAACGAAAGGCGTGATACACAACATGAGAGACGACAAAGCCGTGCTGGTGACCTACAACCTCACCCGCACCTACGGCGCGGTCAAGGCGCTGGACAATGTCACCCTCACCGTCCACAAAGGCGATATCTACGGGTTGGTCGGGCGAAACGGCGCCGGCAAGACCACTCTGTTGCGGCTGATCAGCGGCCAGTCCATCCCCACCTCCGGCGACCTGGAGCTCTTCGGCACCGCGGGACACGGCGCATTCAAGCACCGCAACCGCACCGGCGTCATCATCGAGACCCCCTCCTTCTACCCCTACCTCACCGCCCGGGAGAACCTGGAGTACTACCGCATGCAGCGGGGCCTTCCAGGCAAGGGGCTGGTGGAGGAGGCCCTGGAGCGGGTGCACCTGGAGGACACCGGCAAGAAGAAGTTCAAGAGCTTCTCCCTGGGCATGAAGCAGCGGCTGGGCCTGGCCCTGGCCCTGATGAACCGGCCGGACTTTCTCCTGCTGGACGAGCCCATCAACGGGCTGGACCCGGAGGGCGTGGCGGAGTTCCGCACCCTGATGAAGGAGCTGAACCGGGACCACGGCACCACCATCCTGATCTCCAGCCACATCCTCACGGAGCTGGCCAGCATCGCCACCAGCTACGGATTCCTGGATCAGGGCAAGCTGCTGGAGGAGATCACCGCAGAGGCGCTGCACGAGAAGTGCCGCACCTGCCTTCTGGCCTCGGTGGACAACGCACCCAAGGCCGCCACCATCCTGGAGACCGCACTGGACACCAACAGCTACGATGTGCTGCCGGGCAACGTGCTGCAAATCTATGCGTTCCTGGACGCCCCCCAAAAGGTGAGTGCCGCCCTCTCCCAAGGCGGCGTGGCCCTATACAGCCTGGAGCAGAAGGGCATGGATCTGGAGAACTACTTCCTCCAGCTGATCGGAGGTGAGCAGCATGTTTAACTACCTCTCCGCTGAAATCTATAAAGTAGTGCGTCGGCCGCCGCTCTGGGTCTGCCTGGCGGCCATCTTCGCCGGCGAGGTGCTGCTGCTCTATATCGAGAAGATCAGTTCTAGTGCTGTCATGAACTTCGCCCAGGGCGTGATCTTTGTGCCGCGGTTGCTGATGGTCGGCTTCCTTGCGGCCTTCCTGATCAGCGATCTGGTGTACTCCAACCAGGGCAAAACCGGCACCCTGAAAAATGAGGTGGCCTTTGGCCTCACCCGTCTCCAGATCTATCTGGGGAAGCTCTGCTCCATGTGGGTGGTCTCCATCGCCGCTGTAGTGGTGGTGCTTGCGCTGTATCTCGTCCCCTGCTATTTCCTGCTGGACCACAGAGCCGGGGTGATGGAGGCCATGTGGGGCTTGGGGGCATCGCTTCTCGCCGCCCTGCCCCTCTGGCTGGGCGCCCAGGCCACCTGCTGCGCTCTCTGCTTTGCCACCCGCAGCGAGGGCCTGGTCTGGACCCTGAGCATCGGCATTTTCCTGGCCGGCTCCACCATCGTGAACATCGCCGTGGCGCTTCTCGGCCTGGGGCCCTTTGGCCCGCTCTGCGAATTTCTGGTCCACATGACCAGCTGGCTGCCGGATTCACTGTGCCAGGTGCTGTTCTTGATCCCCGAGTTCAACTGGGAAGGCAGATATCCGGAGCTTGTGCGTATCTCAGTGGACATCATCCAGCAGTGCTGGATCGTGGGCGCCTTCTGGGTGTTTGTCCCTACACTCCTCAGCCTCTCCAACTTCTACCGTAAAGAGATCCACTGATATCATCCCGTATTGCCCCGCCGGTTCCCGGCGGGGCAAAGGAGGTTATACCGATGTTCATCATTCTGCTTATCGTGTTGGTGGCCCTCATCGTGGAGAGCGCCTATCTCTATTCCCTGACCAGCGGCCTTCGTGAGGCCGCCGTTCAGCTGGAGGATCAGATCCAGTGGTCCAGCACCACCCGCCTCACGGTGGCCTGTCCCAACAGAGCGGCGGAACAGCTGCTGCAGCAGGTGAACCGGCTGGCAGAGCGGCGGCAGGTGGAGAAGACGGAGTGGTCCCGGCGGGAGCAGAGCCTCCGCCAGCAGATCGCCAATGTCTCCCACGACCTGCGCACGCCCCTCACCTCCATCCTGGGATACCTGCAGCTTCTGGAACAGGAAGACCTGCCCTATGAGAGGCGTCAGGCCTATCTCCAGGTGATCGCCGGCCGGGCCAGAACGCTGCAGTCTTTCATCGGCTCCTTTTATGACCTCACCCGCATCGAGGGCGGAGAGTTCCCCCTGGAGCGGGAGCGGATCTCCCTCACCCGAATTCTCTCCGATCAGCTGGCGGACTCCTACGAGCAATTGGAGCAGGCCGGCATCAAGGTGGAGGCAGACCTTCCCTCGGATATCCCAGCGGTGTGGGGAGACCGGTATGCCGCCACCCGGGTGTGCTCCAACCTGCTCACCAATGCCCTCAGGCACGCCAAGGGCTCCCTCACCATTCGACTGGCAAAAGACGGAAACACAGTGGTGATGACCTTCTCCAATCCCGCCCCGGACATGCTGCCGGAGGACGCCGGCCGGGTGTTTGAGCGCTTCTACAGCGCCAACCGGGCCCGAGACCGGGAGAGCACCGGTCTGGGTCTCGCCATCGTAAAGGCCCTCACCGAGCGCATGGGCTGTATCACTGGTGCCCGCTGGGATAACGGCATCTTCACCCTGGAGATCCGCTGGCCACTGTAATCGCCGCAGGAAAATCAAACAATTCCCCCTGTTCAAACGGGGCGAAGTATGATACGATACAGAAGAAGGGAGCTGATCCTCATGCTGCAAAAGCGTAGCATTCCCATGTGTATCGTACTGAGTATCCTCACCTGCGGCATCTACATGCTGTACTGGTTTGTGAAGGTGACGGACGAGGTGAATCTCGTCACCGAGCAGCCGGACACCACCGGCGGCATGAGCCTGCTTTTGGACATCATCACCTGCGGGATCTACGGCATCTACTGGGGCTGGAAGACCGGCGGCAAGCTGGAGTGGGCCCGGTCTTGCCGCGGGATCCCCGGCAGTTCCATGAACCTCCTCTTTCTGGTGCTGAACCTCTTCGGCCTGCATATCGTCACCCTGGCCCTGGTGCAGGACGAGCTGAACCGGTACAACGCCGCCTGGTAAGCGACAGAGCGTATCAGCGCACGCGTTTTCAAGCGCGGAAAGAGCAAAATCCTTGTGCAGCAGACGCTGTAAAGGTATTTTCCATTACAGAAAATCCGGGAAAAACGGCTCTTAGACTGCCGGCTGCTCTCCCGTAAGACCGGCTTCTGCCTGCGGATAGCCTCTCATACGAGCACATCCGCGATGGGACCGCAGTGTTCCATATTTCCCGCGGAAGGTGCCGACCCCATCTTTTTTGCCGGATAAGGTGCCTGGATCCGCGGATCAAAGGGGTGTACAGCTGTGAAGGATTTTCCCTTACAGCAATTGCAGTGCAAGCTCTCCCCTCTCCCATCGTTGAAAAGAGCGCAGTGCACCATGGCACTGCGCTCTCCTTTTGCATGCGTCCGCCTTACTCCAGCAGGTCCCTTCCTTGCCGCATGGCCTCCAGCTCCTCTTCGTCCTTTCGCTCCAGGCTGTGGGAACCCGCCCGGCCCTCCACATGGTGGGTGAGCTCGTGGCGGAGTGTTGTGCGGAGCTCGTCCTCCCAGACAGACCGGGGCTTGTGGCGGAAGACCTCCACAAAGGAGCCGTAGTAGAGGACGATATACTGCCCCATGGCGTCCCAGCAGTACTCCCCCAGGATGTACACGTCCTCCCCTGCCTCCGGGTCTGGAAGGGCGTCCTCTGAGAGGAGGATGCCGCCGGTGAGGCCGTCAAAAAGGGCCGGGGGCAGCTCCTCGCAGGCGGCGTCTAGAATGTCGTTCACTTCGTCAATGGGAAGAACCAAGGGAGCAAACCTCCTGTCCAAGTGATGGTCACGGTGCGGGTGAAGCTGGCCTGGTCTGTTGCGGGTTCATAGCCAAGCCAGGGGGTATGGCTGTAGTTCAGCGCCAGGATGTCCTTTGTGATCCGCACCCCGCGGAAGGTGATGCTGAGATGGTCTTGTTCGCCCAGCAGAGAGAATGCGGCTTCCCACCAATCTTCCACCTCGCCACGCGGCTTCTCTACGCCAAAGAGGGCATAGACCGCGTCAATCTCCTGGCGGAAGGAGGGATTGAATTTCTCATTCACAAAGCGCTTGGTGATGGTGGCAGAAATAGAGCCGTCCGGGTTCTGCTGGAACACGGCAGTGGCGTGCTGTGCCTCTTCCTCCGGCGTCATGTTATCGGTGGAGCCGTAGATGACGTATGTTCCAAAAGGGTCGGTGGCGTTTTCGTTCTCCTGATAGATGGTCTCCACAGTCTGCAGATCCGGGGCATGGGCTGCGTGGACCATCCAGAACACCGCCGGCTGAAAGAATGTGATGAGAAACACCGCCACACAGGCTGCGAGATATCCGGCTGCGCCGGCGGCATAGTCACCCGGCCGGGGTACCACCTCATATCGGCAGTTCCAGTCCCGATTCCACTCCGGCTCTACGCCATCTTTGATGTCCTGGTAGCTCTTCCAGAGCCGGTACAGCTCATAAATGGGGATGAAAAAGCCATAGCCCTTCTGGGCGATGCACACGGAGCGCTCCTTCAGCACGTCCAAAGGGGGCTTCTCCCCGCTGTCTGTGCGCAGCTTCAGGCCAAAGAGCCACTTCCCTGGCGTCCAGCCCCAGGAATGCAGAAGATACGGCTCGGTGTAGAGGACAACAAAAGCGGTGAGAAAAGTGCGGACGAGGCCAGGGATGGCAAATTGGATCGGGGCCGATGAGAAACAGTTCACCAGGCACTCCGGGATGTCCAGCAGCAGAAGGCCGCACAGGGTGAGGTCAATGAGGCGGGCAAAGTACCGGCGCCAGGGGTGCAGCCGGGCGGGCTCATAGTCCTCCACCTTGATCTTGTAGATCTCCGGCGCCTCTGCTGCCGGCTCCTCCTGGGACAGAGCCGGCATCTCGGCGGTTGCCTCCAGGCGGGCCAGCCATGGGGCGGGCTCCAATGCGGCGTACTCCAACCCCAGGGACTCCAGCTGCTTGCACACATCTCTCTGGCGGTCCAGCAGCACCTGTTCCCCCTCGATCCGGTTCAGCTGGCCGAAGAGCACCTGCTGCAGGGTGAGACTGCCCTCCTGCAGCAGCCGGATCGTGTTGATCTCTATCCCCAGCTCCCGCAGCAGCTTGATCTTCTCCAGGGCGATGAGATCCTCTTCGGAGTAGTCCCGGTAGCCGTTGGGCAGCCGCTGGGGGTGGATGAGCCCCTCGCTCTCGTAGTACCGAATGTTGGCCCGCGCCATGCCTGTGCGGGTCTCCAGTTCCTTGACGTTCATAGAAACACCTCCATGGCAAGAGGATAGACTATCAAGTAGGCTTACAGTCAAGAGAAAAATGCAGAAATCCGGGAATTTCTTTCCAACTTTCTTGGAGCGGATTTTCGGTGCCCGCAATGGGCGGTTCCAGTGCCCAGCAAACCGCCCAAATTGCAACAGAGGACTGATTGAGACGGGTTTCCCACTGCCAGTCATGGGCACCGTCTATCGGGGCTTGTTCGACATACCGTTCCTAGAACGGGAGGGGTACCACGCAAAGGTGCCGATCTGAGGCCGGACTTGCCGGAAAATCGGGCTGTTCCAAGTGCTGAAACGGCGAGGGAGCCGTGAAGGAAACCCCTTTTCATTCCTTGCAGTATAAGGCCTTCCCTGCTGTTCCGGCGCAAAGAGCGCAGTGTATCAAACGTACTGCGCCCTTCTACTGCTTCCTCTGCGGCATTGCCCATGCGGGAGACGGCATCTTCCTCAGTCCGGCAGGTCCCTTCCCCGCCGCATGGCCTCCAGCTCCTCTTCGTCCTTCCGCTCCAGGCTGTGGGAACCCGCCCGGCCCTCGATGTGATGGGTGAGCTCGTGGCGGAGTGTTGTGCGGAGCTCGTCCTCCCAGACAGACCGGGGCTCATTCCGGAAGACCTCCACAAAGGAGCCGTAGTAGAGGACGATATACTGCCCCATGGCGTCCCAGCAGTACTCTCCCAGGATGTACACGTCCTCCCCCGCATCTGGGTCCGGCACGGCGTCCTCTGAGAGGAGGATGCCGCCGGTGAGGCCGTCAAAGAGGGCCGGGGGCAGCTCCTCACAGGCCGCGTCTAAAATGTCGTTCACTTCGTCAATGGCAAGAACCATGATAGTGCATCTCCTGTCCAAGTGATGGTGACGGTGCGGGTGTAGCTGGCGTCCTCAACGGTGGGTTCATATTTGCTGGTCCAGGAGGAAAAGTTGTATGATGTGTACAGGTGCTCCATTTGGATTTCCTGGGTGATCTGCATCCCCCGGAAGACAACGCTGCTGGAGGGCTGCAAGCGGTCCAGCTGGCCGAAGGCGGCCACCGCGAGATCATCTTCCCGCCGGAGGGGATCCTTTACGCCGAAGAGTGCGTTGATGGCGTCCAGCTCCTGGTCGTACGAGATGAAGAACGCCTCATTCTCATAGTGCTTGGTGATGGTGGCTGTGATGTGGCCGTCCGGCTCCTGCCGGAAGGAGGCATCGGTGTGCTTCGGCTCCTCCTCAGGGGTATCGAAGACATAGAGGGTGTTTGGCTTTGTGACGTAGTCCTCTTGACTTTGCCGATAGAGGGCCTCTACCGTCTTCAAATCCGGGAGATGGGCGGCGCGGTTCATCCAGAACACCGCGGGCTGCAGGAATGCGAGGACAAACACCGCCGCGTTGAGCATCAGATAGCTGAGCACGCCGGCGGCGCAGCCGCCCTGCCGGGGTACCAGCTCATACCGGCAGTCCCAATCCAGATTCCACTCCGGCTCCACCCCGTCCCGGATATACTGATAGCTTTTCCAGAGCCGGTACAGGCTGTATACGGGGATGAAGTAGCCGTATCCCCTCCGGGCGATGCACCGGGAGCGCTCCCGCAGGATTTCTTTGGAGGGCTTTTCCCCGGTGCTGGTGCGCAGCTTCAGGCCGAAGAGCCACTTCCCCGGTGTCCAGCCCCAGAGGCGCAGCAGAAAGGGCTCAACGAGGAGGGCAACGAAGCCGGTGAGAAAGGTGCGGACGAGGCCCGGGATGGCAAATTGAATCGGCTGGGCGGAGATGAGGTTGATGAGGCACTCCGGGATATCCAGCAACAGAAAGCCGCACAGCATGAAGTCGATGACCCGGGCAAAGTACCGGCGCCAGGGGTGCAGCCGGGCGGGCTCATAGTCCTCCGTCTGGATGTGGTAGATCTCCGGCTCCTCTGCCGCCGCCTCCTCCTGAGGCAGGGCCGGCGGTTCGGCCGGTGCCTCCAAGCGGGCCAGCCATGGGGCGGGCTCCAATGCGGCGTACTCCAGCCCCAGGGACTCCAGCTGCTTGCACACATCTCTCTGGCGATCCAGCAGCACCTGCTCCCCTTCGATCCGGTTCAGCTGGCCGAAGAGCACCTGCTGCAGGGAGAGGCTGCCCTCCTGCAGCAGCCGGATCGTGTTGATCTCTATCCCCAGCTCCCGCAGCAGTTTGATCTTCTCCAGCGCGATGAGATCCTCTTCGGAGTAGTCCCGGTAGCCGTTGGGCTGCCGCTGGGGGTGGATGAGCCCCTCGCTCTCGTAGTACCGAATGTTGGCCCGCGCCATACCTGTGCGGGTCTCCAGTTCCTTGACGTTCATAGAAACACCTCCATGGCAAGAGGATAGACTATCAAGTAGGCTTACAGTCAAGAGGAAATTTCAAAATTGAGGAAGTTTTTTTCGGCTTTCTTGGGCGAGGCGCCCTCCGCCCTGAGGATCCCCGCTTTCCAAGGCGAACCGGCCGCCCAGCCGCCCAAAATCCAACAGTTATGTTTTTGCGATTTCCCTTTACAAACATGACAGGATTTGCTATACTACAGGGGATCAATTCGGGAGATTTCGACGTCTTTCTGCAAGGGGATCCCTGGCTTGGAAAAGGAACGCAAGGAGCCCGTTTTGTATAACTGAAAAGGAGGCGAACGGCGCATCTCCCCATCCACCCCGCCCTTGAGGTTTTTGCGCTGCGACATGAAAAGACTACTCTGCCTGATCACCGCCCTGACGCTGCTGTTGCTCACCGCCAGCTGCGGCAACTCCGATACGACACCCACCGATCCGCCGGCCTCTCCAACGCCGCTGATCGACACCAGTGCAGCTCCCACTGCGAGCCCTAAACCGTCTGCCACCCCGAAGCCCACGGCTACGCCGGAACCCACGCCGGAGCCAACCGCAGAGCCGGAGTTCACCCACCCTCTCACCGGGGTTCCCGTATACGAGGATCTGAGCAACAAAAAGCCGGTGGCCATCATGCTGAACAACATCAAGGCGGCCATCCCCATGCAGGGCAACAGCAATGCGGACATCATCTATGAGGTCCTTGCAGAGGGCGGGATCACCCGGATGATGGGCATCTTCCTCACCCCCGGCGATGTGGATGCCCCCATCGGCTCCGTCCGCTCCGCCCGCCCCTACTACTGGGAGCTGGCCCGGGGCCATGACGCCGTATACGTACACGCCGGCGGCAGCGAGGACTTCTACAACTACAAGGCCTCTCAGAACGCCTTCACCATCGATGGCGTCCGGGGCAGCTGGGGCGACCTCTTCTACCGGGATCGGAACCGCGTGCCGGGCCAGTACTTCGCCGTGGAGCACTCCCTACTCACCACCGGTACCAAAATCGCCGCCGTCCTGGAAGAGCAGGGCCTGACGGAGCACAAGAGCGGCTACGTCTATGAGATGAACTTCGCCGATGACGCCACTCCGAAAGAGGGCCAGTCCGCCAAGAAGGTGACCGCCAGCTTCGGCGTGAAGACCACCACCTTCACCTATGATGAGGAGAGCGGAAACTACCTGGTGGAGGAGTACGGCGGCCCCTTCATCGACGCCAACGACAACACCCAGGTGTCTGTGAAAAACGTGTTTGTCCTCCAGACCGCCTGCAACATCTATGACGACTATGGACGGATCAAGGTGGATCTCACCTCGGGCAAGGGCTATTTCGCCTGCGGCGGCAAGATGATCCCCATCACCTGGGAGAAGAACGGCGCAGACAACCAGCTGCGCTACAAGGACGCCAACGGCAACCCCCTCACCCTGGGCCGGGGCAAGAGCTTTGTCTGCATCGTCCCCCTCTACCAGAATGTGATCTCTGAGTGACAACGAGTATGAAAACACGCGAAGCCGGAAACGCCTTTCTGGCTTCGCGTTTTTTCTTGGGGTTACCCCTCGGTATGCGGCGGCTGAGGCTGCTCCGGTTCGGCAGATGGAGCACGCTCCGGTGCCGGCGTCTCCTGGGGTTTGGGCCCAGCGGATGCAGCCCCTTTGCCGAAGCGCCGCTCCCATTTTCGCTGGCGCAACAGGATCCGCTGTTCCAGCATCTTGATGTGCTCCTTCTGGAGGCAGCGCTGGACTTCCCGGGGAGAGACCTGAAGCGCCTCTGCCAGGGTCTTGGTGGACCAGTACAGCTTTCCGGGAGGCGGGTCTTGGGCCAAAAGCTCCAAAACAGGCTGTTTCAGGGGATCCTCCCCCATCGCCTTGCCTTCTTTCGATTTCGCCATTTCCCGCAGACCGTAGACGCCGTATTGCCGGTAGCGATGGCGCCACAGGATCACGCTCTCCACATCGGTGTTCAACTGCTCCGCCACGGCCTCGCTGCTGGCCCCTTTCAGGCTGGCCAGGATGATGGACGCACGCAAAGAGATGCGCGGTTTGCTGGTATCCTCAGCCAGTGCTGAGAGCTCTGCGATGGTCTTCTCGTCTGCTACAATGGGGGGTTCTATATTCACATGCACACACAACTCTCCTCATGCTTTTTTTGAGATGGTTTTCAATTGGAAAAAGTACCCTTTCTGTCCGGTGGCAAGAACTGTCTGGCATACCGGCAAGCCGCGTGGTACAGACTATGGCTGTACCCCGAATCTATGCACCGGCAAAAGGAGGTATTGACCATGTTTCTGGACAAACTGGCACTGACGCTGGCCGTGATCGGCGGACTGAACTGGGGCTCCATCGGCCTGTTCAATTTCGACCTCGTGGCGTTTCTCTGCGGCGGTTCCGGGACCTGGCTGGCCCGCGTGATCTACGGGCTGGTGGGTCTCGCAGCACTGTGGTGCATCACCCTGCTCTTTAAGCCGGAGGATGTCTATCAGTCCCGCCCCACCCAGAGCGCATAAGGAACCAGGGCTGCAGGGAGCAATTCCCTGCGGCTCTTTTTTTCTGCCGCCTCCGGTGCGCAAAGGGATGCTGTCCAGAAAGCCCAAATGGATGGGGTTCCATACGGTTCGTCTGACCTTTGGAAGCTGCAGGGACACTACCAGCTCTGCAAGGTCGCGCAAGAATATGCCGTCTCGCCCCCTCCCTGCGGTGATGGGTTTGGAAGGTCAGACGGGGGATGGAGAGACAGACAGTCCCCGCCGTCCGGATGCTTACCGTGGAACGCTTCCAATCCCAGTATGCCATTGCTGACGTTCCAGTATTCTTATATCACGAGCCCTGCGGTCTGTCTGCCGTGCTATGTACTCACCACGTGAGGACCCCTGGCGCAGGATCTCGCTTGCCCCATGATGGAGAAATCAGAAGCGCCTCTGCCCTAGTGCAGATCGGCCCGAATCCTCCCGTTTTCCACCTGGATTACCCCGTAGCCCATGCGGTTGTAGATGCCGCCTGCGGTGCCGGGGTTGAACAGCCACATGTTCTCCGCCCAGTCGTTCAGGCCCTGATGGGTGTGGCCGAAGCACACCATGTCTGCCCCTTTCCGCTTTCCGGCCTCGGCCAGCCAGTGGGTTGTGCTCTTGGCATACTGCCTGTGGCCGTGGACCAGCAGAAAATGGGCCCCGCCCGCCTCTACGAAGAGCTCATCCGGACCGGGACAGAAGTCGCAGTTGCCCCGCACCAGGTGCATGGGGACCTCGGGATAGGCGGCGGCCAGCGCCTTGCCGTCCGTGTAATTGTCCCCGAGAAAGAACACCAGGTCCGGCTGCTCGTTCTCCATGGCCTCCACCATCTGGCCCAGTCTGCCGTGCGAATCGGAAAAAACACAGATCTTCACCGGTTCACCATTTCCTTCCTGCTTCATATACTGGACCATACCCTATGAGGGAGGTCCACGGGATGTCAAGTGTACAAGATCTCATGCACTCCGAGGCGGCGGGAAAGCTGCTGCAGAACCGCTCTGCCCTGGAAGAACTGCGGGATGCGCCGGAGACGCAGACCGTCATGGAACTGCTCCGCCGCTCCACAGGGGGCAATCTGGAGCAGGCGGCGCAGCAGGCCGCCAATGGGGACCCGTCCTCCCTGGCGGACTCCATCCGCCAGGTGATGAATAGTCCGGCGGGCGAAAAGCTGCTCAGCCGCATGAAAAAGGCCCTGGAGTAACAGGGCATCTTGGCAGGAGGGTCAGCCATGGGCGATCTGGAGCAAAAACTGGATGGAATCCTCCGCAATCCGGAGGCGATGTCGCAGATCATGCAGCTGGCCCAGTCCCTGCACCTGGGAGACGGCGGGCCGTCTTCTGCCCCGCCGCCTGAGGGCACTGAGCCGCCGGCACCCCAGCAGAACGGGCCCGCGCCGTCCCAGGGAGGCCTTCCCGGCCTCTCCGCATTGGATCCCGGGATGCTCTCCGCCGCGGCAAAGCTTCTGGGAGAGTACCAGAGCGGCCAGGAAGACCAGCGGGTGGCCCTGCTGATGGCCCTGAAGCCCTTTGTCCGGGAGGAGCGCTACGCCAAACTGGACAAGGCGGTACAGATAGCCCGCCTCTCCCGGCTGATCCGCAGCGCTCTGGAGCTCTTCCGCCCCAAGGGGGAGAACCATGTATAACCGCTATCTCAACGGAGAGGATCTCATCCCGCTGGAGCCGGACGGCTGGCAGCCGGAGAGGCCGGAGCAAAAGCCGTCTTCCCAGGAAAAGCCCCAGGGACAGCCGCAGCCCCAGCCGGCAGCCAATCTGCGCCCCAGAGGGGATCTGATGCAGGAGGTCTCCTCCGGTCTCGCCCAGCTGCTCTCCACTCTCAAGCAGCACTTTCACCTGGAGAAGCTGGACACCGGGGATATCCTGCTGGTGCTGATCATCCTCTTCCTGTACCTGGAGGGAGACAATCTGGAAC
The DNA here is from genome assembly GCA_947629915.1 of uncultured Oscillospiraceae bacterium. Taxonomy (GTDB): domain Bacteria; phylum Bacillota; class Clostridia; order Oscillospirales; family Oscillospiraceae; genus Enterenecus. The sequence goes on along the minus strand of CANRFN010000003.1, from coordinate 92,986 downwards.
TGGTGATCACCCTTGGCCTGCTGCTGTTGCTGGGCCTGGGAGACGATCACAAAGAGGGGTCGTAGAGGACGGTGCCGTCCGGCAGCGTGAACGCGCCGGGGGCCTGTACCAGGGGGCTCACCACATCGTAGGAGCGCATGGCGTACACCCGCACGCCGTCTGAGACGGTCTCAGCGGACATCAGAAGGCCGCTGGCCTCACTGATCCAGTACCGCTCGGTGTAGCCCATGAGGGGGAACTCCGCCTCCACATAGATGCAGTCCTGTCCCTCCCACTCGGTGTAGCCGGCATCGGTGATGGCGTCTTTGTCCAGGGCCAACACGTCCTCGTAGGTGGGCAGCCGCTGCATCCGGTCCTCTGCCACGGCGTCCGCCGGGCCGGAGTAGTAGGAGGTCTCCCCCTCATACCATAGCCACAGGGTGTCGTCCCCCACGATGGAGTGCTCGATGGAGCCGTCTGCGTTGGACACCGTGGTGCGGGTCCAGCCGTCATCGGACCAGACCTGGGCGGTGAGGGTGCCCAGAAAGCCGCCGTTGTCATCGTAGTACTCGGCGGAGACGGTGCGGCTGTAGCTGGTGTAGCGATTCAGGGAGGCGATCACGGTCTGCACCGTGTCGGGCTCGATCCGCACGGTGATGGCGCTGTCGTCCCCGGGGCCGGTCACCGTGGGATTGCTGCTGTCTGCGGCGCTGGGGTCAGCCAGTTCAATATGGTGATTGCCTGAAAAAAAGGTGGGGAGAAAACTGGAGAGAACAGCCAGCAGCACCACTACGATGATGGCCACAGCCAGAGCGGTACGTCTTTTCTCTTCCAAGCGATCTCCCCCCATCGGACCGGAAGCCGCACCGCCGGGTGAGCGGGTGCGGTCCGCAGTATCTCAGTTGGATGATTGTTCAAATGGCTTGAGACCGTCTCTCAAGCGCCTCTCCCCGCCGGAGTTTACTCGGCGAAGGGCACAGGCCTCCGGTCACTCCGTTTGAAGTGATACAGGATGGCGTCTGCGATGCGGCGGCAGGCCATGCCGTCCCCATATGGGTTTACCGCATGGGCCATGGCGTGGTATGCCGCGGGGTCTTCCAACAGCCGGGCGGCCTCGTGGACGATGATGTCGTGCTCCACGCCGGCGAGGGCCACCGTCCCCGCCTCCACCGCCTCGGGTCGCTCTGTCTCCCGCCGGAGGACAAGCACCGGCTTGCCCAGGGCGGGGGCCTCCTCCTGGAGGCCGCCGGAGTCCGTCATTACCATGTAACAGCGGGCCATCAGGTTGTGCATCTCGTCCACCGCCAGCGGCTGCACCAGGTGCACCCGCTCCATGCCGTCGAAGTGGCGGTGGGCGCACTCCTGGACCACGGGAGACAGGTGGACGGGATAGACGAGCTCCGCCTCCGGGAACGCCTTCACGATGTCCGCCAGGGCGTCCATGATGTCCTCCATGGGCCGGCCGTAGTTCTCCCGGCGGTGGCAGGTCACCACGATGACCTTGCGGTTTTCGTAGTCCAGATCGTTGAGCTCCGGCTCGGCAAACTGGAAGTCCGGCCGCACGGTGGTGCGCAGGGCGTCAATCACCGTGTTGCCGGTGACGTAGATCCCCTTTCGGATGCCCTCCCGCTCCAGGTTCTTGCGGTTGGCGGGGGTGGGGGCGAAGTGCAGATCTGCAATCCGGCCCACCAGGGTGCGGTTCATCTCCTCCGGGAAGGGGGAGTACTTGTCCCAGGTGCGAAGGCCCGCCTCCACATGGCCCACGGCGATCTGCTGATAGTAGGCCGCCAGGGCGCTGGCAAAGGTGGTGGAGGTGTCTCCGTGGACCAGTACCAGATCCGGATGCACCTGCTTCAGCACGTCTTCCAAACCCATAAGGCACTTGGAGGTGATGGTGGACAGGGTCTGCCGCTGCTCCATGATGTCCAGGTCGAAGTCCGGGTGGAGGTGGAAGATCTCCAGCACCCCGTCCAGCATCTGGCGGTGCTGTGCCGTGACGCAGCAGTACGGCTGGATCTCCTCACGGCGGCCCAGCTCCTGGACCAGCGGGGCCATCTTTACCGCCTCTGGACGGGTGCCGAAGATGGTCATCACTTTCAGCTTATCCATGATGCGCATCCTCCCCGCCCGCGGCCTTTTTCTGCTCCTGGGCTTGTTCCTGCTCTCTCTGCTGCTGTAGCTGTTTCAGATGATTTTCGTGGCTCACAAAGACGTGCCACGCGATGGCGCCGGCGATGCCCATGGCGCCCAGAAAGACCATGGCGCGAAGGGCGCTGCTGGCGGTGAGCACCACTGCGGAGAGGCCCAGTATGGCGCTCACCACGTAGAGCACGCCCACCGCCTGCTTCTGGGAAAAGCCCATGTCGATGAGTCGGTGGTGGACATGCCCTCTGTCCGGGGTCATGGGACTCTGGCCGTGGGAGACCCGGCGGATCACCGCGAAGCTCACATCGAAGATGGGCAGGCCCAGCACCAGGAAGGGCACCACAAAGGAAATGATGCCCGCCATCTTGAACATGCCCTGCACGCTCATCACCGCCATGATGAAGCCCAGGAAGGTGGCGCCGGTGTCCCCCATGAAGATCTTGGCCGGGTTGAAGTTATAGGGCAGAAAACCGATGCAGGCCCCTGCCAGGGCGGCCATGATCACCGCCACATCGGTCTCGGTCACGAGAAGGGCGATGATCAGCATGGAGGAGGCGCTGATGGTGCTCACACCGCAGGCCAGGCCGTCCAGGCCATCGATCAGGTTCACGGCATTGGTGATGGCAACGATCCAGATCACTGTAAAGGGAACAGCCAGTACACCTAAGGACCAGTAAGGATTGTCGCTGAAAATATTGGGGTTAGACAGCACATCGATGCGGTTCCCTGCCAGTACCGCGATGAGGGCAGCGATGATCTGGACCACAAACTTCAGCATGGCCGGCAGGGAGAACTTGTCGTCAAAGACGCCCAGGATGACGATCACCACCGCGCCCAGCAGCATCCCCTGCCGCGGGGTGTCGATGGGCACCAGCAGAAGGGCAGACACCATAAAACCGAAGAAGATGGCAAGACCTCCGCATCTGGGGATGGGGTGGTCGTGCATCCGCCGGTTGTCTTTTGGCACGTCGATGGCGCCGATCTTTACAGACAGGGACTTCACCAGCGGTGTGGCCGCAAAAGAGACCACTGCAGCCAGCAGTAGAGCATACAGGACGTGCTGCATGCCCAGGGATGCACCAGCCTTACTCAGGACGGCAGCGGCGATTCCGCCGGCGTCCGGCAGATTGTTCAGCAAGGAAAATCGCTCCTTTGTCCTGCTTGAGCCGGCGGTGGATCACCGGGGCAGGAAACCGATCTTTTTGTAGACTTTCCGCAGGGTCTTCTCTGCCACATAGGAGGCACGCTCCGCGCCGGAGCGGTACACGCTCTCCAGGTAGGCCTTGTCCTGCAGCAGCCGCTGGGCCTCCTCCCGGATGGGCCGCAGGGTCTCGATCACGGCCTCGCCCACCGCGGGCTTGAACTTGCCGTAGCCGGCGCCCTCAAACTCCTGCTCAATGGCCTCCAGGGACTTGCCGGTCACGGCGGCATAGATGTTCATCAGGTTGGACACGCCGGGCTTGTTCTCCGGGTCATAGCGCACGCAGTGCTCGGTGTCGCTGTCCGTCACGGCCCGCTTGAACTTCCGCTGAATGTCCTCCGGCTTCTCCATCAGGAAGATGCAGCCCTCGGGGATGGACTTGCTCATCTTGTTCTCCGGCTGGGATAGGCCCATCACCCGGGCGCCCGCCTTGGGGATGTAGGGCTCCGGCATTTTAAAGACATCGCCGTAAATGCTATTGAAGCGCTGCACGATGTTCCGGCAGAGCTCCACATGCTGCCGCTGGTCCTCTCCCACCGGCACGTAGTCCGGCTGATAGAGCAGGATGTCTGCGGCCATGAGGCAGGGATAGGTGAAGAGGCCGCCATTGATGTTCTCCGAATTGCGGGCGGCTTTGTCTTTGAACTGGGTCATCCGGGACAGCTCGCCAAACATGGTGTAGCAGTTCAGCACCCAGCCCAGTTCCGCGTGCTGGTGCACATGGGACTGGATGAAGAGGGTGTTCTTCTCCGGGTCCAGGCCGCAGGCGATATACTGGGCCAGCTGCTCCAGGGTGCGCCGGCGCAGGGCCGCCGGCTCCTGGCGCACGGTGATGGTGTGCATGTCCGCCATGAAGTAGAAGCAGTCAAACTGGTCAGCCCGCTCCGCCCAGTTCTTGATGGCGCCAAGATAGTTTCCAAGATGCAGATCTCCGCTGGGCTGAATGCCGGAGAGCATCACTTTTTTCGGGGTTTGTTCTTCCATAAGGGATTATACCTCACTTTGCCGTGTCGTCTGTCTTCAGAAGGGCGGAGATGTCCACCTGCTCGGCGTCAGACCACAGCCGCTCCAAAGAATAGAATTCGCGGCCCTCTTCCGTGAAGATGTGGATCACCACGGAGGAGTAATCCATCAGGGTCCACTGGCCGCCCCGGTGACCCTCTACATGATGGGGCTGCTCCCCCGCCTTGTCCAGGATCTCCTCTACGGCGTCCGCCAGGGCGCGGACCTGGGTGGTGGAAGTGCCGTTGCAGATCACAAAGTAATCGGCCAGGGTGCTCTGGGCCTCGATGTGGAGCATCCGGATATCCTTGCCTTTTTTCTCGTCCAGCGCTTTTACAGCCAGTTCAGCGATTTCTTTCGGTTCCAGCATGGATCGGTCTTCCTTTCTCAGTTGGTCTCCTCCCCGGAGATCTCCGGGGGATTGTCTTCCGGTGCGGGCGCCTCTGCCGCAGGCGTGGGCTCCGCCGGGGGTTCTACTGGGTCTGTCTGGGGCTCCTCCGGCGCAGTGTCCTCCGGGGCCGGGGTGCTGTCTGCGGCGGGGGGATTGTCTGCCGGCGGCTCCTGAGAGATGGGGGCCTCGGTGGCGATGGCCGCCGGGGCATCCGGGTTTTCGGAGACGGCCGGGGCATCCGGGTTTTCGGAGACGGCCGGGGTATCCGGGCTTTCGGAGACGGCCGGGTCATCTGCGGGGACGTTCTCGCCGCTCTCCCCTGGCGTCTCGCCCGCAACGGACGCGGCGGGGTCTGTGGATGCAATCGGCTCCTCGGACTCCACCGGCTCTCCAGATTCCACCGGCTCGCCGGATTCCAGCGGCTCGCCGGGATCTGTGGATGCAGCGGGATCTCCGGACTCCGCCGGCTCCTCTGTGGCGTTGGGGTCCGGGGTGGGCTCCGGGGTGGCCACCACCGGCGGGGTCGCCATGGTGGGATCGGCCAGCACTCCGGTGGAGGAGCGGTGGCTGCCGTCCGGTGCCACGCTCATCAGGTCCAGCTGGGTGATGGTTACCTCCTGCACGTAGGGGTTCAGCTTCTCATTGATCAGGGTAAGCAGGGCGGACTGATTGGCCACCACGAAGCCGCGGTTCAGAAAGTCTGTGGCGAAGAGATACGGGAAGATGGTAAACTCCACGTTCTCCGCCTTCAGCCCGCCGAACACCGCCCGCTGGGCCAGCCACAGCAGGTTTTCAATGCTCAGATTGCTGTATACCCGCTCGCTGAAGAGGCTCATCAGCTCATCGATCTTCCAGAGGTTCTTGATCTGCAAAGTCTGCTCCAGCACGGCTTTCAGGAAGTCCTGCTGGATGCCGATGCGGGTGATGTCGCTGCCGTCCTTGCTGCCGCTCGCCACGCCCTGGTTGTTGTGCCGCCAGCGGACCACCTGCATGGCGTCATCGCCGTCCAGGAAGCGGTATCCGGGCTCCTGGTCGATGTGCAGGTCCTGGGTGGGGTCGTCATACTTCATGCGGTACGGGACATCAAACCAGACGCCGCCGATGGCGTCCACCATGTCCTTTACCAGCTCCCAGTCGATCCGCACATAGAAGTCCGGCACAAAGCCCAGCAGCTCTGAGACCTCCCGGCGCAGGGCCTCGGTCCCCCGCTCGCCGCCGCCATTGAAGACGTACACATTGTTCAGCTTCTTGGAGTAGGTGCTGGCGGAGTTGATGAGGGTGTCTCTCGGCAGGGAGATCACCGTGGCCTTCTGGTTGTCTGCGTCATAGGAGACCACCATCATGGTGTCCGTGTTGCCGGAGGCGATGTCCGAGCCGAAGATCAGGAAGGTGAAGAAGTTCTCACTCTTCCGCTCCCCGCTCACCTTGGGCTGGACGGTCTCCCGGTCGTAGACGGGCGTCTCCGTGGGCTCCGGATCCTCCGTCTCCTCTGCATCGGGGGCCTGGGAGGGCTTCTCCGTCGCCGGGGGCTGGGTGATCAGCGGCTGATAGGTCTCCACCGGTTCCATCGGCAGGTTGGGCCGGACAAACCATCGCCGCACGAAGAGAAAGCCCGCCAGCAGCAGTACAATGATCACGGCGGCCACCGCGATGAGCACGATCCGCAGCCGCTTTCCCTTCTGGGACTGCGGCGGCATGGGCGGGGGCGGCGGTGTGGGCTCTTTCTCCGCCTCTTCTGGCTCCGGTGTGTTTTCCGGCTCCGGTGTGTTGGGAAGCTGGATCTTCCGGGTGGGCGCACTGGCGTCCTCTGGGGACACCGGGGCCGGCGGCGTGCTGGCGGAGAGGTCGATCCTGCGGGTGGGGGCGCTGTTGTCCTCCGGATCCTGGGAGGCGGCGGACACATCGATCCTGCAGGTGGGTTCATCGCCAACGTCCTGGGCGGGCGCAGAGGGCGTCTGCTGCGGGCTCAGGTCGATGCGGAATGTGGGTTCGTCTGGTTCGCTCTGGGGCGGCTCCGGCGCAAAGGGCTCATCGGGCTCTTCCGGCTCTTCCATCTCTTCAGGCTCATCGTCCTGGGGCGGATCAAACAGGGATTCATCAATGCCAGTGGGATAATCGTCAGGGTGCATGGGCGATACTCCTCTATCAAACTATGTCACAGCCGGTCTCCCATAGCAATGGTATGCCGCCTGGGTATTGGGATCAATGGTCTTGCCCCGCTGCTTCATCTCGGCAATGCAGCAGCCGGTGCCGAGGCCAACTGCGGCGTCCAGATCCCGGAACGCGGCCTCACGCATGGATTCCACGCCGGAGAAGGTGCGGTTGGGCTCGATGAAATCGGCGATGTAGATGATTTTTTCCAAAAGGGACATATTGCCCCGGCCGGTGGTGTGATACCGGATGGCGGAGGCGGCCTCCTGCGATGCCCCAAAGCGGTGTTCGGCCACGGCGGCGCCGCTCTTGGCGTGCATGAGCTTCTCCTCGCTGCGCTCCAAGGGGGTAAGAGGCTCTCCGTACTGGTCACAGAAGGTGAGATGCTCCGCAGGGGTCCAGTACTTGGTGCAGTCGTGGAGAATGGCCGCTCTCCGGGCGGTCTCCTCGTCTGCGCCCCAGCGGCGGGCCAATGCCGCCGCCGTCTCCTCGGTGCCCCGGATGTGGGGAATCCGCTTTGCCCTCACCATGGAGTAGGCCACACAGCGCAGCGCCTCAGTACTTAGACGGCTGAGATCGGCATTTGTTCCATAGAGGTGCTCCCGGAGGATATAGCCCAGAACCGGCTGGGTGAGATATGCCCCGCCCTCGCCCGCAGGCAGCATGGCCCGGAGGTCTGTGGAGCTCACTTCCACCAGATCCGGAATGGCGATCCGCACCACCCGGGCGCCGTACTGTTCTTCCAGACGGCGCTGCTGGGCATCGAAAGCATCCGAGGGCACAGCGGCTGTGCGGGAGAAGGCACAGAGGCCGGCGATGTCCAGGATGATCTCCGGGTGATACCAGGTGTGGAGCGTGAGGAACATGTCCGTGCCGGTGAGCAGCCAGAGCGCGGCGCCTGGCCAGCGCTCCCGGGCCGCCTGCAAAGTGTCCGCGGTGTAGCTCTTCCCCTGCCGGCGGATCTCCTCGTCCCACACCGAGATCTTCACCCCCGGGGTCTCCCACTGCAGCTGATCCGCCACCAGGGCGGTGAGGGCCAGCCGGGTCTCCGGCGCCGGGCTGTCCGGCGCCAGTGCCTTGTGGGGCGGAATCCCCGCCGGGATCAAGACCAATTCATCCAGCTGCAGTGCCTGCACCGCAGCCCGTGCCGCCGCCAGATGTCCCAGATGGGGCGGGTTAAAACTACCTCCGTACAGTCCGATCTTCATATGGAATCACCGCCATGCCTTTCGGGTTTGGATCATCACTTCACGAGCCGGATTCTCTTGTCTTTTGGTTTGCTGTGGGTCTCCCGGTACAGCACAAACTTGCTGCCGATGACCTGTACCACCTCTGCTCTGGCCTCCTTGGCCAGTGCCTCAGCGCACTCCCGGGGAGACAGCATGCTGTTGTCCAACACCTTGCCCTTGATGAGCTCTCTGGCCTCCAGGGCATCGTTGGCCTGGGTGATCAGATTGGGGCCGATGCCGTCTTTGCCCACGAGAAGAATGGTGTCGATGTCTGTGGCCATGCTCCGGAGCTGGGCACGCTGCTTACTCGTCAGATCCATTGGGTCCTCCCCCTCTCCTGTACCAGAATGCCGAACTGTTTCTATCATCCATTTGTGAACAAACTGTGATTGTTTTGTAATCTCTCTATGGACAGGCCGGGCTTCTCAGATTTTTTCTCACCGGCCGGTGCATTTTTAGCCCAAATAGGCCTCCAGTTTCTCAGCAAAGGCCCGCAGCGCCTTGCCACGGTGGGAGATGGCGTTCTTCTCCTCGGGAGAGAGCTGGGCAAAGGTCTTCTTCAGGGAGGGCACGAAGAACACGGGGTCATAGCCGAAGCCGCCGCTGCCCTGGGGGGCAAAGGCGATGGTGCCGGGGCACTCCCCTCTTGCGGTGATCACATCGCCGTTGGGGAAGCAGCAGGTGATCACCGAGACGAATTTGGCCGCCCGGGTCTGTCCCCGGAGATTCTCCAGCAGCAGGCGGTACCGGCCGGCATCGTCCAGGCCGGGTCCGCCGTATCGGGCGGAGTACACCCCGGGGGCGCCGTTGAGGCCATCGCAGCAGAGGCCGGAGTCGTCCGCCACCGCAGGCAGTCCGGAGGCCTCCATCACGGCCTTGGCCTTCAGCATGGAGTTCTCTTCAAAGGTGGCACCGGTCTCCTCCACTTCCACATCCACGCCCGCATCGGCCTGGAGACAGACCTCGATGCCGAGGCCGGAGAGAATGGTGGACAACTCGGCGAGTTTCTTGGGATTTTTGCTGGCCAGCACCAGTTTCATCAACGTTCAGCTCCTCCTGTATTCTGTAAGGCTAATTTCCTTTACAGCAGCGCCTCTGTAAAGTCCCGGGGGACGAAGGGGCGGAGGTCGTCCACGCCCTCGCCCACGCCAACAAACTTCACCGGCACCCCCAGATCCCGGGCGATGGCGATGACGATGCCGCCCTTGGCGGTGCCGTCCAGTTTGGTGAGCACGATGCCGGTCACCCCGGCGGCCTTGGCAAACTCCTTGGCCTGGATGAGGCCGTTCTGGCCGGTGGTGGCGTCCAGCACCAGCAGATTCTCCCGGCTGGAGTTGGGCAGCTCCCGGTCGATCACCCGGCTGATCTTGTTGAGCTCATTCATCAGGTTCTGCTTGTTGTGGAGCCGGCCTGCGGTGTCCACCAGCACCACGTCCGCCTTGCGGGCTCTGGCGGCGTTGAGGGCATCATAGACCACGGCAGCGGGGTCTGCCCCCTCGTGCTGCTTGATGATGTCCACCCCGGCCCGCTCAGACCAGATGGTGAGCTGCTCCGCCGCGGCGGCCCGGAAGGTGTCCCCTGCCGCCAGCAGCACCCGCTTGCCCTCATGCTTCCAGCGGGAGGCCAGCTTGCCGATGGAGGTGGTCTTGCCCACCCCGTTCACCCCGATGAAGAGCACCACGGCGGGGGTGCGCTCCAGGTCCACGTCCATGCTGTCGAAGGTGAGTTTTTCCGCCAGGATGTCCTTCATGCAGTCCCGGGCGCCCTCCACGTCCAGAATGCCCTCCGCCTTGCAGCGGGCGCGGAGCTCCTCCACGGCCTCCATGGTGAGCTCGGCGCCCATGTCCGCCATCACCAGAGACTCCTCCAGCTCCTCGTAGAAGTCATCGTCCAGCTTGGTAAAGAAGCTCTGGAAGATGCCGATCTTTTTAATTTTATCAAAGAAACCCATTGGGAATCACCTGCTCTGTCAGTATACCGCCTCGTCCGCGGCCGCGTTGTTGAGATGTAGTTCGCTCTCCATGTCGTTCAGGTTGATGGTGAGCATCCGGCTCACGCCCTCCTCCTGCATGGTGACGCCGTAGAGCACGTCTGCCTCCTCCATGGTGCCCCGGCGGTGGGTGATGACGATGAACTGCGTCTTGTCCCCCACCTGGCGGATGTAGCGGGCAAACCGGGCCACGTTGGACTCGTCCAGGGCGGCATCGATCTCGTCCATCACGCAGAACGGCGTGGGACGGACTTTCAAAATGGCGAAGTACAGGGCCACGGCGATGAAGGCCCGCTCGCCGCCGCTGAGCTGGCTCAGGCTGTTTACCACCTTGCCCGGGGGCTGCGCCTTGATGGCGATGCCGCAGTTCAGCACATCGTTGGGGTCCTCCAGCTCCAGGGAGGCCCTGCCGCCGCCGAAGAGCTCCAGGAAGGTCACCCGGAACTGCTCTGCGATGCGGTCGAACTGCTCCCGGAAGATGTTGGTCATCTCCTGGGTGATCTGGCGGATGATCTCCTCCAGCTCGTTCTTGGACCGGGTCACATCGTCCCGCTGGGTGGTGAACAGCGTGTACCGCTCATTCACCCGCTGGAACTCCTCCACCGCGTCCGGGTTGATGCTGCCGAGGCCGGAGATGGCCCGGCGCAGCTCGCCGATCCGCCGCTGGGCCTTGGAGACGGACTCGATCTCCACCGTCTGCTGGCGGGCTACATCGTAGGAGAGCTCGTAGGTGTCCCACAGCTTCTCCAGCAGCTGATTCTCCTCCATGCTGGCGGCGTTCACCTTCTGCTCCAGGGTGGAGACCTCCCGCTCCATGTTCAGCAGTTCATTGTTCTTGTCTCTGGCCTGGCGGTCCGCCTGGTTGCGGCGGCCCTCCAGCTCCATCCGGGCGTCCGTATTGGCCTTCAGGGCGGCGGAGCTCTCCTTGCTCTGGGTGCGCAGGGTGTTGCGCAAGGTCTCCTGCTCCTGAATCCGGTTGGCCAGTTCGGTGTTCTGCTGCTCAAAGCGGCTGATCATGGCAAGGCGCCCCTCGGCGTCCCCTGCCAGGCCGTCCCGCAGTTCTATGAGCTCTGCCAGGCCCTTCTCGGAGGCGGACTGCTCGCCCTCCAGACCGGCCAGCGCCGCGGCCTGTCCGGCCTTCTCCTCCTGCAGAGCCGCCGCCTTCTCCTGCAGCGTGCTGCGGCTGGCGGCCTTGGCCTCGCTCTCCGCCCTCAGGGCGGCGGCGTTGCCCTCCAGCTCGGCGATCCGCTGCTTGGCGTCCTCTGTGGCGGTGCTGTTCTCTTCCATACGGGTCCGGATCTGCTGTTGTTCGCTCTGGAGGAGCTGGGAGCGCTTCTCCAGCTCCTCAACCTGCCGGTATGCGCTGTTCACCCGCTCGGAGAGCTGCAGCACCGCGTCCTCCTCTGTGCGCAGCTCATTGGCGGCGTCCTCCATCTCGAACTCCGCCGCGTTTACCTCCCGCCGGGCCTTAAAGAGGTCCTCCGAGAGCTTCTTCATGTCCCCCGCCAAGCCGTCCTGCTGCTTGTTCAGCCGCTCCAGCTCGTTGGCCCGGGAGAGAATGCCGGTGGAACGGCTCACCGCGCCGCCGGTCATGGAGCCGCCCACGTTCATCACCTGGCCGTCCAGGGTGACGATCCGAACTCTGTGGTTGTATTTTCGGGCGATGGCCATGGCCCGGTTCAGATCCCGGGCGATCACCACTTTCCCCAGCAGATTGGAGAAGATATTGCGGTACTCGGGGTCAAAGGAGACCAACGTGTCCGCCATGCCCACAAAGCCGTTTTCGCTCTCCAGGCCGCGCTCCCGGAAGTCCGCCGGGCGGATGGTGTTCATGGGGAGGAAGGTGGCGCGGCCGCTGTTTACCCGCTTCAGCCACTCGATGGCCATTCTGCCGTCCTCATCCCGCTCCACCACCAGGTTCTGCATGGCGCCGCCCAGGGCGGTCTCGATGGCCACGGTGTACTGGTCTGGCACATGGATGAGGTTGGCCACGGGCCCCCGGATGCCCCGGAGGGCGCCCCGGGAGGCCTCGTTCATCACGTCTTTTACCGCCTTGGAGTACCCTTCATACTCCTTCTCCATGTCTGAGAGAACCCGAATGCGCTCTTTCAGGCGGGTGCTGTCCAGCTCGATGGCGTTATACCGCTCCTGGATCTCGTCCCGCTTCCGCTGCCGGGTCTGGCAGCGCATGCGGTATCCGTTTACCACATTCCGGGTGGCGTCCCGCTTCTCGGTCTTCTCTTTCAGCTCCTGCTCCAGCTGCTGCCGGGCGGCTCTGGCCTCGGCGATCCGATCTTCCTGCTCTTTCCGCTCCCGGCCCAGGGCATCGTCCCGGTCCAGCAACTCCTGGGCGGCGGCGGAGAGAGCGGAGATCAGCTCTCTGGCCTCTCCCGCCGATGCCGTGTGCAGCCGCTCCTTCTGGCGGAGGGCCTCCAGCTCTTCGCTGATTTGGCCGGCGCTGGCGATGGTGTCGGCGGCCTGCTGGTCCAGGTCTGCGATCTTCTGGTTGCAGGCGGCGATGGCGTCTGCGATCTCCTGGAGGCGGGTCTCCCGCTGGGCGATCTGCTGGCGGATGGCGTCTGCCCGGTCCTCCTGCTGGGCCAGCTCGGCCTGGATGCGGGCGGCGTTCTCCGTGTTGTTGCGGATGTCGTTCTCCAAAAGGGCGATGCTGTTCTCGCAGGCGTGGAGCTGGGATTCCAGATCGGACACCTTGGTGCGAAGCTTCTCAGACTCCAGGTCCTTCTCCTGGATCTGCTGGGTGTACTGCTCGCTGTCCGCGTAGAGCCGGTCCACTTCCTCTTTGGCGGCGTTCTTCTGCCGCTGGGCGCTGGCCAGGTCCTGCTTCAGCTTGATGTTGCCGGTGCGGATCTTGTCCAGCTGCTGGATCCAGAGGGTGATCTCCAGGCCCCGCAGCTCGCCCTGGTAGAGGTTGTACTTCCTGGTCTTCTCCGCAGCCACCCGCAGGGGCTCCACCTGCAGTTCCAGCTCGCTGATGCGGTCGTTGATGCGCACCAGGTTCTCATCGGTGCGCTCCAGCTTCCGCTCCGCGTCCTCTTTGTGGTGGCGGAACCGGCTGATGCCGGCGGCCTCCTCGAAGATGTCCCGGCGGTCTCCGCTTTTCAGGGAGAGGATCTCATCGATCCTGCCCTGGCCGATGATGGAATACCCCTCGCGGCCCAGGCCGGTGTCCATAAAGAGCTCGTTGATGTCCCGGAGGCGGCAGGCCTGCCGGTTGATATAGTATTCACTTTCCCCGGAGCGGTAATACCGCCGGGTGACGGCCACCTCGATCTCCTCCATGGCCAGGATCTTGCTGCTGTTGTCCAGCACCAGGGTGACCTCGGCAAAACCCAGGCTCTTGCGCTTCTCAGTGCCCAGGAAGATCACGTCCTCCATCTTGCTGCCCCGGAGGGTGCGGGAGGACTGCTCCCCCATCACCCAGCGGATGGCGTCTGCGATGTTGGACTTGCCGGAGCCGTTGGGCCCCACAATGGCGGTGATCTCCGAGCCGAAGGTCAGGACAGTCTTGTCCGGGAAGGATTTAAACCCCTGTATTTCCAATGCCTTAAGATACAACCCACCATCCCCTTGCTGCCGCTGTCTGGATTTGTGCTATCTTAGCATTTTGCAGCCGTTCTTGCAACAGTTTTCCGATTTTCGTGCGCAGATTTCGCCCCATTTCTCAAAGACACCCGGCATACCGTCCGGTATGCCGGGTGTACCTAGGGCGAATCCGGGGGAGCAGTCTGTAAAGGGTAAAACCTATACAGTTTTTGTTCTACCGTTCTCCGTTGAACTCATCGTAGAAGCGGTCGTGGATGACGCGCACCGCTCTGTCTGCATCGGTGATGTGCACCAGCACGGAGACCTTGATCTCGCTGGTGGAGATCATGTTGATGTTGATGCCGGCGTTGTAGAGGGCCTCGAACATCTTGGCGGCCACGCCGGGGTTGTTCACCATGCCGGCGCCCACGATGGAGACCTTGGCCACGTTGTCCGAGACATCGATGTGGTCGAAGCGGATGGAGCTCTTGTTGTCCTCCAACAGCTTCTGGGCCTGCTCCATGTCCCCCTTGGACACGGTGAAGCTGATATCCTTGGTGCTGTCGCGGCCGATGGACTGGAGAATGATGTCCACGTTGATGTGGTTGCGGGCCAGCAGCGAGAAGACCTTGTAGGCGATACCCGGGGTATCCTGCAGGCCTACCAGGGCCAGACGGGCGATGTTCTTATCCTTGGCGACGCCGCTGATATATGATTTTTCCATGGTCTGGACGACCTCCTTCACTTTTGTACCCGGCTGACCGGAGAAACTGGATAGTACTTCGAGATTGACGTTATACCGCTTGGCCATCTCCACCGAGCGGTTGTGCAGCACCTGTGCGCCCAGAGAGGCCAGCTCCAACATCTCATCGAAGGTGATCTCTTCCAGCTTCCTGGCGTTGGGCACGAGACGGGGGTCCGCGGTGTAGATGCCGTCCACATCGGTGTAGATCTGGCACAGGTCCGCGCCCAGCACGGCGGCGATGGCTACGGCGGAGGTGTCTGAGCCGCCGCGGCCCAGGGTGGTGATGTCGTCCAGCTTATTGATCCCCTGGAAGCCCGTCACGATGACGATCCGCCGCTTGTCCAGCTCGGTGCGCATGCGGTCTGCCTGCACCCGCTTGATCCGGGCGTTGCCGTAGCCGGAGTTGGTACGGAAGCCCGCCTGCCAGCCGGTGAGGGACACCACGGGATAGCCCAGGGCCTCGATGGCCATGGCGCAGAGGGCGCAGGACACCTGCTCGCCGGTGGACAGGAGCATGTCCATCTCCCGCTTGGACGCGTTGGGGTTGATCTCAGCGGCCTTTTCGATGAGCTCATCGGTGGTGTCCCCCTGGGCGGAGAGCACCGCCACCACATCGTGGCCGGCCTTGTAGGTATCGGTGATAATGCGGGCCACGTTGCAGATGCGCTCTGCATTGGCAACGCTGGTGCCGCCGAATTTTTGCACAATCAAAGACATTTTGCGTTCATCCTTCCATGGATTGTCCATGCTTCCGGTACGCGGCCGCAGAGCGGCCGCTCCATTCTATGCCGGTGGGGACTGCGGGGTCTCAGTCCAGCACCCGCAGCACAGACAGGGGCTGCAGCGCTCCCAGGCGCTGTCTCAATTCCTCCGGGGTGAGGGCGCCTGCGGTGATGCAGGCGGTCTCGCCGTTCTCATTGCCCCGGCGGGCCAGCAGCTGGCCGCCGCCCAGGGCGGTGCGCAGCTCCTCAGGGCGGGTCTGGGCCCGGACATACCAGCGGGTGGCCATGGGCTGGGCGGAGACCGCATCCGGTCCGCCCTTCTCCCAGAGCAGCGGCTTGCGGTGCTCCCTGTTCCGGGCCAGGTCGATGACGTCTGCCACCACGGCGGAGGCGGTGGGCAGTTTGCCGGCGCCCCGTCCGTAGAACATCACATCGCCGATGGCGTCCCCCCGCACGGTGATGCCGTTGAACACGTCCTCTACCCCGGCCAGCGGATTCTCCAGATCCACCAGGTGGGGGCCCACACAGGCGGACACCGTTCCGTCCGGCATCAGCACCGCCCGGCCCAGCAGCTTGATCTTCCGGCCGCTCTGCTCGGCGTAGTCCATGTCGGTGGGGGTGATGTGGGAGATGCCCTCGGTGGGCACCTGGTCCGGGTAGATGTGGCGGCCGAAGGCGATGGAGGCCAGGATGCAGATCTTGCGGCAGGCATCGTGGCCTTCCACATCGGCTGAGGGGTCCCGCTCGGCGTAGCCGTTGGCCTGAGCCTCTTTCAGCGCCTCGGCGAAGGGGGCGCCCGCCCGGGCCATCCGGGTGAGGATATAGTTGGTGGTGCCGTTGAGAATGCCGGTGATCTCCAGTAGATCATTGGCCGCCAGGCACTGGGTGAGGGGGCGGATGATGGGGATGCCCCCGCCCACGCTGGCCTCAAAGAGATAGCACACGCCGTTCTCCGCCGCCAGATGGGTGAGCTCGTAGCCGTGCATGGCCACCAGCTCCTTGTTGGAGGTGACCACGCTCTTCCCCGCACGCAGGCAGCGGCGGGTGAAGTCCAGGGCTACGCCGATGCCCCCGATGGTCTCCACCACAATGCCCACCTCCGGATCGCGTTCGATCACGGAGAAGTCCTTTGTAAACAGGTCCTGATAGGGACTGTCCGGAAA
The DNA here is from genome assembly GCA_947629915.1 of uncultured Oscillospiraceae bacterium. Lineage (GTDB taxonomy): Bacteria > Bacillota > Clostridia > Oscillospirales > Oscillospiraceae > Enterenecus. The sequence goes on along the minus strand of CANRFN010000003.1, from coordinate 76,725 downwards.
GTCCCGTACGTCACAGATATACTTCAGTGCAATCGGCCCATCTGCTTTGCGGGCGATGCTGTCTGCGTGGCCGCAGAGCACCTCTGCCACGCCGGAGCCCACGGTACCGTAGCCCAGAATTGCCGTTTTTGTCATTGTACGCACCTCTTTCGGCATCAGCCGGCTATAATCTCGCAGCGAACCACCGATGACATGGACCGAAGCCCGGTGAGGAGGGTGTCTGTGGTGATGTCCATGCTGTCCGTCTCAATGTCCACGGTCACCGGGGCGACCTCGCCGCCGGGGATGGACTGGTGGATGGTGAGCACGTTCGCCCCCCGCTCGGCCAGATAGTTCAGCACGCCGCTCAGCGCACCGGTCTCATTTCGCAGCAGGATCTGGATGGTGGCGGTGAGCCCCCGCAGGTCCTGAAACGGCCGGATGGAGTCCTTGTACTTGTAGAAGGCGCTGCGGCTCACCCCGGTCCGCCTGGTTGCGGCGTTTACCGTCAGCTCCTCCCCCGTCTCCAACAGCCGCTTGGCCTCTGCAACCTTGAGGTAGATCTCCGGCAGCGCAGAGGCCTCTACGATATAGAATTTAGAGTGTTGATAGTCCATCGGTGTAGCCACCTCACGTTCAATTGCCCGTTAGGCGTGGACTATTGTAGCATGGAGGCGGACATTGCGCAACGAAAAACCGCGCCCCTTTTTTCACAAACCTTTTTTTGCAGCGGCACAGAAATTCGGCAAATTGGGGGAATTGTGCAAGGAACGCAAGGATTCTCGCTGTCTCCCCAGATACGGAAAACGGCCCGGATCATGCCGATCCGGGCCGTTATTTCCAACAACAATGTCCTTGCAGGGCGTACGCCGGGGGCGGTCAGTCCAGCGTGCTGTGCAGCTCGCCCTCATCAGCGGGGGGCGCCTCCGTGGGCGCCGGCGGTGCCTCGGTGGGCACTTCAGTGGGTTCCTGCGGCGCTTCGGTGGGTTCCTGGCTGGGGGCCTCGGTGGGCTCACCAGAGGTCTCGGCCCCAGGCTCGCCGCCCTCCTCCCCCGGCTCTGCCGAGGTATCCGGCTCTTCCGTGGGTTCCGGCTCCGGGGGCGCGGTGTGCACATCGCAGTACTTCTCCTCATCGGTGAAGCGGTCATAGACGGAGAGAAAGCGGTCCCAGTCCGCCACATAGACCCCGCTTACGATCTCCCGGGGCCGGTCCACCATGGCGATCCGCTTTACGGACTCCGCCGGGCAGTTGGGGCCGGCCAGGTGGTAGTCGTTGGTGCCGGCGATGGGGCTCTCGGTGCAGACATCGATGAGCACATGGCAGTTGCAGTACTCGGTGGGGGCATCGCCGTTTACCAGGCGGAAGGTCTGGATCCGGTTGCCCCGCATGTCCAAAGCGCAGTTCTCAGTGGCCAGCTTGCCGCAGTCCATGCAGATCTGCACGTCCTTCAGGTTGCCGGGGGTGCTGAAGTGGGAGTTGGTGAGGCCCTCGTGGAGGATGGCCATCACCTTCTGCCACATCACCGTGGCGGGGGCGGCGCCGGTGTAGACGATCTCCTCCGGGTTGTCGTAACCCACCCAGACGGCGCCGGTGTAGTAGTTGGTGTAGCCGCAGAACCACAGGTCCTTCTTGCTGTTGGTGGTACCGGTCTTGCCTGCCACGGTCTGGCCCGCGATCTTGGCCGCGGTGCCGGTGGCGCCGCCGGTGCCCTCTACCACGTTGGTGAGCATCTCATTCATATAGTAGGCGGTGCTCTCCTTGAGGATATACTGGGTGCTGTTGGTGTTGTCGATGATGGTGCGGCCGTTGATGTCCTCAATCTTATAGATGGTGCTGGCCGGGCGGTAGGAGCCCATCCGGGGGAAGGTGGCAAAGGCAGCCGCCATCTCGTGGGTGGAGACGCCGTAGGTGAGACCGCCCATGGCCAGAGGGCTGATCTGGACGTCAGACAGGACCTGCCCGTAGCTGGTCTCGTAGTACTCCACCAGGGAGGTGAAGTGGAACCGCTGGGTCATGAACTCGAAGGACTTCTCCGGGGTCACCATCTCCAGGGTGTTGATGGAGATGGTGTTCTTGGACACCTTGACGCCGTCCATGATGCTCATAAGGCCGTTGTAGCCCAGGGGCGCGTTGGTGGGCAGGAACTGGTTTCCGGGGGAGCCGATATAGTGGGGGTTGTCGTCCGAGATGGAGGCCGGGGTGATGAGACCCAGTTCCAGGGCCGGCCCGTAGACGGAGACGGGCTTGATGGAGGAGCCGGGCTGCCGCACCGTGTCCACCGGGTAGTTCCAGCCCCGGTCCACCAGCTTCGGGAAGGTGGTGCCCATGGCCACCACCATGCCGGTGGAGTTGTCCACGATGGTCATGTTGGACTGGAGCTTCTGGCCGGTCCGGGCGGATGCGATGGTCAGACTCTCCGGGTCGTTGTAGATCTGGTCGATGCAGGACTGCACATAGGGGTCGTAGGCACAGTAGATCTTCAGACCGCCGCTGAACACCAGCTGCCGGTTGTAGTCCTCGTCCATGCCGTTCAGGCCCTGGAGCAGTTGAATGGCCTCGGTGATCACGGCCTCTTCGTACCAATTGTACTTGGTGCCCTCGTTGGGGTTGTCCACCTGGTCCACGCTCTCGTCCGGGGCCACGTATTCATCGTCTGCGGTGAAGATCAGCTTCTCCGAGATGGCCTGTTCGTATTGCTCCTCCGTGATATACGGCTCCAGGTTGTCCTTGCCGAAGATCAGCTCCCGGATCTGGTCGAAGATGGTGGGATCTTCGTCATCATTGGTGGGCTCATACATCTCCTGGAGGATCAGGTCCCGCCGGCGGAGGTTGTAGTCCCGGTTGGTCCACTCCTCCCCTGGGCCGTAGTCGATCTCGCCGCAGCCGGAGCAGGGCTCCTCCGGGTCGTTGTTCATGGTGCCACACTCGTTGCACTTGTACCGGGTGACGTGTACCACGCCGTAGGGGCTGTACAGAGACGGGTTGTTGGTGATGCCGGCGAGGCTTGCGCACTCCGAGAGGTCCAGGTCCTTCACGTCCTTGCCGAAGTAGTACTTGGCCGCCGCCTGGACGCCGTAGCAGCCGTTGCCCAGGAAGATCTTGTTCAGGTAGCGCTCCAGGATATACTCTTTCGTGTAGTCCCGCTCCGCCTGGATGGCGGTGAAGATCTCCAGGATCTTGCGGGTGACGGTGACATCGTCGTACTCCGTGAAGTTCTTGATGGTCTGCTGGGTCAGGGTGGATGCGCCGAAGGTGTTGCGCATGGAGAGAAACATGTTCACAAAGGCGCCCATGGTCCGGTACCAGTCCACGCCCTGATGCTCCCAGAAGCGCTTGTCCTCGATGGCCACCACCGCGTTGATGAGATCCTGGGGGATGTCCTCGTAGGCCACGTACTCCCGGTTCTCACTGGACTGCAGGGTCTGCATCTGCACCGGCTGGCCCATCTTGTCATAGTAGTAGATGATGGAGTTCTCCTTCATCGTGTACACGCCCAGGTCCACCTTGGCCCGGGGCAGGATGTCGTCCCGGATGTAGGCCAGCACGTAGCAGCCGAAGAGAGAGCCGGTGAGAGCGCCGATCAGGATAAAGGTGCCGATGATCTGCAGCACCCGGATGATGCAGGTGATGAGAAAGTTGCGCCGGTGGAATGTCTTCTCATGCCAGATCACCCGCCGGTTCACCACTGGGGCCCGACGGCGGCTCTGCCCCACCTTTCGGGTGTGCTCACTGTCTTGCGGCAGATACTCCCCGCCCTCTTCATCGGCGCTGTATGCTCCGTCCTCGGGGAAAATGTCATCCCCCTCCGGCGGTGAAGTGGCGGAGGGCGGAATGGGATTCTGGGATCCGTCCTCTGGAATAAAGTTGTTATCATCCATAGAACTTCGTGACCTCCTATTCAGAAACCCCGGAATATCCGGGACACAGGAATCCATTGAAACCGGAAAGGGCCCGGTTAACGTGGGATTGTACCACAGGTTTTCCGTTTTGTCTATACCTGATTCCGGTTTCAATGTGATGAAAAACCATAAAATGGAAGAGCTCGGCGTCTAAAGCCATCGAAATCGCATCCTCGTACCCTTTTACACCCGCGGTGTGTCAAAAGTATTAATGCGGTCCAAAGAAATGGTTAAGGTGTGGAATCCGCTGCCAGCGGCGGTCCTGTATCAGAACGGCCCTTTCCGGGCATCCTGACCCCATAGGGCGCGGACTCCCCTGCCGGATCTTCTCCCGGGAACCCCGCAGACGGGCAGTCCGCGGGGAGCGTATGCTTCATCTGGCTAAAGTACTTCCCCTCTTCTGGGGTTCCACCTTCCATTCTGCTGGAGAAGAGACAAAAAATGGCGGCTGGATCTGCAAAAAAAGCGAAAAATACCCCTTGCATTTTGCCCTGCTGTCGGTTAAAATAGCCGAGACAGAGGAAAGGAGGCTGTGCAATGGCCAAGGATCTGGATCAGGACATGGATTTGGGCGACAGTTTCATCAGCGTGTCGGATGAGGACGGCAACGAGTTTGAGCTGGAGCTTCTGGACACGGTGGGCTACAAGGACAATTTCTATATGTGCTTCGTCCCGGCCGACATGGATGAGGACGATGATGACTATGGTCTCATCATTCTGCGCTCCTATGAGGACGAGAACGGCGAGAGCATGCTGGCCAGCGTGGACGATGACGAGGAGCTGAACGCCGTCTATGACCTCTTCATGGAGCGCATCATGGCAGACGAAGAGGCGGATGCCGAGGATGGGGAGAACTGATTCCTCCCACTTGCTTTTCTGATGGTTTCACCCCCCTGCCAGGTTTTAACTACGTGACCGCTTTTGTTAAAACCCACATTGTTACTACGGGACGCCCCCTCGTTTCGGCTGTTCGCAGGCCTCCCGGCCATCCTTTGAGATGACGCTGGAAGTTGGAAGCGGTAATGCCAAACGGAGGCGACCCACCTGCATGAGATCGTGCAGGTTTTTAATGAGGGCGGCACGGCCATGGCGGGGTTTATAAAAACAGCGGGCTGTCTTGCGGCGTGTGCCGTGAGACAGCCCTTTTCTGCGGCACTCTCCCCGGCTGCATTTTCGCAGATTGTCTAAAATGTTCCATCAGACCCGGGGATTTTTATGTGTTTCTGTCATAATTGTGAACTTTTTGCACACCTTTAATTTTCTCTTGCAATGACGGGGGCGGGGTGCTATAATGCGTGCATTGCGCACAGCTGAACGCTGCGTGCGTTTTGCCCTGTCCCAATAGTAACCGAACAATGGAGAGGATTGATCTACCAATGAGCGCTTCCAGAGAGAAAAAACAGCGGCAGGACGGCGGAAATGCCGCCAAGGCTGCCAAGGTCAGCAAGGAAGAACTGGAATACAGACGCAAGGCAATCAAGTACACCATCATCGGCGTCATCGTTGTGGTGCTGGTGGCAGCCCTGCTGATTTGGAACTCCGGCTTCTTCCAGAGAATGATGCCCACCCTGAAGGTCGGCGATGAGACCCTGTCCGCAGCCGAGTTCTCCTACTTCTACGGCACCGCCCGTCAGAGCACCCTGTCCCAGATGTACACCTATGTGATGCTGGGCTACATGGAGTCCCTGCCCGCAGACACCGACATGTACAGCGACACCCAGACCTTCCGGGACTACTATATGTCTTCCGCTGTCACCAGCGCATCCCAGATCATGGGTGTTTATAAAGATGCCCTGGCCAACGGCTACACGGACCCCACCGTGGATGAGACCGTGGCCAACAGCATTGAGAGCATGAAGTCCACCGCCGCCTCCTCCGGCCTGAGCTATGTGGCATACCTCCGCCAGAGCTACGGCAAGCTCATGACCGCCTCCGCCTATGAGAAGATGGCCAAGATCGCCGTCCTGGCCAGCAACTACAACAGCACCAAGTCCGATGAGGCCTACACCAACATCACCGAGGACGAGATGGAGACCTACTACACCGAGAACAAGGACAGCTTGGATACCTACGAGTACTCCTACCTGCAGGTCAACACTGAGACGGTGGAGACCACCGATGCAGACGGCAACGAGCTGGACGAGGAGACCGTTGCCCAGCTGCAGGAAGAGGCTGCCGCCGCCGCCCAGACGAAGGCCGAGGCCATCCGGGACGCCTATGCCGAGGGCAAGACCATTGCGGACCTGATCACCGAGTACGAACCCAGCAACAGCGCAGACCATCAGACCGTCACCGGCACCAGCGCCTTCTCCGGTTTCTCCGAGCAGATGCTGGCCCTGGAGCCCGGCGGGTCCGACCTGGTGGAGGGCACAGACTGCTGGTATTTCATCGTCCTGCACAGCCGTGAGCGGGATGAGTCCGCCACCGTGGACTTCCACAACCTGCTGGTGAAGGCCGAGACCACCACCGAGGACAGCAAGACCGTGGCGCCCACAGATGCCGCCTGGGCCACCGCCGAGCAGAAGATCAACGATGCCTTCAACGCCTACAAGGGCGGCGAACAGACCGAAGCCGCGTTCATCACCGCAGCGGAGGGCGTCACCGAGGACACCAGCGGCGAGGGCGGCTTCCACGAGCGCTTCCCCAAGACCGCTACCGCCGGCACCCTGTATGGACAGGAAGTTCTGGACTGGCTCTTTGACGCCAGCCGTCAGCCGGGGGACGTCAGCGATCCCATCCGCCACGAGGGCGATGTAGATGGTACCTCCCAGTACTGGGGCTACAACGTGCTCTACTACAAGGGCACCAATGAGCCGGTTTGGAAGGGCACTGCCCGCAACAGCCTGGCCTCCGAAAAGATCAGCACCTGGATCGAGGAGCTGGCCGGCAACATGCCCGCCGAGGTCGTCGGCAGCACAGACGAGATCGGCCGCTAATTCCATCTGCCTATCAAAAATCCCCTGGAACTCGGTTCCAGGGGATTTTGTTATGGGTTTTTGGCGCCCGCTCTGCGCTTTTGGAGGAAGGCCTCTGCCCGCCTCACGATCCAGGCGCCGGCCATGCCGCAGAGAATGCCGATGAGCGTCCCCGCGATCACGTCTGAGGGGTAGTGGACTCCCACGTAGAGCCGGGACAGGGCCATGATGACGGCGGCAACAAGGGCGGTCACTCTCGCCCACTTCTGGGGCAGCGTGAGGTACAACGCCATGCCGAAGGCGAAAGCGCAGCAGGAGTGCCCGGACGGGAACGAGTTGGGATCGTGCTCCGCCACCAGCGCCGTGAAGTTCTCAATCACCAGCCACGGCCTGGGCCGCATGACCAGGGGCTTGATGGTGAGGTTTGTCACAAAGAGTCCCAGCAGCATGCCGGTGGCGGCGCTGGCCCCCGCCCTTCTGGTCTGGCGGAAGAGCAGCAGGACGGCCGCAAAAATGATAAAGAGCATGCCGTGGTTGCCCAGCTGCGTGTAGAAGTTCAGCGGCAGGGACAGCACGGGATTGCGCAGGTGCTCTGCGATCCACACCAAGACGGACTCATCCCATTGCTGGACCATTTCCAGCATAATATCCCCCCTTCCCTTGACCGAATCGGCAAAGCCATGTATAATGACACTGGTTCATTCTAATCCGTTTCCCCCGCAAAGGCAAGGGGATTTTGGAGGTACCCATGAAAGTATTGGTATTGATCAGCGGCGGAGACACCGGGGGCGCCAAAACCCATGTGCTCACGCTGTTAGCCGGTCTCAATCGGCATATTCAGACAGACATGATCTGCTTTATGGAGAGCGACTTCACCCGGGACGCCCGGGAGATGGGCATTCCCACCGAGGTGCTCACCGATAAGAACATCTTTGCCGTGCTGCGCATTCTCCAGGAGCGCATCCAGGCGGGGGGCTACGACCTCATCCACTGCCACGGCTCCCGGGGCAACCTGATGGGGGCTCTGATGAAGCGGCGGACCGGCCTGCCTGTGGTGACCACCATCCACAGCGACCCCAGGCTGGACTACATGGGCCGCCCCCTGGCGGGGCTGGTGTTCGGCACCCTGAATCGCTGGGCGCTCCGGAAGATCCGCTACCGCATCGGCGTCTCCCGCACCATGGGGGATCTGATGATTCAGCGGGGCCTGGACCCCCAGCAGATGTTCTCCATCTACAACGGCATCGACACCCACGAAGACCACACCCCCAGGCTCAGCCGTCAGGCATTTCTGCAGAGCCTGGGCCTGCACTGGCCGGAGGACGCGGTGATCGCCGGCATCGCCGCCCGGCTGAACCCGGTGAAGGATATGGGCACCCTGCTGCGGGGCTTTGCCGAGGCCCACGCCGTCCAGCCCCGGCTGCACCTGATTCTGGCCGGAGACGGCGCGGACGAGCAGATGCTGAAACAGCTGGCGGCAGACCTGGGGATATCGGACGCCGTCTGCTTTGCGGGCTGGCTCACGGACACGGACAGCTTCTACAACGCCCTGGACATCAACACCCTCACCTCCCTCTCCGAGACCTTCCCCTACGCCCTCACCGAGGCCTCCCGGTTCTGCCTGCCGGCGGTGGCCACCCGGGTGGGCGGCGTGCCAGACCTCATCGAGCACGGGGTGAACGGCTACCTCTTTGAGCCCAAGGACTACAAGGCCCTGGGCCGCTTTCTGGCCCAGCTCACCGCAGACGATGAGCTCCGCCATCGCATGGGCGAAAACCTCCACGAAAAAGTCTGCCAGAAGTTCTCCATTGAGGCCACCATCCAGACGCAGCTGGACATCTATCAGTCCGTGCTGAACCGCCACCGGCGGGAGCACAGCCGGAGAGACGGCGCGGTGATCTGCGGCGCGTACGGCCAGGAGAACCTGGGAGATGAGGCGGTGCTGCGGGCCATCATCGCCGAGATGCGCTCCATCGACCCGGACATGCCCCTGTGGGTCATGACAAAAAAGCCACGGGAGACCCGGCTCATGTACCGGGTGGGCACCGTGTACACCTTTAATATCCCCGGCTTCTGCAGCAAGATGCGTCGCAGCAAGGTCTACCTCAACGGCGGCGGCTCTCTGATCCAGGACGTCACCTCCCGGAGAAGTCTGGCCTTCTACCTGCTCACCTTGAGAGCCGGCCGCCAGTTCGGCTGCAAGGTGCTGATGTACGGCTGCGGCATCGGGCCGGTGAACTCCAAGGGCGGCCGGAAGATGGCGGCCAGGGTGATCAACGACTGCGTCTCTCTCATCACCCTGCGGGACAGCCAGTCCATGGCGGAGCTGAGGCAGATGGGCGTCACGGAGCCGGAGATGCACCTCTCCGCAGACCCGGCAGTGACACTGACGCCCGCCACCCCCGAGGCGGCGGAGAGCATCCTGGAGGATCTGGGGCTGCACCCCTCCCTGGGAGAGCGCTATCTGGGCATCACCGTGCGGCCCTGGGACGGGGTGGACCAAAAGCTGGAGGCCTTTGCCGCCGTGGCGGAGTACGCGTACCAGAAGTACAATCTCATCCCCGTGTTCATCCCCATCGAGACCCGGCTGGACCTGAAGGTGTCCCAGCAGGTGATGAAAAAGACCCATGACATTCCAGTGGTGGTGGTGAACACCGCCATCCCCACAGATTACACCATCGCCCTCTTCCGCCGGATGGACGTGGTGATCTCCATGCGGCTCCACGCCCTGATCTTCTCCGCCGGCCAGGGGGTGCCCCTGGTGGGCGTGGTCTATGACCCCAAGGTGAGCGCCTTTCTGGACGCCGCGGAGCAGGACCTCTACATACCGCTGGAGGAGGTAACCGCAGACCGACTCATCCAGCTTCTGGACCAGGCGGCCGCCCGCAGACAGGACCGGGCCGGCCTGGAGGCCCGCACCGCCCGCCTGATGGAACTGGAGCGCATCAACCGGGACTGCGCCCGCAAGCTGCTGGAGGAGCCGTGAGCCCTATGACGAAGATACTGTGTCTCTCCCACACCCCGTGGCAGGACCGGCCCAGCCGCACCCAGCAGCTGCTGACCCGCCTGCCGGACTGCCAGGTGCTGTTTGTGGAGCCCGCCCGAAAGGATGCCCCCCGGGAGTCCCACCGCCGGGTGCGGTCCAATATCACCGTGTGTACCCTGCCCTGCGCCATGCCGGGCCCCGGGGACGTCACCCTCATCAGCGAGCGGCGGCTGGACCGCAATGCGGCGTTTCTCCTGAAAGAGATGGAGCGCATGCACCTGGACAGCCCCATCCTCTGGTGTACCGCCCCGTCCCAGGCGGTATTGCTGCCGGAGCTCCCCGTCTCCGGCGTGGTCTATGACTGCTACCGCTTCTGGGGGGAGGAGTGGCTGGACCAGGAGAGCGAGCTCACCCGCTCCGCCGATGTGGTGTTTGCCGCCTCCCGGGGGCTCATCCGCCGGCTCTCCCCCTGCAACGGCAACATCGCCCTGCTGCCCAACGGGGGCAACCCCCAGGCCTTCACCCGGAGGACTGCCCCGGCGGCCGCCCTGCAGGCGCTGCAGGTCCGCCCCCTCATCGGCCGGGTGGGGGATCTGAACAGGCAGACCCGGTTGGAGCCGCTCCTCTACGCCGCCAAGGTCCACCCGGACTGGCACTTTGCCCTCATCGGCCGCTATACGGTGGAGGTGCGTCAGCAGGTGCAGCGGCTGGCCAACATCCACCTTCTGGGCCAGGTGAACCCCCTGGACGTGCCGGAGTACCTCACCGCCTGCGATGTCCTCTTTGACCTGCGCCGGAAGGACCGCCGGGGCTCCGATGTGCTCCCCATCCGGGTGTATGAGTACATGGCCTCCGGCAAGCCCATTGTGCTGATGGCGGACCCGAAAGCCGGGGATCTCCCCTATGCCGATGTGCTGTACACCGCCTATGATATCGAGGGCTTTCCGGTCTGGTTGGAGACCGCCATGAACGAGCGCCCCTCCAAGGCGGCCCTCCGGCGGGAGTACGCCCGCCTGGCCTCCTGGAACAGCCGGGCAGATCAGATTTTTGCCATCTTTCAAAACACCGGATTCCTTTGAAAAACAGACGGTTTCCCGCCGTTTTTGCCACGGTATCCCCGGGATTTTCGGGGCAGATTGTGCAAGCATATGAATTTACAATCCCCTCTTGATTTACCAGTGCGCATTCGATAGAATGTGCCCGCAAACCAAGAGGCGGGGTGTAGCTATGTCTGAAAGGGTTCTGGTGCGAAACAGATTTCCCAGGGGCATTTCTGCGCCTTTTTGCCCCTAAGCCCCGCAGGCTGACCGCATTTCCTGTACGGCCAGCCTGTATTTTTTTGTTCCCCGAGGAGGTATTTTCAAGATGAAAAAAGTGGCAGTCATCATGGGCTCAGACTCGGACTGGCCTGTGGTGAAGGGCACTTGCACGCAGCTGCAGGCGCTGGGCATCCCCTTTGAGGCCCACATTCTCAGTGCCCACCGCACGCCGGCAGAGGCAGCCGATTTTGCCCGCAGTGCCCGGGCCGCTGGATTCGGCGTGCTGATCTGTGCCGCCGGCATGGCGGCCCACCTGGCCGGCGCCATCGCCGCCAACACCACCCTGCCGGTGATCGGCATTCCCATGAGGGGCGGGGCCGCGGACGGCCTGGATGCCCTTCTCAGCACGGTGCAGATGCCCTCCGGGATTCCCGTGGCCACCGTGGCCATCAACGGGGCCAAAAATGCCGCCGTGCTGGCCGCCCAGATCCTCGCCGTCTCGGACGATGCCCTGGCCGAAAAGCTGGACGCCGCCCGCACCCAGATGGCAGAGCAGATCGCCCAGAAAGAGGCCGCCCTGCAGGCAGAGCTGGCCGCATCATTCTCCTGACTAGAGAGGAAGTTTTCATCATGGAAAAATTGCAGCAGATCTATGAGGGCAAGGCCAAGAAGGTCTATGCCACCGAGGATCCCAATCTTGTCATCGTGTCCTACAAGGACGATGCCACCGCCTTTGACGGCCTGAAGAAGGGCACCATCAGCGGCAAGGGCGCCATCAACAACCAGATGTCCAACTTCCTGATGCGGAAACTGGAGGGCGCCGGCGTTCCCACCCACTATGTGGAGGAGCTGAACGAGCGGGAGACCGTGGTGAAGAAGGTCTCCATCGTCCCCCTGGAAGTGATCATCCGAAACATCTCCGCCGGCTCCTTCTCCAAGCGGTACGGCGTGGAAGAGGGCATCCCCTTTGACGAGCCCACCATCGAGTTCTCGTACAAGAACGATGACCTCCACGACCCCCTGATCAACAGCTATCACGCCGTGGCCCTGCATCTGGCCACCTGGGAGGAGATCCGGCAGATCAAGGAGTACGCCTTCCAGGTGAACCAATTCCTGAAGGCAGAGCTTCTGGCCTGCGGCGTGCTGCTGGTGGACTTCAAGCTGGAGTTCGGGAGACTGGCAGACGGCACCATCGTGCTGGCCGATGAGATCAGCCCGGATACCTGCCGGTTCTGGGACGCCAAGACCCGGGAGAAGCTGGACAAGGACCGCTTCCGCCGGGACCTGGGCAACGTGGAGGACGCGTATCAGGAGATGCGCCGCCGCCTGATGGGCCAATAAGGAGCAGCCATGGGCGGATTCTTCGGCGCCGTCTCCCGGAGAGATGTCACCTTAGACATCTTCTTCGGCGTAGACTACCACTCCCATCTGGGGACCCGCCGGGGCGGCATGGTCCTGCACGACAGGGCCACCGGCTTCCAGCGGCAGATCCACTCCATTGAAAACACCCCCTTCCGCACCAAGTTCGAGAAGGATCTGGCGGACTTCCGGGGCTGTGCCGGCATCGGCTGCATCAGCGACACGGACCCCCAGCCGCTGCTGGTGCGCTCCCACCTGGGGGTATATGCCATCACCACGGTGGGCATTGTAAACAACATAGACGACCTGGTGGACCGCCACTTCTCCATGGGCGGCAACCACTTTATGGCCATGAGCTCCGGCAAGGTGAACGCCACCGAGCTGGTGTCCGCCATCATCAACCAGGGAGAGACCCTGGTGGACGGCATCCGAAAGGCCCAGGAGATGGTGGACGGCTCCCTCACCCTGCTGATCCTCACGGAGGCGGGAGAGATCATCGCCGCCAGAGACAAGGTGGGCCGGCTTCCCGTGCTCATCGGCAGGAGCGATGAGGGCTGCTGCGTCTCCTTTGAGTCCTTTGCCTATCAGAAGCTGGGCTATCAGGACGCGTATGAGCTGGGCCCCCGGGAGATCGTAAAGATCAATGCGGACGGCTGGGAGTCCCTCTCCCCGCCCGGAGACAAGATGCGCATCTGCGCCTTCCTCTGGACCTACTACGGCTATCCCAACTCCCGCTATGAGGGGGTAAACGTGGAGATGATGCGCTACCGCAACGGCGCCATCATGGCCCGGGACGAGCGGAAGCAGGGCATCCTCCCCGCGGTGGACTACGTGGCAGGGGTGCCGGACTCCGGACTCCCCCACGCCATCGGCTACTCCAACGAGAGCGGGATGCCCTTTGCCCGGCCGTTTGTAAAGTACACCCCCACCTGGCCCCGGTCCTTTATGCCGGCGGACCAGAACATCCGCAACCAGGTGGCCAAGATGAAGCAGATCCCCGTGCCTGAGCTCATCGAGGGGAAAAAGCTGCTCTTTGTGGACGACTCCATCGTGCGGGGTACCCAGCTGCGGGAGACCGTGGAATTCCTCTACGCCAGCGGCGCCAAAGAGGTCCACATGCGCTCCGCCTGCCCGCCCATCATGTACGGCTGCCGCTTTTTAAACTTCTCCCGCAGCAATTCCGCCATGGAGCTCATCGCCCGGCGCACCGTGGCCGAGCTGGAGGGCGAGCAGGGCCAGACCCACCTGGAGGAGTACGCAGACAGCCACACCCAGCGGGGACAGTGCCTGCTCAAGCGGATCCGGGAGACCCTCGGCTTCGACTCCCTGGGCTATCAGTCCCTGGACGGCCTGCTGGAGTCCATCGGCCTGGACCGGGACAAGATCTGCACGTACTGCTGGAACGGAAAAGACTAACAGCCAGGAGGGTTTTTCCATGCAAAATTCCCATTCCGCTTCCTATGCTGCCGCCGGGGTGGACGTCACCGCGGGATATGACGCGGTGCGCCGCATCAAGCCCATGGCGGAGGCCACCTATATCCCCGGGGTGCTGGGGACCATCGGCGGCTTTGGCGGCTGCTTTGCCCCAAACGTAAAGGACATGCAGGAGCCGGTGCTGGTCTCCGGCACCGATGGCGTGGGCACCAAGCTGCGCATCGCCCAGCTCATGAACCGCCACAACACCGTTGGCATCGACTGCGTGGCCATGTGCGTCAACGACATCATCTGCGGCGGCGCCATGCCCCTGTTTTTCCTGGACTATATCGCCTGCGGAAAAAACGACCCGGTGCGCATCGCCGAGATCGTCTCCGGCATCGCAGAGGGCTGCATCCAGTCTGAGTGCGCCCTGGTGGGCGGCGAGACCGCCGAGCACCCGGGCACCATGGCCCCGGAGGACTACGATCTTGCCGGCTTCTCCGTGGGGCTGGCAGACCGGTCCAAGATCATCGATGGCAGCCGCATGGCGGCGGGCGATGTGCTCATCGGCCTCGCCTCCTCCGGCGTCCACTCCAACGGCTTCTCCCTGGTGCGAAAGGTCTTCGATGTGGAGAACGCCGATCTCCAGGCCCCGGTGGCAGAGCTGGACGGCAAGAGCCTGGGCGAGGTGCTCCTCACCCCCACCCGCATCTATGTGAAGGCGGTGAAGGCGGTGCTGCACGCCGGCGTGGACATCCACGGCATGAGCCACATCACCGGCGGCGGGTTCTATGAGAACGTGCCCCGGATGCTGCCGGAGGGCCTCAGCGCCGAGATCGACTGCGCCGCCTTCCCCTGCCCGCCCATCTTCTCCATGATCCAGAGGCGGGGCGATATCCCCCGGCGGGACATGTACAACACCTTCAACATGGGCATCGGCTTTCTCATGGCGGTGCCCGCAGGGCAGGCAGAGGCCGCCCTGGCGGCCGCCACCGCCGCCGGCGAGGCGGCGTATCAAATCGGCGCGGTGAAGGCCGGCGAGACCGGGGTGGTGCTGCTGTGAAGCGTATCGCGGTTCTGGTCTCCGGCGGCGGCACCAACCTGCAGGCCCTCATCGATGCTGAGCGCCGGGGAGAAATTCCTAACGGCACCATCGCCGCGGTGATCGCCTCCAAGCCCGGGGTATACGCCCTGGAGCGGGCGGCGGCCGCCGGCATCCCCGGGGAGGTGATGGCCCGGAGGGACTACGAGAACAGCCAGGCGTACACCATCGCCCTGCGGGATCGCCTGCAGGCGCTGCACATCGACCTTGTGGTGCTGGCCGGCTTTATGATCATCCTCACCTCGGAGCTCACCGATGCCTATCCCAACGCCATTGTCAACGTACACCCGGCGCTGATCCCCTCCTTTTGCGGTCCCGGCTTCTACGGGCTCCGCGTCCACGAGGCCGCATTGGCCTACGGGGTGAAGGTGTCCGGTGCCACGGTCCACTTTGTCTCCCCGGACTGCGATGCC
Organism: uncultured Oscillospiraceae bacterium; assembly: GCA_947629915.1. Taxonomy (GTDB): domain Bacteria; phylum Bacillota; class Clostridia; order Oscillospirales; family Oscillospiraceae; genus Enterenecus. The sequence continues at coordinate 61,396 of CANRFN010000003.1, read as the reverse complement.
GGCCCGGTGATCGCCCAGAAGGCGGTGCCCGTGCTGGAGGGAGACACCCCGGAGACCCTGCAGCGCAGGATCATGGAGCAGGCGGAGTGGATCCTCCTGCCCCGGGCGGTGGCGCTCTTCTGCCAGGACCGGCTGCAGGTGGAGGGACGCATCGTACACATACTGGACGAATCAGGAAGGAGAACCGACCTATGACCGATCTCAACGCCTATTTGCGAGAGACATCCTATCCCGGCCGCGGCATCGTCCTGGGCAGGACCCCGGACAACCAAAGGGCGGCCATCGCCTACTTCATCATGGGCCGCAGCGCCAACAGCCGCAACCGGATCTTCGAGGCCACGGAAGACGGCATCCGCACCAAGGCCTATGACGAGAGCAAGATGGAGGACCCCTCCCTCATCATCTATCACCCGGTGCGCATCCTGGACGGCGCCACCATTGTCACCAACGGCGACCAGACCGACACCATTCGGGACGCCATGGCCCAGGGCAAGTGCTACCGCCACGCCCTGAAGACCCGCACCTTCGAGCCGGACGGCCCCAACTGGACCCCCCGGATCTCCGGCGTGGTGGACCCGGACGGCAGCTACGTGCTGTCCATCCTGAAGTCCCTGGAGGGAGACCCGTCCTGCTGCTGCCGGTACTTCTATGAGTACGAGGCCCCCAAGGCCGGCGTGGGCCACTTCATCTCCACCTATCAGGGAGACGGCAATCCCCTGCCCTCCTTTGCCGGAGAGCCCAAGGCGGTGGCCATTCCCGATGCCACGGCGGAGCAGTGGGCCGATGCGCTGTGGGAGAGCCTGAACCCGGACAACAAGGTATCCCTCTTTGTGCAGATGATCCGCCTGGCAGACGGTGCCCGGGAGACCGCGCTGCGCAACCAAAATCGCTGATCCCGGTTGAGATCCGTTGAAACCGGAATTTCAGCAGACAGGAGATTTCATTATGAAACAGCTTTCCCGCAACGTGCCCCTCGGGGAAAAGGCTGCAGTCCAACCGCGCAACCCTGCAGTGCGCCGTGAGGAGGTCCCCCGATGACCGCCCCGGAGCTGTGGGCGGAGTACTCCGCTTCCACCGGTTCTTACACCGGCGGCAACTGCGAATACACGGACTATGCCCTGGGCGATGACCCGGACGGTCTGGCCGAACTGGTGCGAACCGGTGTGAAAACCGCCACTTCCTCGGCGTTTCCCCTGTATGAGGTGGACCACGAGGCGCTGCCCAAGCCCGGCGACTTCTCCATCATCCTGGACGGCAGCGGCGAGGCCGTGTGCATCATCCGCACCACCCGGGTGACCGTGGTGCCGTTCAAGGAGGTCTCCGCCAACCACGCCTGGCTGGAGGGGGAGGGAGACCGCTCGCTGGAGACCTGGCGGGAGATCCACCGCCGCTTTTTCACCCGCTCCCTGCGGGAGGCCGGCCTCACCTTTGACGAGGACATGCCCGTGGTCTGTGAGGAATTCGAACTGGTTTATCCGACGAACAATGACAAGGAGAGCGATTACCTGTGACCGAACTGGAATTGAAATACGGCTGTAACCCCAATCAGAAGCCGGCCCGGATCTACATGGAGAACGGCGAGCTGCCTCTGCAGGTGCTGAACGGGAAGCCAGGCTACATCAACTTCATGGACGCCCTCAACTCCTGGCAGCTGGTGAAGGCACTGCGCAAGGCCACCGGTCTGCCGGCAGCGGCATCCTTTAAGCACGTCTCCCCCGCCGGTGCCGCCCTGGGCACGCCCCTCAGCGAGACCCAGCAGAAGATCTACTTTGCCGAGGGCCTGGACACCTCCCCCATCGCCCGGGCCTACATCAAGGCCCGCGGCTGCGACCGCCTCTCCTCCTACGGGGACTGGGCGGCCCTCAGCGATGTCTGCGATGCCCCCACCGCCAGATTCCTGGCCCTGGAGGTCTCGGACGGCGTCATCGCCCCGGGCTACACCGATGAGGCCCTGGAGATCCTGAAGACCAAGCGCAAGGGCGGATACAACGTGGTGCAGATCGACCCCGCCTACGAGCCCGCCCCCATCGAGCGCCGCAACATCTACGGCATCACCTTCGAGCAGGGATACAACGCCTTTGAGATCCACGAGGGCCTGCTGGAGAACATCGTCACGGAGAACAAAGACCTCCCGGACGCCGCGAAGAAGGACCTCCTCCTGGCGCTGCTCACCCTGAAATACACCCAGTCCAACTCCGTGTGCTATGTGAAGGACGGCCAGACCATCGGCGTGGGCGCCGGACAGCAGAGCCGCATTCACTGCACCCGCCTCGCCGGCAACAAGGCGGACACCTGGATGCTCCGCCAGCACCCGAAGGTATTGGCTCTGCCCTTTAAGCCCGGGATCCGCCGCCCCAACCGGGACAACGCCATCGATGTTTACATCTCGGACGAGTATGAGGACGTGCTGGCAGACGGCGCCTGGCAGGAGATCTTCGTGAGCCGGCCGGAGCCCCTGCTGCCGGAGGAGAAAAAGGCCTGGATTGCCACCCTCAGCGGCGTCTCCGTGGGCTCGGACGCCTTCTTCCCCTTTGGGGACAACGTGGAGCGGGCCCGAAAGTCCGGCGTGCAGTATATCGCACAGCCCGGCGGGTCCATCCGGGACGATGCGGTGATCCAGGCCTGCGACAGGTACGGCATCGTGATGGCCTTCACCGGCATGCGTCTTTTCCATCACTGAGAAGCGGAGGAGTTTGTGATGAAAGTACTGGTAGTGGGCTCCGGCGGGCGGGAACACGCCATCTGCTGGAAGCTGTCTCAGTCCCCGAAGGTGCAGGAACTGTACTGCGCCCCCGGCAACGGCGGCATTGCCTCGGTGGCCAAGTGCGTCAACGTGGGCGCCACCGATGTGGACGGCATGGTCTCCTGGGCCAGGGAGAACGCCATGGACTTCGTGGTGGTGGCCCCGGACGATCCCCTGGCCATGGGCATGGTGGACGCCCTGGAGGAGGCGGGCATCCCCGCCTTCGGCCCCCGAAAGAACGCCGCCATTGTGGAGGCCAGCAAGGCCTTCTCCAAGGCGCTGATGGAACAGTATCACATCCCCACGGCGAAATCCGGCACCTTCCACGACCTGGACAGCGCCCTCAAGTACATTGAGCAGCAGGGCGCCCCCATCGTGGTAAAGGCAGACGGCCTGGCTCTAGGCAAGGGCGTCACCGTGGCCCAGACCGAGGACGAGGCCAAACTGGCCGCCGCCGAGATGATGGAAGGCCGGAAGTTCGGCGATGCCGGCACCACCCTTGTCATCGAGGAGTGCATGACCGGCCCCGAGGTCACGGTGCTGGCCTTTGTGGACGGCGAGCACGTCTCCCCCATGCCCCCCAGCCAGGACCACAAGCGGGCCTTCAACGGCAACCGGGGTCCCAACACCGGCGGCATGGGCGCCATCACCCCGCCGCCCCAGTACACCCCGGAGATCGCCCAGCGCTGCATGGACGAGATCTTTCTCCCCACGGTGCAGGCCCTGAAGGCGGAGGGGCGCCCCTTCCACGGCGTGCTGTACTTCGGCCTGATGCTCACCCCGGAGGGCCCCAAGGTGGTGGAGTACAACGCCCGCTTCGGCGACCCGGAGTGCCAGGCGGTGCTGTCTCTGCTGGACACCGACCTTCTGGACATCATGCTGGCCTGCCGAAACGGCACCCTGGACCAGTGCGACATCCGCTGGCGCGATGGCGCTGCCTGCTGCCTGGTACTGGCCTCCGGCGGCTACCCCCTGTCCTATCAGAAGGGATATCCCATCACCGGTCTGGAGGAGGCGGGCAAGACCTCCATGGTCTTCCACGCCGGCACCAAACTGGGCCCGGAGGGCGAGGTTCTCACCAACGGCGGCCGGGTGCTGGGGGTGACCTGCACCGCAGCCAATCTGGAGGACGCCATCGAGGCCTCCTATGAGGCCGCCAAGCATATCTCCTTTAAGGATATGCACATGCGCACCGACATCGGCCACGCATTTTAATCTCTCCCCCAAAAGCCGGGGCATCTCACAGCGGGATGCCCCGGTTTTTCCCACATTGCGGGCGGTTGTGAACCAGCAGTTCACTTGACAGCCTCCCGGCGGCCCCCTATAATAGACCGAACGTGATGCAGTTTTCATGCCGGAACGGCGCCCCTGCCAAGGCAGGACCCCGCGCCAGAGAGGAGTGATGCGGCATGCTCCTGACCATCACCTATGAGGGCAGCCACACCCAGGATCTGGGCTATCTGCTGTTCAAAAACCCAGACCGGCCCCAGGCCTTTTCCCTGTCTTTCGGCAAGGCCTACGTCTTCTACCCGGAGGTGAGCGATGCCCGTACCACCGCGGCCCTGCTGTTGGACATCGACCCCCTGGACCTGGCGAAAGGCAAAGAGGGCAGCGGAGTGCCCGGCCTCTTCGACTACGTCAACGACAGACCCTATGCGGCCACTTCCTTTCTGAGCACTGCCATCTCCAAAGTGTTCGGCACTGCCATGTCCGGCCGCTGTGACAAGTTCCCCGATCTAGCCAAGACCCCGCTGCAGCTCACCGCCACCCTGCCCTGTCTCAAGGACCGGGGCGATGAGGAGCTGGCCCGGAAACTCTTTGAACCCCTGGGCTACACCGTGGAGACGAAAAGGGGCCTGCTCACAGACGCCTTCCCGGAGTGGGGGATGTCCCCGTACATCACCCTCACCATTCGTGGCAAGGTGCTGCTCTCTGCCCTATTGCACCACCTCTACGTGCTGATCCCCGTCTTCGATCGACAGAAGCACTATTACACCTCCGCCGATGAGATCCGCAAGCTTCTGAGCCACGGGGAGGGCTGGCTGGCCGCCCACCCGGAGCGGGAGCGGATCACCAGGCGCTACCTCTTCAAAAAGCGGGGCCTTGCCAACGAGGCCCTGGAGCGGCTCCGCCAGACGGATGTGCCGGAGAAGGACGCCGGTGAGGACGAGGAGACGGAAGAGTCCGAGGAGACGGAAGAGACCCCGGCTGCGGAATCGGACGATGCCCCGGCGGAGCAGGACAAGCCGGTGTCTCTGAATACCCTGCGCATGGAGGCGGTGCGCAATGCGGTGCTGGCCAGCGGCGCCGCCTCGGTGCTGGACGCCGGCTGCGGCGAGGGCCGCCTGGTGGCCCTGCTGCTGAAAGAGCCCCAGATCCAGAAGATCACCGCCTGCGATGTCTCCGTGATGGCCCTGGAGAAGGCGGCAAAGCGGCTGCACCTGGACCGGATGCCCGAAGTCCAGAGAGAAAAGCTCACCCTGTTCCAGGGCTCTCTCACCTACCGAGACAAGCGGATGGACGGGATGGACTGCGCCTGCGTCATCGAGGTGCTGGAGCACATCGATCTCAATCGGCTGCCGGCCCTGGAGCGGAATCTGTTCGGGTTTGTGGCGCCTAGGACGGCGGTGCTCACCACCCCCAACCGGGAGTACAACGCGGTGTACGGCATGGCCCCCGGGTCGCTGCGGCATTCAGACCACCGCTTTGAGTGGACCCGGGCGGAGTTTGCCGCCTGGACGGAGCGGGTCTGCGCTACCTATGGATACACTGCGGCGATCCGCGGCATCGGCGCGGTGGACGAAAACTTCGGGTGCCCAACCCAGATGGTGGTGTTCACGAGAAATGGATAAGTTCAAAATCGAGATCCCGGAGTTTGCCCTGGTGGCCATGGTGGGCAGCACCTCCTCCGGGAAGTCCACCTTTGCCCAGCGCTATTTCAAGCCCACAGAGGTGCTGAGCGCAGACTTCTTCCGGGGCATGGTCTCAGACAACCCGGACGACCAGAGCGCCTCCAAAGACGCCTTTGATCTGCTCTTCTACGCCGCCAACAAGCGCCTCGGCAACCGCAAGCTCACCGTGATCGATGCCACCAGCCTGCAGCAGAGCGCCCGCAAACAGATCCTGGACTGCGCCAGGGAGCAGAACGTCCACCCGGTGGCCATCGTGATGAACCTGCCGGAGGAGACCCTTCTGGAGCGGAATCGGGCCCGGACGGACCACCGCATCCCGGACCGGGTGGTGCGCCAGCATGCCCGGGACACCCGGAGATGCGTGAAATACCTGAGGCGGGACGGCTTCTCCTTCGTCTACGAGATCACCTCCCAGGAGCAGGCGGACAACGTGGAGATCGTGCGCACCAAGCTCTGGAACGATCACCGGGAGGACACCGGCCCCTTTGACGTCATCGGAGATGTCCACGGCTGCTGCGATGAGCTGGAGGAGCTGCTGGCAAAACTGGGCTATGAGAAGGCGGACGGTACATACCGCCACCCCGCCGGCCGCAAGGCCGTCTTTCTGGGGGACTTTACAGACAGAGGTCCCCGGAGCATGGACGTGCTGCGCCTGGTGATGGACATGGGGAAGGCCGGTACTGCCCTCGCGGTGGCGGGCAACCACGATGTGAAGCTGCTGAAATACCTCTTCGGCAAGAACATCTCCCGCACCCACGGCGTGGAGGAGACCATCGCCGCCCTGGACGCCCGGGACGATGCCTTCCGGATGGAGGTGCGCTCCTTCCTGGACGGCCTTGTGGCGTACTACTGGCTGGACGGGGGCAAACTGGTGGTGTCCCACGCCGGCCTGAAGCAGGAGTACATCGGCAGATCCTCCGGCAAAATCCGGGCCTTCTGCCTCTACGGGGAGACCACCGGGGAGACAGACCAATACGGCCTGCCGGTGCGCCTCAATTGGGCCGCAGAATATCGTGGCAATGCGGCGGTGGTCTTTGGCCACATCGCCCGGCGGGAGGTGAAGGTGGAGAACCGCACCTACTGCATCGACACCGGCTGCGTCTTCGGCGGGAAGCTCACTGCCCTCCGGTACCCCGAGATGGACCTGGTCTCTGTCCCGGCCAGGCGGCAGTACTACGAGCCCGCAAAGCCCCTGGACGCGCAAGCCCCGGGAGAGGACCTGGGGGATCTTCTCACCGTGGAGGACTTTAACCAGAAGATGCACCTGGAGACCGCCCTGGGCCTCTCTGTGGACGTCCACGAGAACAACGCCGCGGCCGCCCTGGAGATCATGTCCCGGTATGCGGCAGATCCCCACTGGCTCATCTACCTCCCGCCCACCATGTCTCCCTGCGAGACCAGCAAACTGGACGGCTATCTGGAGCACCCCCTGGAGGCCCTGGCGTACTACCGGAACAACGGCATCGCCACCGCGGTCTGCGAGCAGAAGCACATGGGCTCCCGTGCGGTGATCGTCCTCTGCCGGGACGCGGACACCGCCCGGCGGCGCTTCGGCGTCCAGGACGGCACCCGGGGTATCCTCTACACCCGCACCGGCCGGGCCTTCTTCCAGGAGAAGGAGACGGAGACCGCCCTTCTGGACCGGCTCTCCGCCGTGCTCACCGAGACCGGCTTCTGGGCGGAGATGGAGACAGACTGGGTGTGCCTGGACACGGAGCTCATGCCCTGGTCTGAGAAGGCCCAGGGGCTGTTGCGGAGGCAGTACGCCCCCACGGGCTATGCCGGCATCGCCGGGCTGGAGGCCGCCACCGCTGTGCTGGCCCAGGCGGCATCCCGGGACATTCCCCGGTTGGACCCGGAGGCCCCAAACAGCGTGGACCTCACCGCCCTCCTGACGCGCTATCAGGGGCGGCTGGAGGACCTCCGCCGGTACAAGAGCGCATACCAGCAGTACTGCTGGACGGTGCGGAATCTGGAGGACATCCGGATTGCCCCCTTCCATGTGTTGGCCGTAGAGGGGCGGGTATTCCAGGACAAGACCCATGTCTGGCACATGGAGACCATCCGCAAGTACATCACCGGCCGGGATCCCATCTTTCTGGAGACGCCGTACCTGGTGGTGGACACCGGGGACGAGGCCAGCGTGCAAAAGGCTGTGGACTGGTGGACTGCCCTCACGGAGCGCGGCGGCGAGGGAATGGTTGTAAAGCCAGAGACCTTCACGGCCTGGGGCAACGGCAGACTGCTGCAGCCGGCGGTGAAGTGCAGAGGCCGGGAGTACCTCCGCATCATCTACGGGGCGGAGTACCTGCAGGAGGACCACCTCAGGCGTCTTAAGGTCCGCTCCCTGTATCGGAAGCAGTCCCTGGCCCTGAAGGAGTTCTCCCTGGGGATGGAATCCCTCACCCGCTTTGTCCAGGGGGAGCCCCTGTACCGGGTGCACCAGTGCGCCTTCGGGGTGCTGGCCCTGGAGAGCGAACCGGTGGACCCCCGCCTCTGAGAGGCCTGCCCTACCCCGCATCGAAACAAACAGAGCGGTCTCCCGGACCGCCCCACAAGTGCGCAAAAGGCGCTGGCGAATTTTGCCAGCGCCTTTTGCTCGTCTCAACTGTGTCTGATTCCCCCGCTACAGCAGCGGTGCCAGCACCCGAAGGGCGCTGCGCATGGCCCTGCGGGGCCAGGGGACGGCATTGCAGTCTGCCATGGTAACCATCAGGCTCTTGGTCTGGGTCTCCAGGAAGTCGTCCCGGATGTCCTCCACGGAGGGGGTGCCGTAGAGCAGCACGCCGTTTTCAAAGTGGAGGAACATGGAGCGGTAGTCCAGGTTCACGGTGCCCACCGTGGCGAATTTGTCGTCCACGACGAAGTTCTTGGAGTGGATGAAGCCCGGGGCGTACTCAAAGATCTGCACCCCCGCCTCCAGCAGGTCCCGGTAATAGGAGCGGGTGAGCTCGAAGACGTACTTCTTGTCCGGGATGTGGGGCGTGATGATCCGCACGTCCACCCCGCTCTTGGCCGCCGCCACAAGGCCGGTGGTGAGGGAGTAGTCCAGCACCAGATAGGGGGTGGTGATGTAGATGTACCGCTTGGCCCGGTAGATCAGGTTGAGGTACACCGTCTGCCCCACCGGCTCGTTGTCCCAGGGGCAGTCGTGATAGGGCTGGACGTAGCCCTGGGTGCCGCCGTGGGAAGGCCGCGGGCGGAAGTTCTGAAACTGCTCCCGCTCGCTCACGGTGAAGTCCCACATGGCCAGAAAGGACACCGCCATGGACCAGACCGCATCCCCCTCCAGCCGGATGGCGGCGTCTTTCCAGTGGCCGAACACCCGCTTCACGTTGATGTACTCGTCTGCCATGTTGATGCCGCCGGTGAAGGCGGTCTCCCCGTCCACGATGAGATACTTGCGGTGGTCCCGGTTGTTCTGGCGCATGGACACCACCGGCACAAAGCGGTTGAACACCCGGCAGTGGATGCCCATGGCCTCCAGGGTGTTGGGGTAGTCGTAGGGGAGCTTTACGATGGAGCCGATGTCATCGTAGATCACCCGGACCTCTACCCCGCTCTTGGCCTTCTCCTGGAGGACTTTCAGCACGGAGCCCCAGAAGGTGCCCTCCTCGATGATGAAGTACTCCACGAAGATGTAGTGCTTCGCCTGCCGGAGGGCGTCCAGGATGTCCTGGAGGGCGGCGTCCCCCAGGGGATAGTACTTGGTGCGGGTGTTGCCGTACACCGGGCAGTACATGGTCTGCTCCAGATAGTGGGCCATGCAGCCGGCGTCCTCTCCCATGAGCTCGGCCAGAGAGTCCGAGCGGCCGCACTCCGGCTGGAGGTGGCGGCGCATCTGGTTCTCCATGGTGCGCAGCCTCCTCTGGTTGAACCGGGACAGGCGGTTGCCCCCCAGCAGCAGATAGGCCGCAGAGCCCAGCGGCATCAGCACCAGCACGATGATGATCCACCCGATCTGGTAGCCGGGGTTGTTCCGCCGGGTTACGATCCACAGCACGGTGGCGGCGGACAGGGCCACCATCAGCGCCCCGTAGATGGGGGCGGCATCGATGGCCGCCGCCAGCATCCAGAAGTACAGCAGCAGCTGGGCGATGATCAGCACCGCCACGATGCCCACCCGGTGAAAGAGAATCTTTCCGATGTTTGTTAGAACCTTTTTCATCTCTGCTCGTTGGAGGCCTCCCTGCCTCGGTTCCGTCTCTATTTCAGCACCACGTTTTCCTCTCCCAGGGTCTCCCGCAGCTCGGCCAGAAGAGCGCTGTGGATGAGCCCTCTGGTGCGAAGCCGGCGCTTCTCCTCGCTGCAGTACACCTGCATGTTGTCCTGGCCGGGGAACATGTCCAACAGCTTGCCCAGCCATTTCAAGGGCGCTCCCCCGTTGGGAAGGCGGATATAGAGGGTCTTGCCCTCGTATTGCCTGTGGTTTTCCGCCGGCCGCCGCTGGGGGCTCTGCCCGTTGGCGGGCCTTGCGGACTTGGGCCCTGGCTGGGGGGCCGCCATGGGCTGTACCTGGACGCCCTTTTGGAGCAGCTGCATCCGGTCCACGGTGATCTGGGGCAGCTTCTCCTCCCGGAGGGAGACCTTGCCGAACACCGCCACCGGCGTGCTGTTCTGCAGGAGATTGCGGTTGGCCTCCAGCACCCGGGGAAATACCACCAGCTCGATGCTGCCGGAGGCGTCCTCCACAGTGACATAGGCCATCTGGGTGTTGTTTCGGGTGTTCTTCACCCGCACCTGGGAGATGATCCCCGCCACCGTTACATAGGCCCCGTCTGCAAAGCCCTGGGGGCCGTCTGCGCCCTCCGGGCTGTCCTGGGCGCTCCCAGAGGCCAGCACAGAGGCGATGTTCACCGCCTTCAGCTGGTGGACGATGTCCCGGTATGCGTCCATGGGGTGGCCGGAGAGATAGAGCCCGGTGAGCTCCTTCTCCATGGCGGAGAGCTCCCCCATGGAGAACTCCGGGATGTCCGGCAGCTTCATGTCCGGCGCCGCCGCGCTGACGTGGATGCCGAAGAGATCCATCTGCCCCTCCAGGTTCATCCGCTGGACCTTGGCGGTGGTCTCCAGCACGGACTCGTACACCGCCATGAGCTGAGAGCGGCGGATGTGGAGGCTGTCGAAAGAGCCGCTGCGGATCAGGTTCTCCACCACCCGCTTGTTCAGGTCCTTCTCCTGCATCCGGGAGCAGAAGTCCTGGAAGGAGACAAAGGGGCCGCCGTGCTGCCGCTCCGCCAGAAGGTTGCTGGCAAAGGAGACCCCCACTCCCTTGATGGCGGCCAGGCCGAAGCGGATGTTGTTGCCCACCACGTTGAAGTAGGGGCCGGACTCGTTCACGTCCGGGGGCAGGATTGCAATGCCCGTCTCCCGGCACTCGGAGATGTACTCCGCGATCTTGTTGGGGTTGCCCAGCACGGAGGTGAGCAGGGCCGCCAGATACTGCCGGGGGTAGTGGCACTTGAACCACGCCGTCTGATAGGAGATCACAGCGTAGGCCAGGGAGTGGGCCTTGTTGAAGCCGTACTCGGCAAAGGACTCAATGTCGTCGTAGATGGCGCCGGCCAGCTCCGGGGAGATGCCCTTGGCCACGCAGCCGCAGATGTTCCGCTCCGGGTCTCCGTAGATGAAGGCCTGGCGCTCCCGCTGCATCTGGTCCAGGTGCTTTTTGGCGATGGCCCGGCGGACCAGGTCTGCCTGTCCCAGGGAGAAGCCGCCCAGCTGCCGGAAGATCTCCATCACCTGCTCCTGATAGAGAGGGCACCCGTACGTGGAGGAGAGGATGTCCTTCAGCAGCGGGTGGCGGTAGGTCACGGTGCGGGGATCCCGGAAGCCCTCCAGGTACTGGGGGCGGAACTTCATGGGGCCCGGCCGGAACAGGGAGATGATGTCGCAGAGCTCCTCCACGTTCTTGGGCTTGATCTGCATGCAGAGGTCCGTCATGCCGGCGGACTCCAGCTGGAAGACGCCGCTGGTGCGGCCGTCTGAGATCATCCGATAGGTGGCCTGGTCCCCCATGGGCACCTTGTCCAGGCGGAAGGTGGGGTCCGTCTCCTGGATGAGCTGTACCGCATCGTCCAGAATCGTGATGTTCCGAAGGCCCAGGAAGTCCATCTTCAAAAGGCCCAGCTCCTCGATGGTGCCCTTTTCAAACTGGGCCACCACCACACCTTCGTTGGTGGCCAGCGGCACATAGTCCACCACCGGGCGGCCGGAGATGATCACGCCGGCCGCATGGGTGGAGGCGTTGCGGGGCATGCCTTCAATGCGCCGGGCCATGTCCACCAGGGCCCGTACCCGCTCATCCCCCATGTAGAGCTCCGCAAAGGGGCGGCTGTTGGCCAGGGCCTTGTCCAGGGTGATGTCCAGATCCCCGGGGATCAGCTTGGCGATGACGTCCACGTTGGCGTAGGGGATGTTCATCACCCGGCCCACGTCCCGGATGGCCGCCTTGGCCTTCAGGGTGCCGAAGGTGATGATCTGGCAGACGTGGTCCTCCCCGTACTTCCGGGCCACGTAGTCTATCACTTCCTGCCGCCGGCGGATGCAGAAGTCGATGTCGATATCCGGCATGGAGACCCGCTCCGGGTTCAAAAAGCGCTCGAAGTAGAGCTCGTAGCGGACGGGGTCCACATCGGTGATCTGGAGGCAGTACGCCACCATGGAGCCGGCGGCGGAGCCGCGGCCCGGCCCCACGGGAACGCCCTGGCGCTTGGCATAGCCGATGAAGTCCTGGACGATGAGAAAGTAGTCCACAAACTTCATCTGCCGGATGACGCCCATCTCATACCGAAGCCGGTCCCGGTACGCGTCATCTGCATCGGGATACCGCTGGGCAAAGCCCTCCCAGCAGAGTTTCTCAAAGTATTCGTCTGCGGTGGCGTAGCCCGGCGGGAGCTGATACTGGGGGATGTGATACTGCTTGAAGGTGAACTCCAGATTGCAGAGATCCGCCACCTTCTGGGTGTTCTCAATGGCCTCCGGGCAGTTGGGGAACAGGGAGCGCATCTCCTCTTCGCTCTTCAGATAGAACTCCGGGGTGCCAAAGCGCATCCGGTTCTTGTCCTCCAGCAGCTTGCCGGTCTGGATGCACAGCAGCACATCGTGCATGTCCGCATCGTCCCGGGTGAGGTAGTGGGCATCGTTGGTGGCCACCACGGGGATGCCAGTCTCCCTGTGCAGCCGGAGAATGCCGGCGTTCATGGTCTGCTCCTCCGGCAGCCTGTGGTCTTGCAGCTCCAGGTAGAAGCCGTCCTCCCCGAAGAGGTCCCGCATCTCATTGGCCACTTCCACCGCCCTGGGGTAGTTGCCGGCGCAGATGAGCCGGGGGATCTCCCCTGCCAGACACGCAGACAGGGCGATGAGGCCCTCGTGGTGCTGCTGCAGCAGGTCCATGTCGATCCGGGGCTTGTTGTAGAAGCCCTCCAGGAAGCCGGCGGAGACCAGCTTACAGAGGTTGTGGTATCCCGTCTCATTCCGACAGAGCAGCACCAGGTGGCGGGATTGGGCGTCGATGTCGTAGACGCGGTCGAAGCGGGTCCGAGGTGCTACATAGACCTCGCAGCCGATCACAGGCTTGATGCCCTCCGCTTTGCAGGCCTTGTAGAACTCGATGGCACCGTACATCACCCCGTGGTCTGTGATGGCACAGGCGGTCTGTCCCATCTCCTTTACCCGCTTTACCAGCGACTTTACCCGGCATGCGCCGTCCAGCAGCGAATACTCCGTGTGCAGATGCAGATGCGCAAAGGCCATTGAGGCACCTCCTGTTTCTCTTTTGTTTCAGGGCTGCAGGGTGCTACTTTCCAGCCACCCAAAGCTCCGCTCAACAATCCAGCGTTTCGGCAGCACGCTGAAAGTGTGCAACGCATTCCTCTTTCCTACCTCGACCTCGGTATTCGGGAGGAGACTCTGCACTTGATCCGCAAACGCCTTCCTGGAGTAGCCCCCGTCAACAAGTGTTTTCTTTCCCTCTGCTTGCGGGGCTTGCCTCCCGTCTACAGCTTTTTCCTGGCTGGTGTATCCGCGGAAGCGGCGACTCAGCTGCCGGCTTTCCCTGGAGTTCTCCCAGCCCTTTCATTCAGCATGGCCCTTAGCCCCAGTCGAACCATCAGTTTCGTTGCAGAGCTCGCTCCGTACTCAATATGGTACGTTTTGCTGATATGCTCTGCCAGTGTTTTGCCTGTCCATTCATCGTAGCCCTTATCCTTAGGATCATGCAGCACTGCGTGTTTGATCTCCTCGATCTGCACTGCTGAAAGCTTATTTGGGCGGCCTACCTGAGAGGATCTGAGTGTATCCCACCCACTCTCTTTGGCTTTGCTGACCCATCCCTGTACGGATCGCTTGGAGTATCCGCTGATTTCCGCCACCTGGGCGGGACTCATTCCATCCCTCAGCACCATGCAGACAAGCTTGACGCGCTGTGCAAACTTCGGGTCGGCGGGATCAAAAGCGAGGTTCTCTGCTTCTGCCAGCAGGATGGCCGGATCGCTCTCGTGCTGTCTGGTATACATTGGTCATCGCCTCCGACCAGATTCTACCACAGATCGGAAGCGGGTGCAATAATTTTTCTTGAACTAACCGCTTCGCGGGGTGGGCATGGCTTCCAGCTTGGGCAATTCTAAACGCGGGGCCTTGCGCAATCACTCATTATGTGGTAAAATGGGCAATGCAATTAAACGATAAGCATGCATACGCCCAATATGGCCCCGCTTGGTACAACGTTTGATTACTGCCTGTTTTAAATTACTAGGGAGCTTTTTGATAGCACCTTGTAATCAGATTGGCGGCTACGGATGCCCGCACTTAGTTCAATGAGATTATCAGAATTATCAACCAGCCTTTTCAAGGCTGGTTTTACTTTACGATAATTCTAATAATCTGCTGTTAATTACGAAACTATGTCAGATAGGTTCTAAGAAGACTGCTCCTGGGGGGCGGCCTGGGCCGTCTCCAGGTCTTTTGCCAGGTCCACCAGCTTGTGCAGCCGGTGGTTCAGGGCGGACTTGCTCAGGGGCGGGTCGCAGAGGGCCGCCAACTGGGCCAGGGAGAGCTCCGCGTGGTCCAGCCGCAGTCGGGCGGCGTACTGGAGCTTGCCGGAGAGGGTGGGCAGCACCCCCGCCTCCTCCAGCGTTCGGATGGCGTCCAGCTGTTCCTGGGCCGCCTCCACAGACTTGTCCAGGTTGGCGCTGTCGCAATTCACCTGGCGGTTCACGCTGCCCCGGATGTCCCGGGCCCGCTTGGCGGTCATGACGGTCATGGCGGCAGCGGGGGCCCCAATGGTGATGAGAATGTCCTCAATGTGATTGCTCTGCTTGAAGTAGATGATCTGGCTCCCCTTCCGGCAGGCCAGCTTGGGCTCAAACCCCATCTCCTGGAGCAGCGCCGGGGTCTCCCGCCCCACGCTGTAGTGGGTGGTGTCGATCTCCATGTGAAACCCCTTCATGGGGTCCGTGATGGCGCCCCCGGCCAGAAATGCCCCCCGGAGGAATGCCTTGCGGTCGTGCTCATCCTCCAGCAGCGCCAGGTTGATGTGCAGGGACACGGAGCCCGGCCACTCCAGCCCGAAGGCCTGGTAGATGGCGTGCATCTTCTCCGGCTGGTCGATGAGGAAGGTGCCCTTCCCCTCACCCGGCGGGGGCACGGTGTCAAAATCCACCCGAAAGGCCTTCCGAAAGAGGTGGGGCAGCCTGGCCTTGAAAGACCGGGACTCTGTGATGATCCGCACCTGCTGGGGCTGAAAGGTGTTGCAGAAGAGCAGAACCCCGTAGGCCTCCGCCACGGCGCAGCAGCGCCGCTTTAAGGGCACCTTACAGAGTTCCTCCTTCACCTCTGCGGCGAATCCCATGGACGAATTCTCCTCTCTGTCTGTATCTGCGTCTCGCTCCGCTCAGAAGATACGGGTGTCTGCCCGCTGGTGATAGAGCTCCATCACCGCCTCGGCCACCTTTTTTCCGCTGTGCCGGGCGAGGTGGCCGGTGTCGTCTGCCAGGGGGCGCAGCACCGCCTCCGCCCCCAAAAGGGCGATGTCCTGGGGGTCCACCAGCAGCGGCACGGCGTTCTCCGCGTGGTACCGCTCCAGCACTTCCCCGTCAAAGGGCTGGTTGTTGCAGAGGCAGATCTGGATGAGCCCAGGTCCGCCGTGTTCCAGCAAGGCGCTGAGGTGATCGGCGGCGGTCATGCCCTCGGTCTCCCCGTCCTCTGTCATGATGTTGCTGATGTAGATCTTCAGGGCCCGGCTCTCCTGCATGGCCTCGGCGATGCCGCCCACGAGGAGGTTGGGGATCACGCTGGTGTAGAGGCTGCCCGGCCCCAGCAGCAGCACCTCCGCCCGGCGGATGGCCTCCACCGCTGCCGGAAGGGCTGGCGGGTGCTCCGGGAGCAGCCGCACATGGTGCACCCGGCAGGCCTTCTCCTTCTTGAAGAGGCAGATCTTGGACTCCCCCAGCACCGTGCTGCCATCGTCAAAGACGGCCTCCAGCTGCACATCGGTGTTGGTCACCGGGAGGATCTGTCCCGTGATGGCCAGAATCTCTCCCATCCGGGCCACCGCCTGGTCAAAGCTGCCGCTCACCCCGTTCAGCGCCGCCAGGAGCAGGTTTCCAAATGCCTGCCCGGCCAGGCGCCCATCCGGATAGCGGTAGGCCAAAAGCTGCTGCATCAAGGACTCCTGATCCGCCAGGGCCTCCATGCAGTGGCGGATGTCTCCCGGGGGGAGCATGCCCAGATCCTCCCGGAGCACGCCGGAGCCGCCGCCGTCATCTGCCACGGTGACGATGGCTGTGAGATCGTCTGTGCACTGCTTCAAACCGCGGAGAATGGTGGACAGACCTGTGCCGCCGCCCACCGCCACAATGGCAGGTCCGCGACTTCGTTTCCGCTTGCCCATGGTCACGCCCGGGTCATATCCCGGTGGGTCTCGGCCGCGGCATAGCCCAGGCTCTGGATGTACTCGGTGAGGGCGTGGGTGACGGCCACAGAGCGGTGCCGGCCGCCGGTGCAGCCCACGGCGATTACGAGAGCGGTCTTCCCCTCTTCCACAAAGTGGGGGAGCAGAAAGGCGATCATCTCCTGGAGGTGCTCCATGAAGGTGGTGGTCTCCGGATACTGATACACGTAGTCCCGCACCCCGGCGTCCAGGCCGGTGAGCTGCCGGAGCTCCTGTACATAGAAGGGGTTGGGCAGGAAGCGGACGTCAAAGACCATATCTGCCTCCAGGGGGATGCCGTACTTGAAGCCAAAGGAGGTCACCGTGATGCTCATCTCCTGCCGGCCGTTCCCCTCCGGGGCAAACATGTCCAGAATCAGGCCCCGGAGCTTTTTCACCGGCTGGCTGGAGGTGGTGATGATGTAGTCTGCCCGGTTGCGGACGGGCTCCATGGCGGCCCGCTCCCGCTCCACCGCCTGGACCAGGGAGCCGGCCTCCTCCATCAGGGGGTGGAGCCGGCGGGTCTCCTTGTACCGCTGGATGATGGTGGCGTTGTCCGCCTCCACAAATAGAATCTTGTACGGGAAGTGCTGCTCCTGCAGGATGCCCAGGGACTCAAAGAGGCCGTCAAAGGTCTCCCCGGCCCGGATGTCGCAGACCATGGCCACCCGCTCGTAGAGGCCGCTGCCCGCCTGACAGATCTCCGCGAACTTGGGGATCAGCACCGGCGGCAGATTGTCCACACAGAAAAAGCCGCTGTCCTCCAGGATGGACATGATGGTGGACTTCCCGGCCCCGGAGAGGCCGGACACAATGAGAAATTTCAAGAAGAACCCATCCTCTCTCAGATGTTGGCAGTCAATCGCCCAGATAGCGGACTTCAGGCTCCAGCATCACGCCGGTCTGCCGGAATACTTCGCCCTGTACCCGTTCCATCAGGGTGTGGATATCGGCGCAGGTGGCCCCGCCGCGGTTGATCACAAACCCCGCATGCTTTTCAGACACCTGTGCCCCGCCCACCGTCAGTCCCTTCAGGCCGCACTGGTCGATCAGGGCGGCGGCATAATGTCCCGGTGGCCGCTTAAAAGTGGAGCCGGCGCTGGGGTACTCCAGGGGCTGCTTTTCCCGGCGTCTCCTGCCCAGCTCCTCCATCTGCCGCCGGATGGCCTGGGGATCGCCTGGGGTGAGCTCCAGTACTGCCGAGAGCACCAGCCGCTGACCGTCCAGAAAGGCGGAGTGCCGGTAGCCGAAATCGCAGGCCTCCCGGGGCAGGTCTTCCGCGTTTCCCTGCCCATCCATCACCCGGACCGATGCCACCACCTGGCAGAGCTCTCCGCCGTATGCGCCGGCATTCATGCAGATGCCGCCTCCCAGGGTGCCGGGGATGCCGGAGGCGAACTCCAGGCCGCTGAGACCGTGCTCCAATGCCGCGGAGGACAGTCTGGAGAGCAGCATACCGCCGCCGGCGATGATGCGCTTCTCCACACAGCGGCAGCTGTCCAGTGCCCCGGAGAGCTTGATCATCAGGCCGGGATAGCCTCTGTCCGACACCAGCAGATTGGAGCCGTTTCCCAGGAAAAACGGGTGGATGTCCAGGGACGATGCCTCCTGCAGCACAGCGCGGACCTCCTCCTCGGTGGCGGGGAGGGCCATCAGGGCCGCCGGTCCCCCCACCCGGAAGGTGGTGTACCGGCTCAGTGGCTCGTCTTTCCGCAGCTCCAAGCCCGGCAGCCTCTGCCGCAGGCGCTGAAACAATGTATCCAGTTGGGGCATGATCTTCCTCCTCGTCCGGCAGACTGGGCCGGGCAGCTACCCATTATAGCAGATTCCCCGTCTCTTGAGAATAGTCTTTCCCAAATTTGGGCGCCGGAATTCGCCGGGTCACCCCGGAAAACCGGTATAGCCAAGATGGCGCCGCGGGCGCGGCGCCATCTGGATTTAGGTCAGCTGCAGCTGCACCCGCAGGCGGATTTGGTCTCCTGCCAGCCCTCCGGCTGGGCGATGGTGTTCGGCGGGAAGAACTCCTCCGTGGGGAACTGCACCTGACGGAAGATGGCGCAGGGGTCCTCCTCCCCGCTGCTGCCGCTGCCGGAGCACTCTTTGGTGGGTACGCAGTAGTCGTAGGCGGGGATCAGCAGCTGGCTCTCCCGCTCCAGGCGGATGATGGAGAACTGGCCCAGGGTGACGTACACCCGGCGGCCCTCTCCGCCCATGTTCAGCTCCCCGGGGAAGCAGGCCGCGATGCCGGCGGGCACCTCGGCCCCGTCCGGTGCGCAGGCGCAGCCCGCCGGCGCATCGCAGGGGTCTGCCAGGCGCATGGAGAGAATGATGGGATCCACCGAGTTCACCACTGCGATGGGCAGATTGGTGGCGGTGATCCCCTGCTGATCCAGTGCGCCCGCTGCCGCGGAAGAGGAGAACACCTTGGCAGAGCCCTCGCTGCCGAAGAGGATGGCCCGCTTGTCAAAGACGGCCAGGCCGCTCACGGACACCGGGCGAGCGGCGCCCACAAAGGCGTCTGCCGTCACCCGGTAGAAGTAGCGCACATCTACGGTGTAGTACCCGCGGTTGAAGCCCACCGGCTCCACATCGATGTAGGCGTACAGCAGCTCCGCCTTGCCCGCCTTCAGGCTGATGGCGCGATCCAGCACCGCCTGAGAGCTTACGGTGGGATACAGGCGAAGGTCCTCTACGCAGTCCTTGTCTCGGCAGCTGTCGAAGATCTTTCTGGTGTGAATGCACACGGCCTCCCGGATACCGGTGGTATCGCCGATGGGGCCGGGCCCGATCTGTTCAGCCATTTTCGTACCTCCCGATGGTCTTGGGATCGTGGGTGATTCTGCACCCGCAAACCATTCTATGACACACCGGGAAATCGGTGAAAACGAGACGGGCGATGCGCCCGTGGGGCGGACTACAGCGCCGGGGCGCTCAGGGATGCTCCGGCAGCTTGATGTTGTGCCGGTCCAGGTAGTACCGGATCCCCAGCGTGGTGACGTATTGCAGGTAGGGATAGCCCGCCTCTACGGCATGGCTGGAGATGTAGTCTGCCAGCGCCTGGCAGGACCAGTTCTCCTCCGGCAGGCCGAAGTCCTTCGGCGTCCCGCCCACGATGTTGGCCAGCCAGACGGTGGCGTCCTCGGTGAGTTTGTCCTTCCACTCGATGTCTGCCGGGAGGCCCAGCGCGGTGAGAAAATCGTCCTGGGGGGAGCGATAGATATAGGAGACGGACCACGAGGCGATGGTGTGCTGGGGGAGATCCAACGCCGCCGCGATGTCCGCCTCTTTCTTGCCCTCTGCTTTCATCAGCAGCGCCTTGCAGCGCTGTGTCACGGGCTCGGGCAGATCGGTGGCCACTGCCATTCTCTCCGCCCGCACTTTATCTTCTGGATCCAATACCACTTTCCGACGTTGTGCCATTCAAAAACCTCCTGTCAGTCCTGTTACTGGGGAGTATAGCAGATTTCGGGAGACTCTGCAAGACGTTTTATAATTTCTTTACGTTAGCTTTTTGGGAAGGTATTGCCCCGGACAAATGTCCCACTTTGGGAATGTCTCCAGCGCATTGTCTGTTGCCGGGCATCCGCAAACTGGCTGCCCCTGTCCGGTACCGCAGGGCCCGAGGACAGGGACCTCCCCGCATAGCCAAACGGCAGCGACCTCTCCAGAGAAATCGCTGCCGTTTCGTCCGTTTTTCGTTGTGTGCCGGGCGGCTCAGCGGACACAGTTCTCGTGGCGGCTGGGGCCGGTGGAGACGATGTGGATGGGCACACCGATCTTCTCCTCCAAAAACTCCACGTAGTGCCGTGCATTCTCCGGGAGGGCGCTGTACTCCGTGATGCCGCGGATGTCGCACTTCCATCCGGGCAGCGTGGTGAAGACCGGCTTTGCCCGCATGAGCCGGGGCGTGGTGGGGAATACATCTGTCTCCACCCCATCGATCTCATAGCCGGTGCACACCTTGATCTCGTCCAGGTAGCCCAGCACGTCCAGGCATGTGAGGGCGGCCTGGGTGGCACCCTGGACCATGCAGCCGTAGCGGGTGGCCACAGCATCGAACCAGCCCACCCGGCGGGGACGGCCTGTGGTGGCGCCGAACTCGCCCCGGTCTCCCCCTCTCCGGCGGAGCTCATCCCCGGCCTCGCCGGTGACTTCGCTGACAAATGGCTCGGTGTGGGATCCCACGCTGGAGGAGTACGCCTTGGTGACGCAGATCACATCCTCAATGGCGGTGGGCGGCACAGGGGCGCCCACACATCCGTAGCCGGCCAGGGTGTGGGAGGAGGTGGTCATGGGGAAGATGCCCAGATCCGGGTCCTTCATGGAGCCCAGCTGTCCCTCCAGCAGGATGGTCTTCCCCGCCGTCACGGCGCTGTGCAGGAAGCCCACGGCGTCCCCAACGAAGGGGGCGATCTGCTCCCGCAGGGTGAGAAGCTGCTGATAGAGCGCCTCCTCGTCCATGGGGGGCTTGTGATAGAGGTGTTCGAACAGGACGTTTTTTACCTCCAGGGCGCGGTGCAGCCGCTCCCGGAGCCTGTTCTCATCGAAGAGGTCGCAGACCTGGATGCCGGTCTTGGCATACTTGTCCGAGTAGAAGGGGGCAATGCCGCTCTTGGTGGAGCCGAATGCCTTTCCTCCCAGCCGCTCCTCCTCATAGCCGTCCTGCAGCACATGATAGGGCATGAGCAGCTGGGCACGCTCCGAGACGATGAGATTGGGCTGCGGCACCCCCTGTCCCATGATATCCGCCAGCTCCTTGGCCAGCTTGGCGATATCCAGCGCCACGCCGTTGCCGATCACGTTGGTGATGTGGGGGTAGAAAATGCCGGAGGGCAGGATGTGCAGTGCAAACCGTCCATAATCGTTGATGATGGTATGTCCGGCATTGGCACCGCCCTGAAAGCGGACCACCACGTCTGAGGACGCCGCCAAGAGATCGGTGATCTTCCCCTTCCCTTCATCGCCCCAGTTGGCACCTACAATTGCTTTGACCATACATTCCTCCGATGTCCGGGATTCGCAGCCGGCTTCCGGTCTGCCTTTTCCGATCATCCAGCGCAAGGGACCGCTGTCCCCTGCAGCAGCCCACATTATATGCGGGAATGGCCGCCTGCGCAAGCCTTTCTTGCAAATTTCCTCGGGAAAACGGCGATTTTCTGCCCCTGTTCCGAAAAATCCAGAACATTCCAGCCGTTCCCCTGCCGCAGCACAGCAGGCAGAAAGTGCTGCAAATGCAGATCATACGCAACCATAGGCGGAGAGACGAAAATATCCCTTTACTTTAGCTCGCTGTAGTGCTAGAATGAAACCGCCAAAGGAGGGCGATAGCATGATCAATGACGAGCGCAGTCAGGCACTTCTCTACAAGGCAATCGTCTCTCTGGAGACCGTAGAGGAGTGCCAAAACTTTTTCCAAGACCTATGTACCGTAGCAGAACTTCGCGCCATGGCGCAGCGCCTGGAAGTGGCGCAGTTGCTGGACGAGGGGCTGATCTATAACGATATTCTCCAGCGCACTGGGGCCTCCAGTGCCACCATCAGCCGGGTCAACCGTGCACTGCAGTACGGCGCCGGCGGATATTCCTCCGTACTGGTAAAGCTGAAGGAGTAGCCTGCCCTATGGAACATGAGACAAGCGGTGAGGCCTATACCGTACTGGCCTCCTACTATGACCGGCTCACCCAGGACGTGGACTACGGCAAGTGGGCGGACTACATCCAGCGGCACTTCGCCAAGGCCAGGCAACCTGTACACACCGTGCTGGATCTTGGCTGCGGCACGGGAAGCCTGGCCTATGAGCTGGTCCAGAGGGGCTATCGGGTGATCGGCTCTGATCTCTCTGTGGACATGCTCACTGTGGCCCAACAGAAGTTCAATGATGTCGACCCGGACACGGCATTTTTTATCTCCGGGGACATGCGGAAGATCCGCCTGCCGGAGCCTGTTGACGCAGTGGTGTGCTGCCTGGACAGCTTGAACTACCTGATGACCCCCGTGGGGGTGCAGAGCACCTTCCGCAGTGTTTACAATGCATTGGCGCCCGGCGGCCTCTTCCTCTTTGACGTCAAGACGCCGCTGGCCTTCACCAGCGCAGACGGGCAGATCAACACGGACGAGGACGAGAACCTCTATTGCATCTGGCAGAGCGAGCTGCGCCGGCGGCAGACCGTGTGCACCTATCAGCTGGACCTCTTCGTCCGGGAACAGGGAGACCTCTGGCGGCGGATGGAGGAGTGGCATGAGGAGCACCTCTGGCTGCCGGAGGAGCTCATCCCGTGGTTGGAGCAGGCTGGCTTTCAAGGGGTTTCCCTTTACGGCTGCCTCCGCATGGGCAGGCCCCAGGACAAGGACATGCGGATCTTTATTTCAGCGCGAAAGGACTCCTGACAATGGATCAGATAGTACGTATTCTGGCAAAAGACGCCTCGGTGAAGGCCATGGCCATCTCCGCCGGCGGGGTGGTGGAGCACGCCCGGGAGATCTTCCACACCTCCCCCACCGCCACCGCCGCCCTGGGCCGGCTGCTCATGGCGGCGTCCATGATGGGCAACGTGATGAAAGAGGAACAGGCCTCTGTCACGCTGCGGCTGAACGGCGGCGGCCCCCTGGGCTCTGTGATCGCGGTCTCAGACAGCATGGGCAATGTCCGGGGCTGTGTGACCAATCCCGGCGTGGACCTGCCCCGGAAGACCGTGGGCAAACTGGACGTGGGCGGCGCCGTGGGCAAGGACGGCGAGCTCACCGTGATCCGGGACCTGAACATGAAAGAGCCCTATGTGGGCTCCGTGCGGCTGGTGAGCGGC
Organism: uncultured Oscillospiraceae bacterium; assembly: GCA_947629915.1. Classification (GTDB taxonomy): domain Bacteria; phylum Bacillota; class Clostridia; order Oscillospirales; family Oscillospiraceae; genus Enterenecus. The sequence continues at coordinate 38,008 of CANRFN010000003.1, read as the reverse complement.
GAGATCGCCGAGGACATCGCCGCGTACTACGTGGAGAGCGAGCAGGTGCCCACCGCCTGTGCCCTGGGCGTTCTCATCGACCGGGATCAATCTGTAAAGACCGCCGGCGGCTATCTCATCCAGCTGCTCCCTGGCGCGGATGACAGCGTGATCACCTCCGTGGAAAACGGCGTGGCCCGCCTTGGGGCGGTGAGCAGCCGGCTGGACAGCGGCATGGGCCCCCTGGAACTGCTCCAGGAGGCGCTCTCAGACTTTGAACTGGAGGTGCTGGAGACCTCCCCCATTGAGTACCGCTGCTACTGCTCCCGGGAGCGGGTGGAGCGGGCGCTCATCAGCATGGGCCCTGCGGAGCTGGAGAAGATGATCCAGGAGCAGGGCGGCGCAGAGCTCACCTGCAACTTCTGCGACAAGGTGTACCACTTTACCGCAGAGGACCTCCGGCAGCTGAAAGAGGAGTCCATGAAAAAGGACGCGGAAGAGGAGAGCGAAGGCGCCTGAAGCCTTTGGATGCCCTCCCCTGTCTGTCTAAAACAAATCCGGCCCGCTTGGCAGCACAAGCGGGCCGGATCTTTTCTGGATGTTGGATGAAGGATCCCCTTCTCAGGCGGCGTGGGCTTTTTTCAAATGCACGGCTGTTGTCTGGGCGGCGGGCCGGGAGACCTTGGCGTAGGCCCGCTTGCGCACCGCCAGGAAGAAGACGAGATGGGTCAGGGCCGTGATGGTCCAGGTCACCGGGTAGGAGATGTACAGCACGGTGAGGGTGTGGAACATCTGGAACACCGTGGCCACCCACACAAGCCGGAGACCGCAGGCCCCCACCATGGACACCACCATAGGGATCACCGAATAGCCAATGCCCCGCAGCACGCCCACCATGGTGTCCATCATCCCGCAGAGGCAGTACGTCCCGCTGACGATGCGCAGCCGGGCCACGGCCTGATCGATGACCGCCTCCTCACCGGGGGCGTAGATGGAGGCCAGCTGGCGGCCGAATACCACAGACAGCTGCCCCAGCACAAGGCCGGTGATCGTGACGTACAGCTGACACAGCAGCAGGGTCCGGTCCACCCGCTTCGTCTCCCCCGCGCCGTAATTCTGGCTGGAGAAGGTGAGGCAGGTCTGATAAAAGGTATTCATGGACGCATAGACGAAGCCTTCGATGTTGGAGGAGGCAGCGGAGCCGGCCACGATGGCGGTGTTGTCGAAGGCGTTGATGGAGGACTGGATGACCACGTTGGAGATGGAGAATACCATCCCCTGGAATCCGGCGGGGAGACCCACCCGGGCGATGCGGCCCACCACCGCCACGTCCAGCCCCAACTTCTTCAGGTCCAGCCGCAGCAGCCCCTTGTCCCGCACCAGGCAGGCGAGAATCAGAGCGGCGGAGAGGTACTGCGAGAGGATGGTGGCCAGGGCCACCCCCGCCACACTCATCTGCCAGACGATGACGAAGTACAGGTTCAGCCCAGCGTTCAGCACGCCGGCGGCGAACAGAATGTACAGGGGGCGCTGGGTGTCCCCCTGGGCCCGGAGGACGGCCGCGCCGAAGTTGTACAGCATGTTGGCGGGCATCCCCAGAAAGTAGATGCGCAGGTACAGGGTGGCCAGGTCGATGACGTCCGCCGGCGTGGAGGTCCAGACCAGCATTTGCCGGGACAGCACGGTGCCCAGGGCCGTCAGCAGAACGCCGCCGATGAGGGCCAGGGTGACGGAGGTGTGGACATCCTTTCGGACATCCTCGGCCCGTCCGGCCCCCAGGTCCAGGGCCACCACCACGTTGGCGCCCACGGACAGGCCGATGAAGATGTTCACCATCAGGTTGATGAGGGCGGTGGTGGACCCTACCGCGGCCAGGGCCGCATCGCCGGCGTACCGGCCCACCACCACCACATCGGCGGCGTTGAACAGCAGCTGCAACAGGCTGGACAGCATCAGCGGGATGGCGAACAGCAGCAGCTTCCCGGCCAGCGGGCCGTGGGTCATATCGATCTCATGGGCAGACCTGCGCCTTTCCATGTGTACTCATACTCCTATCTTCTCGACACGAATGGTCTGACATATCGCCGACCCAGGCGGGGACGCCTGGGGAGAGCGAGCAATATATAGCACATCATTTCGGGGAGAACAAGCGGAAAAACCACCAAAACGCTAGGAAAAGGACGTGCTTTTTCTGACTGACGGCATGGGACGGATCTAGTGAAGGCGGGTGCACATTCCCGAGGGCGTCTGCGCTCCCCCCCCGCCCCCAACAAAGAGCAAAAAACCGGCCCGCTTGGTTTTCAGGCGGGCCGGATCGCTCTCCGGGAAAAAACAAATCCCAGAGTGACAAGCACTCTGGGAAAGTCCGAGTGGCGGGATTTGAACCCACGGCCTCTTGGTCCCGAACCAAGCGCGCTACCAGCTGCGCTACACCCGGATAAAAGAAGAAGAAAGAACAGGCTTTCGGCCTGCTCTTTCAAAAGAGGCGCCACCCAGACTCGAACTGGGGGTGAGGATTTTGCAGACCCTTGCCTTACCACTTGGCTATGGCGCCGTACACCAGTACGATATGCACTGGTATCTCCAAACAGAACCCCGATTGAGAGAAAATTTGGAGCGAGTGACGAGGCTCGAACTCGCTACCTCCACCTTGGCAAGGTGGCGCTCTACCAGATGAGCTACACTCGCATTGAGTGCCCAGGGCCGGAATCGAACCAGCGACACGAGGATTTTCAGTCCTCTGCTCTACCAACTGAGCTACCTGGGCATATGAGATTGTGGCGACGCGGATGGGACTTGAACCCACGACCTCCGGCGTGACAGGCCGGCGTTCTAACCAACTGAACTACCGCGCCACATTTGGTGGGAACAACAGGACTCGAACCTGTGACCCCTTGCTTGTAAGGCAAGTGCTCTCCCAGCTGAGCTATGCTCCCTTGGGGCTCTTTGGAACCGCCGTTCGTCAAACGACATGCCGGATTATAGCAGGTGCTTGGCCGGCTGTCAACACCCTTTTTGCGATTTTTGAAAAGTTTTTTTGCCCGAATTATCCAAGGATTTCCAATTCCGAATTGGGACGGCTTCAGCGGGATTTGAAAGGGATTCCCGCCGAAAAACGGCTGTTCTCCCCGGTTTCCGGGAAAAGCCGCCGAAAGACGGCGAAGTCCGCCTGCCAGAACCGCCTGGAAACACACTTTCTGGAAGGATCTGTCATCCAGCAGGCCACTCTCTTTGCCCGGGGTGCTTCCCCGCCCCGGGAAAGGCACGCCATATCGGTCCCAGGCCAAGAGACGGCACGGCGGACGTGCCCGGTCCCGCCGTGCCGCTGGCGCCTCTGTGAGAGAATTGCCTCTCTGCCCTACTGTGCTTCCGCTCCGATTCCGGTGCCCACCGGTACGCAGCTGCCGTATCTCTCCTCAAAGGCGAGATAGATGTTGCGCTGGTAGTCGTCCAAATAGGCCTCCGCCTGCTCCCGGAGCTCCCCCGGCACGCCGTAACAGGCCTCGGCCAGAGAGCCGGCGATGGCGGCGATGGTGTCGCTGTCCCCGCCGATGGAGATGGCCTTTCGCACCGCGTCCTCAAAGTCCTCAGACTCCAGAAAGGCCTGGATGGCCTGGGGCACCGATCCCTGGCAGCTCACATCAAAGGTGTAGACCGGCCGGATCTCGTCCAGGGTGAAGTCCAACTTGTAGTAGTGCGCCCGGACAAACTGCCGCAGCTCCCCCTTGGAGCAGCCCTGCCGCAGCAGCCAGATGGAGGCCGCCACCGCCTCGGCGCCCCGGATCCCCTCCGGGTGGTTGTGGGTCACGGCGGCAGACAGCTGGGCCAGGGCGATGGCGTCCTCCAGGCTCTCGGCGGCAAACCCGCAGGGGCTCACCCGCATGGCGGAGCCGTTTCCATAGCTGTTGTACGGCCGTGGCTTCTCCAGGTAGATCCACTGGAAGAAGCGTCCGCCATATCCCGCCCGGGGATAGCGGCGCCCCAGCAGCTGCATGGAGTGGGCAAAGGCCGCGGGCAGCAGGTTGTAGTCCTTGTCCGTCTCCAGGATGGCCTGGGCCACGGCCAGGGTCATGACGCTGTCGTCCGTGGGCCGGTCCGGATAGGCGAAGAGTGCAAAGTCCGTGGATTTGTGGTTGTTCCACTCAAACCTGGATCCGGCGATGTCTCCGATGATGGCTCCGATCATACCATTTCGCTTCTTTCGTGCTTGTTCCCAAATTCCCAGCAGATTGCTTGGAATTTATATGGTGATTGTACCCGAATCAGTGCTGTATTTCAACCCTAAAACACGGTAATTTTGCCAAAATACGAATGAAACTTTTTGCCGTTTTTTCCGCTGGTTGGAAGTCTATCAGGAGATGCTGTCCTCCGGATCCGCCACCGGCAGAGGCAGAGGCAGCTGCACCCCGCCTCGGCCCGCCTTTCGGGAGACCCGGCGGTACTCCAGAGGAGACATGCCCACCATCTGGTGAAACCGCTGGCTGAAGTAACTGGGACTGGAGAACCCCAGGTCCATGCCGATCTCCGCCACAGACCGGTCTGAGACGGTGAGCAGGTGGCGGGCGGCGTGGATCCGAAGGGTGAAGAGATAGCGGATGGGGCTCACCCCGAACACCCGGCGGAAGACGTGGCTCAGGTGGAACCGGTTGATGCCCACCAGGTCCGCCAGCTTCTCCAGGTTGATGTCCTCCCGGTAGTGGATCTCCAGATACCGCTTCACTTGGGTGCACTGCTGCGTGGACCGGGTGCGCTCCGGGGCATCCGCTGTCTGCTGGATGCCCCGGCGGAGCAGCAGATACAGGACTGCGGCGAATCCGGCGCAGATCTCCTCATAGCCCTCTCTCGCGGCCATCCGCTCCTGATAGATGGCCTCCAGGCAGTACCGGCAGCCGTCTCCGGTCTGCAGGTCGCTGATCTGCAGTACCTGGTCCGGACGGGCCTGGTCCATCCCCTGCAGCAGGGCATCGCTGTCCAGTTCCAGGGCCAGCACCTCAAAGGTGCGGTCCTGTGAAGACGGCGGCTTGTACCAGGTCCCCGCCGGCACTACCACGAGGTCCCCCACCCGCAGGGGACGGCTGCCCTCCCCGGTCTCCATCTGGCCGCTGCCGGCCAGCACGGCGTATACCGTCTCGTGGGGAGCGGTGCGCCAGTCCCCGTCCGGCAGCTCTCCCCGGTACCGCCAGACGCGGTGCAGCTGATAGACCCCGGTCCCGTTGTTTTGAAACGCATAATGCTGCATTCCTCTCGTTTCCTCCCTGTGCCGCTTTGGGGTCCGAGAAGTGCCGGCCCGAAAAGCTGAGATAGCGTACCTTACCGGTTTTTGCGAGGGGCTGTCAAGGAAGGCGAAGAGATGCGGGAGGAACGGTAGAAAAAGTGTGAAACCGGTGGATTCCGAGCCGAAATGGCGACGTTTGCGCGGAAGTTCCAGACAACTTTCCAATTCCTGTGCCACCCAAAGAAAACCGCATGCCTGCAACCATCGGCGCTGAGAGAGGATCGGCGGAGGTCCGGCATGCGGTATGGAAACTATGTGCTCACACAAAACAGATATTGGAGGCTTGAGAGAGTCCAGACACTGTGTGCAGTTCGAGGCATCGAAGAAAATACTGTAAAGGAAAAATACAATACAGCTCTTGAATGCGCAGATTTAAAAGGCCCTAAGGTAAGATGCGCATCAGAGCACATCGTCCATGACCTGGTTCCACGGGCTGAGGGGCTCTGCGGGACGGTACATGGAGGCCATGGCCGCCATGCACTCCGGGGACTCCCGCATGCCGTGGTCCAGCCAGAGCCGAATGGTGCTGTAGATGCCGCCTGTGCGGTAGGCCCTTCGGAACTCCTGCTCCAGCCGGGTGGGATCGTGTACCCCCTCCCTGCCATAGCGGTCCATCATCACGTCCAGCAGGAGGTGGGTCAGGTTGGACCGGTGGAGGCGGAGCAGATCTGTCTTGTGCAGGTAGAGAATCTTGAAGCGGATGCGCATATAGCTGTCGAAGGTGGTGCAGTGGCTCTTGCGAAATGCCCGGCTGCACTCGTCCATCAGGGCGTTGTAGTAGAAGCGGACGATGTCCTCCTTGCAGGTGAAGTGCCTGTAATAGGTGGAGCGGTCCACGCCGGCCTTGGCGGTGATCTCGCCGATGGTGATCTGGTCGTATGGTTGTCTCTCCAGCAGCAACAGGAGGGCCTGGGACATGTAGCCCTTGGTCATATTCAGGGTTGTGTCCTTCCGTCTCATAAATGCAACAAATCCTCTCGTATGTGGATTCCAGGGGTTGACCTATTGCACAAATCGGCCCTTCTTGTATAATGGAGGTGGACCACTGTCGCTCCCTTATTATAGCAGGTCTTGGCAGAATGTCACGCCTTTTTTAAAAAATTACAAAGCTTTTTGAGCACTTTTTTGCGATGAAGCACCGGCTTATACCGATGTAGTGTCTGCCTGTGACGGACACTGCACCCTGTGGCGCGGACAGCCCTCAGCCGTGCCGCAGAAAGCCCCCTTCTGCAAGGGAAAGCGACAACGGCGACATCGGTCCCAGCAAGCCATCCACCGATCTGAGAGACAAGTCCGCCAAGCAACCAGACCCCTGGCGCACCATTTCCAGTCCAAGCAGAGCCCCAAACTGAGAAGCAGAAAGCAGAGGCGACTGAAAAATGATCCAAAAGCCAGACTACGTGAAAAACTTTGTAAGGCCAAAGAACACCGAGATCAAGTGCATCAAGGACAATTGGTACCTTTACGAGAGGAACACCGTCTACGACCCCATCACCAAGCGGGTGAAAAAGAAGTCCGGCCACATTTTAGGCAAGATCACACCGGAGGGCCTGATCCCCAGCGCCCACCGCAACGACCGCATCCCCATCCGCCTGGGAACCCGCTACCCCTATCTCCTGGCGCCGATTCTTGTCGGGTCCACCCTGATCAAAAACCGTGTCTTCATGCCGCCCCTCTCCACCAACCTGGCGGACAACGGCTATATCACAGGCGCCCTGGTGGACCACTACGCCGCACGGGCGGCCGGCGGTGTGGGCTGTATCATCACCGAGGTCACCACCGTAGAGCCCACCTACTGCTATCTGCCCGGGGACATCTCCATTGCGGACGACTCCTACATCCCCGGCTGGGCCAAATTGGCCGATGCCGTCCATGCCTACGACTGCAAGCTCCTGCCCCAGCTCTTCCACCCCGCCTTTATGGCCTATCCCAGGCCCGGCACGCCCCAGCTGATCGCCCCCTCCACCGTGGGCCCGTACTACGCCAAAGAGGCGCCGAGAGCGGTCTCCGTGGCGGAGCTGCAGGAGATCATCCGTCAGTTCGGCGATGCCGCCCTCCGGGCAAAAAAGGCCGGTGCGGACGGGGTGGAGATCCACGCCGCCCATGCCCACGGCCTGTTGGGCGGGTTTCTCTCTCCCCTGTACAACAAGCGCACGGACGCGTACGGCGGGGACATCAACGGCAGAGCCCGTCTGGCCCTGGAAGTGGTGGAAGAGGTCCGCAACCGCTGCGGGAAGAGCTTCCTCATCGATGTGCGCATCTCCTGCGATGAGTACACAGACGGCGGCCTCACCGTGGCCGATCAGATCTACGTGGCAAAACAGCTGGAGCAGGCCGGTGCGGACATGCTCCACGTCTCCGGCGGCACCACCATCATGCGGGGCAGCGCCATCCCCGCCCCCGGCACCCCCATGGGCTCCCACGTCCGGGGCGGCGAGGAGATCCGCAAGTACGTCACCATCCCGGTGGCCACCGTTGGCCGGATCACCGAGGCCTGGCTGGGGGACAGCCTCATCGCCAACCACAAGACGGACATCTGCATGATGGGCCGGGCCAATCTCTGCGACCCCGAGTTTGTGAACAAGATCACCCTGGGCCTGGACGAGGACATCCGCCCCTGCATCGGCTGCCTCCGCTGCCTCAACGGCATCATGTTCGGCAAGCCGGTCTCCTGCACCATGAACCCCTCCCTGGAGCCGGACAACGAGGAGACCCTCACCCCGGCGGAGAACCCCCGAGACGTGCTGGTGATCGGCGGCGGTCCCGCCGGCATGGAGGCCGCCTATGTGGCCTCTGCCCGCGGACACCATGTGGTGCTCTGTGAGCAGGAGGAGGTATTGGGCGGCCAGCTCCGGATCGCGGCGGTGCCCATCGCCAAACAGGACCTGGCCAAGGCGGCCAAGTACATGATTCACAAATTGAAGGTCTCCGATGTGGACGTCCGGCTGGGCGTTAAAGTCACCGCAGAGATGCTGCAGAGGGAGTTCCGGGGTTATACCGTGATCGCCGCACCAGGGGCCGCCCCCATCGTGCCGGCGTCCCTTGCCCAGTTCCGCTCCACCCTCACCGCAGATGACGTACTGGCAGGCCGGGCGGTGCCGGGCCGGAAAGTGGTGGTATTGGGCGGCGGCGCCGTGGGCTGCGAGACGGCGGACTTTCTGGCCCCTCTCGTGGACGACCTCTTCCCCCGGAACCGGGACGTCACGGTGCTGGAGATGGCAAACGGCGTGATGCTCACCGAGTCCGGCCCAGGCCGCAGCCTTCTGGTCCAGCGGATGCGCCGCAAGGGCGTGAAGATCCTCTGCGGGGCGAAGGTCTCGAGGACGGAGCCGGACGCCGTGATCTATGAGCAGGACGGCGTGGAGCATGCCATCCGGGACCTGGACACCCTGATCCTGGCCATCGGATACCGGCCCAATCCCGCCCTGGAGGAGATGCTCCAGAGAAGCGGCCTGTCCTACCAGATCATCGGAGACGGGCTGCAGGCGGGCAACCTGAAAGACGCCATTCGTCAGGGATACCTGGCGGGCAGATCCATTTGAGACCATGTGAGACCGAAACCCTTTCCCGGCAGCACCATTCCCGGGAATCCCCCACGGCACAAAGCACACAATTTGGAAAGGATGAACGCACCATGGGTATGAACTCTCCACTGCTGCAGCCCATTCAGGTGGGCAGCCGCACCCTGAAAAACCGCATCATGTTCCCGCCGCTCACCACCGGATACGAGGAGCGGGACGGCTCTATCGGCCCCAGAAGTCTGCACTTCTATGAGCGCCTGGCCAAGGGCGGCGTGGCCTACATCGCCATCGGCGATGTGGCCCCGGTGAACACCGCCTCCCCCACCCCCAAACTCTGTGAGGACAGCCAGATCCCCAGCTTCCGCAAGCTGGCGGACGCCGTCCACGCCCACGGCAGCCTGCTGGCCCTGCAGATCTTCCACCCGGAGTATGACGTCCCCGGGGTGGGCAGGATGATCGTGGGGTCCATGATGGCGGCCAAAGCGGCCCAGGCAGCCAGGGCCTCTGGCGACATGGCCACCTTCCAGGCCAAGATGGCGGAGTCTGAAAAGATTCGGCAGGAGGCCTATGCCAAGCTGCACCACGATATGCTCCACTTTGTCTCCGAGGCCACGGTGGAGCAGCTCACCGCCATCAAGGAAGCCATTGCCGCCTGTGCCAGAAGGGCCCAGGAGGCGGGGGCAGACGCCATTGAGGTCCACGGGGATCGGCTGGTGGGCTCCCTCTGCTCCTCCCTTTTGAACCACCGCACAGACGAGTACGGCGGCAGCTTTGAAAACCGGGTCCGCTATGCCCTGGAGGTGACCGAGGCCATCCGGGCGGCGGCGCCGGACCTGATCCTGGAGTACAAGCTGCCCATCATCACCGCCAACCCGGACGGCACCCCCAGAGGCAAGGGCGGTCTCGTACCGGAGGAGGCCAAACAGCTGGCGGTGCTGCTGGAAAAGGCCGGCGTAGACATGCTGCAGGTGGCCCAGGCCAACCACACCGGTAACATGGGGGACACCATCCCGCCCATGGGCACCATGCCGTACAACTGGACCCTGCCGGTGGCCAAAGAGATCAAGGGGCTGGTCTCCATCCCCGTGGCCACCGTGGGCCGGGTGATCACCGTGGCCGCCGGCGAGGCGATCCTGAACAGCGGCGAGGCAGACGTTGTGGGCTATGGCCGCTCCCTGCTCACGGATCCGGACATCGCCCTGAAAGTGGCCCGGGATGAGCCCATCCGCACCTGCCTCAACTGCAACCGGGGCTGCGTGGACGCCATTCAGAACCGCCGGTATATCTCCTGCGTGCTGAACGCGGAGAACGGCGATGAGGAGACCATCTTCCTCCGCCCCGGCGAGGGCCAGAAGCGCGTTGTGGTGGCGGGCGCCGGCATCGCCGGCCTGGAGGCCGCCCGGGTGGCCGCCAAGCGCGGCTACACCGTGGACCTCTACGACACCGCAGACAAGATCGGCGGACAGATCCTGCTGGCCGCCGTGCCGCCCCGGAAGGCTGAGATCCTCCGCTCTCTGGAGTACTACAGCGAGATCCTCCCCGCCCTGGGCGTGAAGTTGCACCTGGGGGAGGCCTGCACCCCGGAGATCATGAATGCCGCCGATGCCGCCATTGTGGCGGTGGGCGCCGCCAATGTCTCCCTCCCCGTCCCTGGGGCGGACGGAGACAACGTGGTGTCCGCCTGGGATGTGCTGGCCGGCAAAGTCCAGGTGTCTGGCACCTGCGCCGTGATCGGCGGGGGCCTTGTGGGCACCGAGACCGCGGAGTACCTGCTGGAGAAGGGCTGCCAGGTGGCCATCGTGGAGATGCTGGACCAGATCGCCACCGGTGAGTCCTCCACCATCCTCCCGCTGATCCAGAAGGACTTCAAGGACCACGGCGTGGCCCAGTATGTGAAGACCAAGGTGACGGGCTACACAGCCAGCGGCGTGGAGGCGATCCACACCGAGACCAACGAGCCGGTGGTGATCCCGGCGGACTGGATCGTGGAGGCCGTTGGCTCCAAAAAGGTGCCCTTCGACACCGCCGATGTCCACGTCCCCGTCTCCTTCGTGGGAGACTGCAGCGGCGAGAAGACCGCAGACATCGCCGCCGCCATCCGCAGCGCATATCACGCGGCCAACCAGATCTGAGTCTCACCCCTCAAGAACCAACGGCGGGCAGCTCTTTTCCCGGGCTGCCCGCCTTTTGTTGCCCGTATGCCAGTGTTTCCACGGATATTGGAAATTGGACTCGGAAATAAATGGCTTTGCTTCATGATTTTGAGAAAATTCCTATTGCATTCTGGCGCATATGGGTCTATGCTTGGGCCAGGCAGCAGCACAGACTGCCGTTATCCCAATGCAAGGAGGCAATCGCTGTATGGATATCCTGGATCGCGTCAGACCCATTCTGGCAGAGCAGTTTGGTGTATCGGAGGCAGACATTCAGATGGACTCCTCTCTTCGCTTTGACCTCGGCTACGACGATTTGGATGCCATGGCCCTGGGCATGGCGCTCGAGGGCGAGTTCGACATCGAGCTGGACGAAGACGAGTTGGAAGCCTTCGACACCGTAGGGGACATTGTCCGCTACCTGATGGAGAACGCAGACTGAAAAGGCCCCCACAAGTGCGCCCCGAAGGGCTGAATAAGTTCCAGGCAGTGCCCGGGACACCGAAATGGTGTCCCGGGCACTGTTTTGATTGTGCCGCAGCGTTTTACCGGAATCATTTGGAAATCAGCGGATGTCCGGGGTGCGATTGCCCCTCCCTGTTTGTGTTTTGCACCAGGATTCCCCCGGAAGCCGCGGATAATTCATGAACTATTCCAGCCACCATCCCCCCTTTTTTCCCTTGACAACCCCTCCCCCCGTGGATTAGAATACGCCCAGAATTTAGTTCAAAAATTTTAGCTAAATTCTTTTTCGAATCAGGAGGTACCATCATGAGCACATTCGACAAAGTGAAAGACATCATCGTAGAGAACCTGGGCTGCGATGGGGCAGAGGTCACCCTGGAGGCCAAGCTGGTGGACGACCTGGGCGCAGACTCCCTGTCCGTGGTGGAGATGAGCATGGCCATGGAGGATGAGTTCGGCATCACCATCGGCGATGACGAGCTGCCCACCATCAAGACCGTGGGCGATCTGGTGAAGTACATCGAGGCCAACGCGTAATGGACGCCCAGGAGCTGTATGCGCTGCTGAACTGGTTTGAGCGCAGCTCCCTCACCCGGCTGAAGCTCCAGGACGGGTCTTTCTGCCTGGACCTCGGCCGGGAGGGCGCTCCTGTCTCTGTGCCCGCCTCCGAAGCCGTCTCCCCCGCCGCTTCCATAGAGCCGGCACCGCAGCCGGTCCCGGAGGGCCAGGAGAGCGGCGTGCCCCTGAATGCCCCGGTAGTGGGCACCTTCTATGCAGCGCCGGCCCCCGGGGAGGCGCCTTTTGTCTCTCCCGGCGATCGGGTGCAGAGGGGACAGACGGTGTGCCTTCTGGAGGCCATGAAGACCATGAACGAGGTAAAGGCCCCCCAGGACCTGCAGGTGCTGTCTGTCCTCTGCCAGGACGGGCAGCTGGTGGAATACGGGGCGCCTATTTTGCGGTATCAACCGCTGCAGCCATGTTCCGCAGGGTCCTGATCGCCAACCGCGGGGAAATCGCCCTGCGGATTTTGCGCACCTGCCGGGAGATGGACATCGGCACGGTGGCGGTGTACTCCGAGGCAGACCGGGACTCCATGCCGGTGCAGCTTGCCGGGCAGGCGGTGTGCATCGGACCGGCCAAGACGGCAGACAGCTACCTTAACCAGGAGGCCCTGCTCACCGTGGCCAAGGCCACCGGCTGCGATGCCATCCACCCGGGGTACGGACTGCTCTCCGAAAACGCCGAATTTGCCGGCCGCTGTGCAGCGGCTGGCATCACCTTTGTCGGGCCCTCTGCGGCGGTGATCCGCCAGATGGGGGACAAGGCGGCAGCCCGGTCCCTCATGCAACAGGCCGGCATCCCGGTGGTGCCGGGTTCAGACGGCCCGGTGTCCCTGGAGGAGGCGGCGGAGATCGCGGCGTCCATCGGCTACCCGGTGCTGCTGAAGGCCAGCGCCGGCGGGGGCGGCCGGGGCATGCGCCAGGTGGAGGACCCCAAAGACCTGGAGCGGCTCTATCGGGAGGCCCAGGCAGAGGCCATCGCCTGCTTTGGAGACGGGGACCTCTATGTGGAAAAGTTGATCCACCACCCCCGGCACATCGAATTTCAGATTCTGGCGGACCGCCACGGCCATGTGATCCACCTGGGGGAGCGGGACTGCTCCCTGCAGCGCCGGCACCAGAAGCTCATTGAGGAGTCCCCCTCCCGGTTTCTCTCCCCCGCCCTGCGGGCGGAGATGGGGGAGGCCGCGGTGTCTGCGGCCCGGGCGGCCGGCTATGAGAACGCCGGCACCGTGGAGTTCGTGGTGGACCCGGAGGGCCACTTCTATTTCATCGAGATGAACACCCGCATCCAGGTGGAGCACGCCGTCACCGAGCTGGTGACCGGTCTGGATCTGGTGCGGGAACAGCTGCGGGTGGCGGCCGGGCTGTCTCTGTCCTGCAGACAGGAAGACGTCCAGTGCAGGGGCTGCGCCATCGAGTGCCGGATCAACGCGGAGGACCCCGCCCGGGACTTTGCCCCCTGTCCGGGCACCGTGGAGTTCATACAGCTGCCTGGCGGCTGCGGGGTGCGGACCGACACCGCCCTCTACACCGGCTGCAAGGTCTCCCCCTATTACGACTCCCTCATCGCCAAGCTCTGTGTGCTGGCCCCCACCCGTCTGGAGGCCATCCGGCGGATGCGGCGGGCCCTGGAGGAGTTTCTCCTGGAGGGCTTCCCCACCAACGCCATGCTGGACCTGCAGATCATGCACCACCCGGACTACGTGCGGGGCAACGTCACCACAGACTTTCTGGCCGAGCACATGGACGAGCTGCTGGCCTGGTGTAAGGAGGGGCTCGCGTGACCAATCTGTTTGCCAAGCGCCGGGAGGAACTGCTGGCCCTGAAGGCACTGCGGGATCGCCAGAGCCACCCGTCTCTGGGGGTCTCTCAGGCGGCGCCCTGCCCCGCCTGCGGACAGCCGGCAGACCAGCGGGAGCTGGCCAAGGCCCTCTATGTCTGCCCCAACTGCGGGTATCACCACCCGGTGGGCGCCTATTACCGGCTGCGGACGATCCTGGATCCCAGCTCGTTCCGGGAGCTGGATGAGGACATCGGCGGGCTGGACCCCCTGCACTTCCCCGGCTACGGGGAGAAGGCCCAGGCGGCGGAGGGCAAGACCGGTTTGAAGGACGCCGCGGTGACCTGCACCGGCCGGATTCACGGCATTCGCGTGGCCGTGGGGGTGCTGGACAGCCGCTTTCTCATGGGCAGCATGGGGACTGCGGTGGGCGAGAAGATCACCCGGCTCATCGAACACGCGAACAAGGACAAACTGCCCTTGATCCTCTTCTCCGCCAGCGGCGGGGCCCGGATGCAGGAGGGCATTGTCTCCCTCATGCAGATGGCCAAGACCTCCGCCGCCATGGAGCAGTTCTCCCGAAACGGAGGCCTCTCCATATCGGTGCTCACCCACCCTACCACCGGGGGCGTCACCGCCAGCTTTGCAAGCCTGGGAGACATCACCCTGGCTGAGCCCGGCGCCCTCATCGGCTTTGCCGGCCCCCGGGTGATCGAGCAGACCATCGGCCAGAGCCTGCCGGAGGGCTTTCAGCGCTCTGAATTCCAGCAGGAGCACGGCTTTGTGGACGCGGTGGTGCCCCGGGGTGCGCTCCGGGACACCCTGGTCCAGCTGCTGCAGCTCCACCGGAGAGGGGGCAAACTGGCATGAGCGTCTTGACCCCCTGGGAGCGGGTGGCCATCGCCAGAAACCCCCAGCGGCCTGGCACAGAGGACTACATCGCCGGGCTCTTTGCAGACTTCTTTCAACAGCGGGGAGACCGGCTGCAGGGGGACGATCCCGCCATTGTGGGCGGCATCGCCCTGTACCACGGGCTGCCCGTGACGGTGATCGGCCACCGAAAGGGCCACAGCCTGGAGGAGCGGGTGGCCTGCCGGTTCGGCATGCCCAACCCGGAGGGATACCGCAAGGCCCAGCGGCTGATGCTGCAGGCGGAGAAATTCCGCCGGCCGGTGATCACCTTTATCGACACCCCCGGGGCATATCCCGGCATGGAGGCGGAGGCGCGGGGCCAGGGAGAGGCCATCGCCAGCTGCCTGAAAATCATGAGCGGGCTCACCGTCCCCGCGGTGGCGGTGGTGATCGGCGAGGGCGGCAGCGGCGGCGCCCTGGCGCTGGGCGTGGCCAACACGGTGCTGATGCTGGAAAACGCCGTGTACTCGGTGCTCTCCCCGGAGGGCTTTGCGGCGATCCTGTGGAAGGACGCCGCCCGGGCGGAGGAGGCCAGCGGCGTGATGAAACTCACCGCCCAGGATCTGGTCTCCCTGGGGGTGGCAGACGCCGTGCTGCCGGAGCCGGAGGGCGGCGCCCACAACGACCCCGCAGCGGTGCTGCAGACTGTGGACAAGGCCCTCTACCAGGCCCTCTCCACCCTCCTCCGGCAGAGCGGCACCGCCCTGCGGAATCAACGCTATCAAAAGTTCCGGGCCATGGGTTCCTGGCCCGCCAAGGGAGCAAATCAATGAGCGGAATCAAAATCATCGGCATGGGACACAGCGTCCCGAAGAAAGTGCTCACGAACCAGGATCTGGAGGCGATGGTGGAGACCTCAGATGAGTGGATCCGCACCCGCACCGGCATCCGGGAGCGGCGGATCTGCCGGGGGGAGACCCACGCAGATCTCTGTGTCCGATCTGCCCAGCAGGCGCTGGCGTGCGCCCAGGTACAGCCGGAGGAGATCGGCGCGGTGATCGTCTGTACCCTCTCGGCAGACTACCTCACCCCGTCTGCCGCATGCCTCGTCCAGCGGAGACTCCATCTGCCCGAAGACACCCTCTCTTTTGACCTCAACGCGGCCTGTTCCGGCTTCCTCTACGGGCTGCACACCATGGAGTGTCTCCTGGCGGCCTGTCCGCGAAAGTTCGGCCTCGTCATCGGGGCGGAGGCCCTCTCCCACCTGGTGGACTACCAGGACCGGAGCACCTGCGTGCTCTTCGGAGACGGGGCCGGCGCCGCGGTGGTACAGTACCGGCCCGAATGGCCCTCCATCCACGCCGTGCTGGGGGCCCGGGGAGATGCCGGCCCCCTCAGCATTCCCGGCGCCGGGAGAGGCCTGCCCAACACCGTCTCCATGGACGGCCAGGCGGTGTTCCGCTTTGCCGTGGAGACCTTGCCCAAGTGCATCGATGCAGTCTTGTCCGCCGCCGGGCTCACCCCGGAGGACCCGGACTGCTACGTCTTCCACCAGGCCAACGCCAGGATCATAGACCTGGCGGCAAGAAGATACAACCTGCCGCCGGAAAAGGTGGCCAAAAACATAGACCGCTATGGAAATACCTCCGCCGCCAGCATTCCCCTGCTGCTCAGCGAGCTCTGGCAGGCCGGCACCATTGGGCCCGGAAGCCGGGTGCTCTGCGTGGGCTTCGGCGGCGGTCTCACCTGGGGCGGCGCCCTTGTGGAGTTAGGAGTGCGAACGAATGAAACGGCTCAATGAAATCCTCGGCACAGAATTTCCCCTGATCCAGGGCGGCATGGCCAACATCGCCACCGGCAGCTTTGCCGCGGCGGTGTCCAACGCCGGCGCCCTGGGCCTCATCGCCTCCGGCGGCATGGATGCGGACGCCCTGCGCCACGAGATCCACGTCTGCCGGGACAAGACAGACAAGCCCTTCGGGGTGAATCTGATGTTGATGAACCCCCATGTGGCGGACATCGCCCCCATGCTGGCGGAGGAACACATTCCGGTGATCACCACCGGCGCCGGCAACCCCGGGTCCTATGTGCCCCTGTGGAAGGACGCCGGCAGCCTGGTGTTCCCGGTGGTGCCGGCCTCTGTGCTGGCCCGCCGTCTGGAGCGCAGCGGCATCGATGGGGTGATCGCGGAGGGCACCGAGTCCGGCGGCCACATCGGAGAGCTCACCACCATGGCCCTGGTACCCCAGGTGGTGGACGCGGTGCAGGTCCCTGTGGTGGCGGCCGGCGGCATCGCAGACGGCCGGCAGCTGGCGGCGGCCTTCGCGCTGGGGGCTGTGGGGGCACAGTTGGGGACCTGTCTCCTGGTGAGCGAAGAGTGCCCCATCCACCCCAACTACAAGCAGGCCCTTCTCAAGGCGAAGGACTCAGACACCATGGTGACGGGCCGCAGCACCGGGGCGCCGGTGCGGGTGCTGAAAAACCCCATGGCCCGGGCGTATGTGAAGATGGAAAAGGATAACCTGCCCCTGGAAGAGCTGGAGAAGCTCACCTTGGGCTCCCTCCGCCGGGCCGTGGTGGACGGAGACACGGAGCGGGGCAGCCTGATGGCCGGACAGGTGGCGGGCATGCTCCACGAGATCCTCCCCCTGCGCACCATCTTTGAGAAGCTGATGGCAGACTGCAAGGCGTGCATCGGGAGGTTGGAGGAGCTGTGAAAACCGCCTTTCTCTACGCCGGCCAGGGGTCTCAGCATGTGGGCATGGGCCAGGCGTTCTACGATGCCTCTCCCCACTTCCGGGAGGTGCTGGACACCGCGCCGGTGGATTTCGACCTCGCCGCCCTCTGCCTCCAGGGGCCGGAGGAGCAGCTCAACGAGACCCGGTTCACCCAGCCCTGTATGGTGGCCTTCGCCTGCGGGGTGACGGATCTCCTCCGAGAGGCGGGCGTCACCCCGGACTACACCGCGGGGCTCAGCCTGGGCGAGTACTCCGCCCTCTACTGCGCCGGGGTGCTGGACCGGGACACGGTGATCCGCCTCGCCGCCTACCGGGGCCAGGTGATGCAGGAGGCCTCTGCGGGCCTGGACTGCGCCATGATCGCCGTGATCGGCCTGGACCGGGACACCTTGCTGCAGTGCTGTGAAGAGGCCTCCCCTCTCGGCACAGTGTCCATTGCCAACTACAACTACCCCGGCCAGCTGGTGCTGGGCGGCACCCGGGAGGCGGTGGAAGCTGCGGCCCATTTCGCCAAGGAGCGTGGGGCCCGGAGGTGCGTCTCCCTGAAGGTATCCGGGCCCTTCCACACGGCCCTGATGGCCCCCGCCGGCGAGGCCCTGGCCAAGGTCTTCCCCAATGTCTCCTTCCAGCCCATGCAAATTCCGGTGCTGTTCAACTGTCTGGGAGACTTGAAAAAGCCCGAAGACAGCATCCCGGACCTGCTGGTGCGCCAGGTACAGTCCAGCGTCTATCTGGTGAACATCCTTCAGAGGCTCCAGGCCCTCGGGGTGGACACCGTGGTGGAGATCGGCCCCGGCAAGGTGCTCTCCGGATTCCTCCGGAAGACCGCCCCGGAGATCCGCTCCTTTGTGGTGGAGACCCCAGAAGATCTGCAGGCGGCAGCGGCCGCCTGGAAAGGAGAAGCCAATGTCTGATCTCACAGGAAAAGTGGCCCTTGTGACGGGGGGCAGCCGGGGCATCGGCAGGGCGATTGTGCTGGAACTGGCCCGCCGGGGTGCGGCTGTGGCCTTCAGCTACGCCAGCCGGGAGGAGGCCGCCCATGAGACGGTTTCCCTGGTCTCAGCCCTGGGCGGGAAGGCCCTGGCGGTCCACGCGGACAGCGGGGACGCTGCGGCGGTAAAGGCCCTCTTTGACACCGTGACCCGGGCGTTGGGCCCGGTGGACATTCTGGTGAACAACGCCGGCATCACCAAGGACGGCCTCTCCATGACCATGTCCGAGGACGCCTTTGACGAGGTCCTCCGGGTGAACTTGAAAGGGGCCTTTCTCTGCGCCAAGGCCGCCGAGCGGCCCATGATGAAAAAGCGCTGGGGCCGGATCATCAACCTGAGCTCCATCGTAGGGCTCCGGGGCAACGCCGGCCAGGCCAACTACGCCGCCAGCAAGGCGGGCCTCATCGGGCTCACCAAGACCCTGGCCAAGGAGCTGGCCACCCGGAACATCACGGTGAATGCCGTGGCGCCCGGCTTCATCGACACCGACATGACCGCCGTCCTGCCGGAACAGGCGAAGGCGTCCCTGCTGAACGGCATCCCCATGAAGCGCCTGGGCGCCCCGGAGGATGTGGCCCGGGCCGTGGCCTTCTTCGCCTCGGAGGAGGCCTCCTACATCACGGGACAGGTGCTCTGCGTGGACGGCGGCATGGCCGTCTGACAGCGCTCCCCTTCCCGTCTTGAGATACCGCACCTGCAGAACTCACCTGGCATGGGTGATGCGCTTCCCTCGCCGGGTTGTCGGTGCGGCCTTCCCAGATCGAACCATCTGGTTGTGTTTGAAAGGTTGTGACACAGTCTATGGAAAAGCGTAAAGTGGTAATCACGGGCATGGGCTGCATCTCCCCGGTGGGCCTCTCCACGGCGGAGTGCTGGCAGGCCATCCACGATGGGGTCTGCGGCGTGGCCCCCATCACCCAGTACGACACCTCCGAGATGAAGGTGAAGCTGGGTGCGGAGGTGAAGGGCTACGACCCCACCCTCCGGATCGAGCCCCGTGAGGGGAAACACATGAGCCGGTTCTCTCAGTTCGCCGTCTCCGCCGCCTGCGAGGCCATGGAGCAGAGCGGGCTGAAGATCGAGGAGGAGAACGCCAACCGGTGCGGGGTGATCGTGTCCAGCGCCATCGGCGGCCTGTCTTTCACCTCCACGGAGCTGGCCCGGTGCATGAAGGTGGGCTACGACCGCTGCAGCCCCTTCTTTGTCCCCATGATCCTCTGCAATATGGCCGCCGGCCTCATCGCCATCCGGTTCGGCTTCAAGGGCATGTGCACCAGCCCGGTGACCGCCTGTGCCGGGGGCACCAATGCGCTGGGCGATGCGTTTCGGGCGATCCGGGACGGCTACCTGGATGTGGCCATCGGCGGCGGCACGGAGAGCGTGTTCACCCCCCTCGCCATCGGCGGCTTTACCACCATGCGGGCCCTCTACACCGGATCTGATCCGGAGCGGGCCTCCATCCCCTTTGATCAGGAGCGCAGCGGCTTTGTGATGGGCGAGGGCGCCGGCATTCTGGTGCTGGAGGAGCTGGAGCACGCCAGGGCCAGGGGGGCCAATATCATTGCAGAAGTGGTGGGCTACGGCGCCTCCTGCGATGCCTATCACATGACCGCCCCGGACCCGGACGGGGCCGGCGGCGCCGCTGCCATGGCGGACGCCATTGCAGATGCCGGCATCCGGCCGGAGGACGTGGACTACATCAACGCCCACGGCACGTCTACCCCGCTGAACGACAAGTGTGAGACCCTGGCCATCAAGCGCGTGTTCGGGGAACACGCATACCGGCTGGCGGTGAGCTCCACCAAGTCCAACACCGGCCACATGCTGGGGGCTGCCGGCGCGGTGGAGGCCATCTTCTCCGCCCTGGCCCTCCAGGAGGGGTACCTTCCCCCCACCCTCCACTACAGCGTCCCGGACCCCGACTGCGACCTGGACGTGGTGCCCAACACCGGGCGGAAGGCGGACCTCAAGTATGCCCTGTCCAACTCGCTGGGCTTCGGCGGCCACAACGCCAGCATCCTACTGAAGAAATGGGAGGCAGACTGACATGCAGCTCAACTCCAACGAAATCGCAGAGATCCTGCCCCACCGGTATCCTTTTGCCCTGGTGGATCGGATCGTAGACGGAGAGCCCGGGGTGTGGGCCAAGGGCATCAAGTGCGTCTCCGCCAACGAGCCGGCGTTCTGCGGCCACTTCCCCGGCAAACATGTGATGCCCGGGGTGCTGATCATCGAGGCCCTGGCCCAGGTGGGGGCGGTTGCCGCCCTCAGCCTGCCGGCGAACAGGGGAAAGCTGGCCATCTTTGGGGGCATCAAAAACGCCCGGTTCCGCCGCCAGGTGATCCCGGGAGACGTGCTGGAACTGGAGACCCGACTCGTCCGGCAAAAGGGCCCGGTGGGCATCGGTTCCGCCGTGGCCAAGGTAAACGGCGAGGTGGCCGCCGATGCGGAGCTCACCTTTGTGATCACAGACAATTGATCTCCTTCCCCATCACCATCTCTCCTGAGGAGGCCTGCCTCATGTTGGAAGACAAGTTTATCGATGTCTATCAGAAGTTCAAGGTGCACTTTTACAAAGAGGTCTTCGCCCGCTTTCAGGACCGGGAGGCCAGCCTCACCACGGTGGAGACCTTCGCCATGGAGACCATTCTCTTCCTGAAGGAGCCCACGGTGAACGAGTTTGCCGCCTTTATGCGGATCTCCTCCCCCAATGCGGCGTACAAGATCAACAGCCTCATCCGCAAGGGATATGTGGAGAAGATCCGCTCCGAGGCGGACAAGCGGGAGTTCCACCTCAGGCCCACCCAGAAGTACATGAACTACTACAACATCAGCCTGGACTACGTCCACACCGTGACCCAGCGGCTCAGCAGCCGGGTCTCCCCGGAGGAGCAGGTCTTCCTGGAACGCGTCCTGACCATGCTCAGCCAGGAACTGATGCCGGAGGTGTCCATGAAGCCCGGGGAGGCGCCGGTCCTGGAGGCCTAGGATAGAAAGAACAACACGCCTCAGCGCGGCGGGAGATCGCCGCGCTGAGGCGTGTTTTTCTATGGGCTGTATCGTGTTTTCCCTTACCAGATTGCCAATCGTCTCGCGGATCACCCGCTGCAGCTCCGGCGCAATGCTGTCTGCCCTCCCAGCGCTGAACACAGGGTTGGTTCTCCCCTCAGTACAGATCGCGGTCCTGCCCCTCCTCCCGGAAGAGGCTGCGCAGCACCTGCTCCCGGTGGTTGAGAAAGAGCTCCGTGACTTTGTAGCTCTCCGTGTCCTCATAGGCACAGGGGGTGATGGAGGAGCCGTCAAAGGAGAGAATCTCCGCGTTGGGGATCCCCAGCAGAATCGGCGAGTGGGTGGCGATGAGAAACTGAGATCCCGTCCGGGCCATGTCTGCGATGTGCAGCAGCAGGCTCAGCTGGTGCTGGGGGGAGAGGGCCGCCTCTGGCTCGTCCATGAGGAACAGGCCCGCGTCCTGATAGGTCTGCAGGAAGTCCATAAAGCTCTCCCCGTGGGACTGGACGTGATACTGGTCTGAGTGGTCCCAGCTGTAGTCTATGGCCTTGGTGGCCACGTTGAAGAAGGTCTCCGCCCGGAAGAAGTACCCGATGAGGGGCCTGTGGGGGCTTTTGATGAGGGTCATGGCCTTGTACAGGGGGGAGAAGTCGTCGAAGGTGGAGAACCGGAAGTTCATGGTGCCGCCCTCGGGGTTGAAGCCATAGGCGATGGCGATGGCCTCCAGGAGGGTGGATTTCCCCGTCCCGTTCTCCCCGCAGAACAGGGTTACCGGCTTGTGAAAGCCCAGCCCGTCCAGATGGGAGATGGCAGGGATCCGCCAGAGGTAGCTCCCCCGCTCCACCTCGCTCCAGTGGATCTGGAGGCCCCGGATATAGTTTTCGTAGGTGTAGCTCAACGGATCAGACCTTCTTTCTCCAGCCACGGGAGGACGGTGAGGCGGTCTGCGGACACGCCGGGGACCGGAGCGGGTCCATCGCAGAGGGTGCCCATACAGACCTGTTTGTTGGCGCCGTGGTAGTCGCTGCCGCCGGAGACCAGCAGGCCCAGCTCCTTGGCCCGGGCCTCCAGCTGGCCGCAGGTGGGGCTGTCGTACTTGGAGTACCAGCACTCCAGTCCCTGGAGGCCATACCCCATCAGCTCCTGGAGGAGGCTGTCAAACTCCTCCGGGGAGGCGGTCCTCTCCCCTACGCCGCCCAAGGGGTGGGCCCACACCGCCACCCCGCCGGAGGCGTGTATGGCCTCCACCGCAATTCTGGCCGGGATGCGGGCGTTTCCGCCGGGAATGCCGTTCAGGGCGGCCTGGATGGCCGTGGTGCGGTCCGGGAAATACCCGTGCTCCACCAGAAGGTTGGCCAGGTGGGGCTTTCCGGCGCTGGAGAGGTGATACAGCTGGTCTTTTTCCGCACGGGTGAGCGCGTACCCGTGGCGCTCCAGCCACTGCAGCCTGGTGTCCAGCTTTTTCCTGCGCAGGTCCGCCCCCTCCTGCAGGGCGGCCTGGAACTGGGGGTGCTCCGGGTCCGGACAGAACCCTAGAATGTGGCACTTCCCGTGGTCCCCATAGCAGGAGAACTCGATGCCCGGCACCCGGAGAATGTCCCGGGGCGCGGCGTCCAGCCAGGGCCTCCAGCCGGAGATGGTGTCGTGGTCTGTGAGGGCAACGGCGGCAAGGCCGTGAGATTTGGCCAGGGCCGGCAGCGCTTCCGGGACGTCTGTGCCGTCACTGGCAGTGCTGTGCATGTGGAGATCGGCGAACATAGAACCAGTCCTTTCTCCGACATTGTACCGCCTGTCCCCCTGGATTGCAATCGGTTCGGCAAAATTCATGAGGCCCGCCGTGTCAGACATCCATCCTTTGTAATCCGCGATAATCTCCCTGAAAATGCGATTTCCTTCTTGCCTTTTCGGCAGGATTGTGCTATCTTAGTGCACGGTTCGTGCAGAACCTACCCCCCATTTCTTTGCTGCCTGTGTAATTGTGGTTGCGGCGCAGAGCGATCTGCGTATCTGGATACACAGGCAGCACTTTTTTCTCTTCCGGGGGATCGGTGCCGCCAATATCTAACTTAAATTGCCATACTTACATGAACTTGCTATCGAAAGGCCTCGATTTTTTTCGATTTTCCTCTTGCATTGGGGGCGGAAATGTGCTACTCTTCTCACCGGTGTTCACACACACCACCCCCAGTTTTTTTGCTGCCTAAGCACCTCTGCTTAGGCAGCGCTTTCTATTTTCCGGGGTTCTCTTCTCCCCTGGCCCTGGAGGAGCCGCTTTGCGGGACAGGCGGAGAACCGCTTCAGACCAGTATCCTCATCCTCATTATAATTTCCTAAAAATCCCTGTTCCCATCTTGCGGATTCTCTGTCCGCGTGCTATCCTTGAGACCTCATCTGTTTTTCCGCTCTTTTCCCTTCTTTGCCTGCGCATCGGCTGCTGGTTTTCCGGACTGCAGTCGCGGCGTGGGCACCTTTTTTGCCTCGTGATTGTCCTATTATTTGATATACTGCATTTTCATTGTCTTGAGACGCCAGCGAACGGGTGTTCTCTTCCAGTTTTCGCGCACTGGAAGGAACTTTTTGCCTCTCCACTCGTCTAAAGGATATCCCTTCCTGAGAGGAGTTGAGCCCCTTGAAACGCCTCGGCAGCCAGCTGGCCGCTTACGC
The DNA here is from genome assembly GCA_947629915.1 of uncultured Oscillospiraceae bacterium. Classification (GTDB taxonomy): domain Bacteria; phylum Bacillota; class Clostridia; order Oscillospirales; family Oscillospiraceae; genus Enterenecus. The sequence goes on along the minus strand of CANRFN010000003.1, from coordinate 14,017 downwards.
CTGCGGGCACTTCTGGATCGATTTCTCCTGTGCCCTGCTGCTGTTCTCCTGGCTCCGCGGGTCCCAGGACTGGCTGATGGCCATGCTGCTCTACAATTTCTGCGCCTTTGCCCTGCAGATGCCCATCGGGCTGCTGGCAGACCGGCTGAACCGCAACTCCACCCTGGCCGCCGCCGGGTGCGTTCTGGTGTTTGGCGGATGGCTGTTCCTGCGGGCCCCTCTGGCAGCGGTGATTCTGGCCGGCATCGGCAACGCCTGCTACCATGTGGGCGGCGGCGTGGACGTGCTGAACACCTGCGAGGAGGAGATATCCCCTCTGGGGATCTTCGTCTCCCCCGGCGCCATGGGGATCTTTCTGGGCACCCTGTGGGGACAGTCTCGGGCGGTCTCCATGTGGATCCCCCTCACGGGGCTGGTGCTCTTCGCGTCCGTCATACCCCTTTTGGACATCTACCACAACCGCAGCCTCCGCTCCAGAAACCAGCCCCTGTCTCTCACGCTGTCTACACCTGGGGGCAAAAGCGCCGCCCTCGTGCTGGTGAGCTGCTTTCTGGCGGTGCTCCTCCAGTCCTACCTGAGCCTCTCCCTGTCCTTTCCCTGGAAGGCGGGCGGCCTCGCCGTGTGGGCCGCCATCGCGGTGGTATTGGGCAAGACATTGGGCGGCTTCCTCGGGGATCGCCTGGGCGCAAACAAGACCACCGCCGGGACCATCGGCCTTTCCGCCGTCCTCTTTCTCGCCAGCGGTTACGCCATCCCGGGCATCGGCGCGATCTTCCTCTTCCACTGCTCCGTCCCGCTGCTCTTCTGGTATGCCGCCAGACTGCTGCCTCAGGCGAAGGGCTTCTCCTTTGGCCTTCTGAAGTTCGCCCTCTTCCTGGGGGCGCTTCCCACAACCATCGGCCTGGCGCTGCCCCAGCCGGGTTCCATTCCCCTGGCCATCGGCACGGCTGTCCTCCTGGCGCTGCTCATCCCGGTGCTGCGTGTGAGGGACTGGCGATGAGCCTGCTTCCCGCCCTGCTCCTCTCCCTGGCCCTCACTGTGCTCCTGGAACTGGCCTTTGCCCGCCTCTGGGGAGAGCCGCTCGCCTCCCTGCGGCCGGTGGCCCTGGCAAACGCGATCTCCAACCCCATGGTGGTGCTGTTCCACCGGCTGTTTCTGGTATATCTTCCGCCTCTTCTGCTCCCGGCCACCGCCCTTCTGGAGATCGCCGCATGCACTGGAGAGGGCTGGTTCTACCGCCGCTACACCGCCATCCGCCACCCCTGGGGGTTCTCCCTCTGCGCCAACCTGTTCTCCTTCTGCATCGGACTGCTCCTCTCTGCCTGGAGGTCTCTGTCTTGGAGGTCTCTGTCTTGCTGAATCCCGTTTTTCTTCCCGTTCTCCTGTCCCTCTCTCTCATGGCCCTGGACGCCATCGTGGACCCGGTGGAAATCGCAACGGATCTGCTCTTGGAATCCCTGCCCGTGATCGCCCTTCTCATGGTGGCAGTTGTGGTGATCTCTGCCCTCCTGGTGCGGCATTTTCGCAAAAAGTAGGGCCGCCCATCTGCGGCTGACGTCTTACGCCTATCTCTGTCTGGAGGTCTTCCTATGACAATCACAACATTCCCCCTTCTCGCGCTGCTGTCCCTTCTCCCCCTGGCCCTAGACGTGATCGTGGACCCGGTGGAGATCGCGATGAACGAGTTTCAGAATAATCTCCCTGTGATCGCCCTTCTCATCGTGGCCGCGGTGGTGATCACCGCCCTCCTGGTGCGCCACTTCCGGAAGAAGTGAGTTCAGACCGCGGCGGGACGGACATCCCATCGGCCATGCGGCGCCGCACCCATAGACCCCATGGAAACTGCTGGAACGAATCTGCAAAACTTGTATTTCCTTCTTGACGCATTTTGCCGAATCGGGTACAATACAGCGTATCGCAACGAAAATTGTGCCCTGGGAGGGGTTCGGCTTGGGAATTGGTGCGGGAATACTTCTGGGGCTCTGCAAGGTGCTGGATCTCCTGTTGAACGGGGGGATCGTGTGCCTGGCCATCTTTGAGGCGGTGTGGTTTGTCCGGGCCATGAGGCGGCTGAAAGGGCTGTCTGCCCGCACCGAGTCCCTGGTCCAGACCGTGACGGTGGTCTCGCCCTCCCGCAAGACCGGCGCCCTGGCCCTGGTGGACACCATCAGCACCGCCCGGCTGAAGGACTGGGAGGCGTTCGTCTGCCTGAAAGAGGATTACGGCCACGAGGTGAAGATCTACGACATGTTCGTGGCGGTGATTCAGGTCTTCCCCCTTCTGGGCATCCTCGGCACGGTGGCGGGCCTGTACCTCTCCCTCAACGACGTGGTGGAGGCGGGCATGCGCTTTTCCTACGATGGCATCGGCTTTGCCCTCTCCTCCACCATCCTGGGCATCGTGTTCTCCGTGATCTTCAAGATGCTGGACGCCGTCTTCACCGCCCCTCTGGCGGACACCATCGAGATCCGGCTGGATCTCTTTGAGAAGGACTATGAGGTGCGCAGCGCCGCCGCGGTGTCCGCCGCCGGCGTCCTGGAGGAGCCGGTGGTGACCGTGGGAGGGAATCCCTGATGCGCCGGGGCAGAAAGAGCCGGGGTGCGGAGATCAACCTCACGCCGCTGCTGGACGTGCTGTTCACCATTCTCTTCATCGTCTTGCTGGCCAGCGCCCAGACCGAGGCGGACCTGCAGGCGGAGAATGCGCAATCCATCGCCGAGATGCAGCAGCAGGTGGACGCCATGGGAGAGGACCTGGCAGACACCCAGCAGCGCCTGGAGAGCATGGAGCTGTATCACCGGGAGGCCGTGGTGCTCACCCTGGCCAACACAGCAGACGGCGCCACCCTGGCGGTCTCCGAGGGATCTCGGAAGCTGGAGGACCAGGGGATCGCCCTGCGGGACAGCGGCACCGAGCGGCTGCAGCGGAGCCTCACGGACCTCATAGACCGGTACCTGGAGGGCACAGACAACCAGCCCATCTACATCGTCTTCTCCGTTGACCGGGAGCACATCCGCACCGCCCAATACAAGGCCATTGTGAGCACACTGGACCAGCTCCAGCTGAACTACAAAGAGATCTTCTGGAAGTTGGCAAATACCACGGACGAGACCAGCCGTCCATAGACGTACCATCACAGAAAAGGAGCGTTGGACATGCCCAGAGACCGCGAACCCCCACATGGGAACGGCGCACCGCCGCCCCCGCCCCCGCCGCCTCCGCCCCCGGAACACGGGAGGCCCAAGCGGAAGAAGAGAAGGCTCTTCCGTAAGATCGTGACCATTCTCATCCTCGTCCTGCTGATCCTCCTGGTGCTGTACCTCTGGAAGGGGCCGGGCTTCGGCACCGGTTCCGGCGGCACCGCATCCCAGCCCCCGGAGAATAACACCACTTCCCCCAGCGCCGCAGAGACCGAGCCAGCCGCCGACCAGGACGGCGATGCCAAGGTGATCATCGTCCGCATCGATGGCGAGATCGTGTCTGTGGACGGCACCGTGGTGGCAGACGCAGAGGCCCTGAAGCAGGCCGTGCTGGACCTCTCCACAGACGACACCGTCTTCCGGCTGGAGGACCACGACTCCATCCTGGCCACCTACGATTGGGTGACCCAGGCCTTCCAGGAGATGTCCATTCCCCTGGACGAGGCGTCTTAATTCAGCATAAGCCAGAAAGAGGAGACCATCCGGATTGCCGGGTGGTCTCCTCTCTTTTTCTGCCGCTAGCAGAGCTTCTCGATGTCCGTGTAGAGCAGGTGGTATTTCTCCCCCAGCACCTGGCTGCGGTGATAGTGGCCGAAGTACCAGGCGGAAAAGGCGGCGTGCCGGGAGACCTTCTCCAGGAAGGCGGTGAGGGCGTTGTCCTGCTCCGCGGTGCCCAGGATGGCGTGCTGTACACTGTCCGGGGCGCAGTGGGTGAGCACATAGTCCACCTGCCAGTGAGCCGCATCCAGGTTCTGCCGAGCGGTCTCATACTCCTCCGGAGACGGCAGCTCTTCCGGCCACCAGCTCTGGCCCAGGACCCGATAGGAGACGCCCCGCCGGCGGAGGATCTTCGCCTGCCGCCTCCAGTCCGGATCGGCTGGGTCCAGCACGCCGCCCTGGATGTCGTGGGAGGCGGCGCCGCCGAAGACAAAGAAGGACTTCCCCAGGAGCTGAAAGATCTGTCCCCTGCAGAGGTGCAGCACATGGGGCCGCACCGGCTGCACCAGGCCGCCGTGCCAGGAAATTGTGGGATATGCGGCGAGCAGGTCGTAGTTCTCGTGGTTGCCGTCCAGAAAGAGGGTGGTGAAGGGCCGCCGCTCCAGCTCGTCCAGCAGGTGCTGCTCTGGCCTTCCCCCGTCCCAGACGCCGCCGAAGTCCCCCAGGACGATCAGGTAGTCCTCCCGGGTGAGGGCTTTCTGCTCGGGAAACTGCCGGACGGAGAGCCGGCTGAAGTCCCCGTGGGTGTCCCCGGTGCAATAGATGGCCATGGTCTACCTCCCTTGGTGTCTGGATAGGAAACACCGCAGGGCGGTGCGCGGCCGTCCTGCGGTGGCGATGGATGTACGATGGTTGGCGGGGTCTGCAATCAGCCCTCAAACTGATGGTTCAGGAAGCGGACCACAATCGATGGGATGATGGCGGAGGCCACGGTGATGATCATCACCATGGGAGCGTAGCCGGTGAGATAGGCCAGGGGCAGGCCCAAGAGGCACACGGCCAGGTCCACCCACATCCAGTGGTTCAGGGTCCGGGACTTCTCCAGAAAGATCTTGTCCTCCCGGTTGGCATAGCCGAGGGCATATCCCTGGGCCATGATGTTCACGGTGGCCAGGGTGGACACCAGCCAGTACGCGCCCTGGGCGAAGAAGTCCATCAGGTTGGCGCCGGCAAACTTCGTGACGTACGGGATCAGTGAGAGGAAAAACAGCATGCCCACGGTGTGCCACATCACCCGGGTGGTGATCCGGGTGGCCATATGCCACTGGTTGTGCAGGTTGATCCAGATGGCGCCCAGCCAGAAGAAGGACATGGCATAGGCAAAATAGCTGTCCTTCTGTGCCCAGACGGCGGCAAACGTGGGCACCAAGGGCTGATGCAGATCCAGCACCAGAATGGTGATCACGATGGCCAGCACCGCATCTGTGAAGTTTACCAGTCTCTGTTTGTCCATAGCCGAGCCCCCCAATCAGCGAAGGGAGTATATCACAAAACAATTCCACGGGGCAAGACCTAATCTGACATTTTTTGTGCAGAAGTTCAGATTTCTCGAGGGAAAATGTGGCGGTTATGCCGCGATTTGCGGGGTCCAAATCCCTGCTTTTTCGTGTAATGCCAATTTGCAACTTTTCCAATGATCTTGGATGGGTGTTGCTGTCCAGATGCACTTTGCTTGGCTAGCTTGACACCGCGTGGATCAGGCGTCCTGCGGCGCGGCGTCCTCGGCTTTCTTCCCTTTCTGCTTCTTGTCCTTCTTCCCCTTCTTTGCCTGCTTCTCTTCCCTGGCCTTCTGCTTCTCCGCCTTTGCCCGGGCCCTCTCCTCTTTCTCTCTGTCCTTCTCCGCCTGCTTTTGCGCCTTCTCCGCCGCCTTTTCGTCCTGGACCCGCCTCTTCTCGGCGGCCTTCTCCTCCTGGACCTTTCGCCGCTCCGCAGCCGCCTGGTCTGCCGCCAGCACCGGCAGCAGCTGCTCATAGGCCTTTTTGGCGCCCAGCATCACGTTGCCGATGCCGCCCATGTTCTCGCTCTGCTGACCCAGGAACCACAGGTGGTGTATGCAGGTCCTGTGGGCGGGGTTCTCCCGGCCCATGATGGGCACCACGCCGCCGAAGGAGCACTTCGTCTGGTGGGTGAGGGTGCGATAGTCCGGGGCGGCCAGCACATAGCGCTCTGTGATGTGCTGCCGGAGGTCCGGCAGGTGCTGCTCCGCCAGCGCGATGAGCTGGTCTGCCCAGCGGTCTCTGTCCGTCTCCCAGTCCCCCTCTTTCAGCGTGTCCGGGGCGATGGTGTAGATCGTGAGGGCGGCATGGCCCTCCGGGGCGAAGTCCGGGGCGTGGGCGGAGTCCACCGTGATCACAAAGCCATCTCTGCCCCCGTGGTATTCCCCGCTCCGCAGGCGCCTCGTGGCGCCGTAGAGGTCGTAAGAGTGGTAGTAGTAGCAGACAGGAGCCTTCATGTACTGGAGTGGGTCGTAGTCCACGCCCAGGTGCACCATGAACACCGCTTCCATGGGCCGGAAGGAGTCCAGCACCCACCGGGTGTGGCGGTCCAGGTATTGGGCGCCCACCATGCCCAGAAGTACATCCCGGGCGCTGCCGGCCGCGGCGATGAGATCTGCCTCCAGCACGGTGCCGTCCTCCAGCTGCACCGCCCTGGCCGTGCCGCGGTCCACTAGGATCCGCTGGGCCACGGTGTTCAGCCGCAGCGCTCCGCCACGCTGTTCGATCTTCTGGGCCAGTGCCTCCGGCAGCTTCTGGATGCCGCCGGTTATGGTGCAGAAGCCGGGATAGTACGGGGACCCATCTCTGGTGTAGGCGATGCGCTTGTCGAAGGCGGTCTCGGGGTTCAGGATGGGGATGGAGAGCCCCTGGGCCTCCTCGGGAGAGGCGCAGAAGTCCGCCAGGATCCCGGCGAAGACGGCCTGCAGCTTCTCTGAGCGGAAGAAGTGCTCCACCAGCTCCTGGGCGTTCATCGAAGCGTATGGTTTCACCTTGCCGAAAGCCTGGGCCAGTGTCAGCTTGTTGGCAATTGAGGGCTCTGCCTCCGCCACCGCCGCCAGATGGCGCAGTTCCATGACGTCATCGTAGAACCGGTAGTAGGCATCGATGCCGTCCCGCTCCTCGGGGAACAGTTTGCGGAGCCGGTTTTTCCGCCAGTCCCTGCCCTCATACTTGTCCGGGCGCCACAGGGCGAAGTCCGGCATCTCAATCCCCCGCTCGGCCCGCTCCACGTCCAGGTGAATCCCCAGCGCGTGCAGCAGCCGCTCCACCGGCTCTCCCGGCAGCAGGTCTCCCAGGATCAGGGGCCCCTGCTCCCAGCGGTATCCGTTGTGCTCCGCCAGTGCGCAGACGCCGCCCACCTTGGGGTTGCGGTCTATCACTTCCACCTGCCAGCCGTCCCGGGCCAGCAGAGCGCCGAAGGTGAGGCCGCCGAGGCCTGCGCCGATGATCACTGCCTTCATGCCTGTCCCGCTCCTCTCATCTCATCCGGTCCCATCTGCTGCAGCACGGTCTGCGTGCAAGAGGAATCTCAGAAGGTTGTTCAAACGATTGCATCACCGATATTGCCTGTAAAGGAAAATCACGATACAGATATTGAAATGTTTCCATTCCCTGTTCTCTGCCGGCTTGAGCGGCTCTATGGTTCCTTCTTCTCCAGATCCCAGAGGGAGGCATCCAGATCCTGTACCACCCAGCGGATGTGCTTTCGCCCCTTTGCCACCACGGTGTGGCCCTCCGCCTCCAGCTTTGCCTTCTGTGCCTCAGCCCCGCCGGGATACTTTTCATTCAGCACCCCGTCGGCCTTCAGGGTGCGCCAGTACGGGGTCTCGTCTCCCTCCCGCTGGTAGCTGGCCCAGGCTACAATGGAGACAAAGATGCCTGCGGTGATGGGGTCCGTGAAGTCCGCACCGCTTTGCCGGGCCAAATAGGCGCGGATCTCCCCCACCGTGATGAGCTTTCCCGGCGGGATCTGCCGCATGATGCGGTCGTAGGCGATGGGCGGGGCAAAATACATGCGCTCTCCGCCGTATTTTGCGATGCTGCCGGGGTCCGTGATGATCTGGACTTTGGGCATGTCCTTGCTGTCCTGCAGCATGGCGTTGAAATCCTTGTTGTGTTCGCTTGCCACAAGAAACACCTCCTGCCCACAGGATAGCCCCATCTGCCGTGCCTTGCAATGAGACGGTTTGAAAAAGATTCGTTTTTTTTCGGCTTTTCGCAGTCCCGCTTCGGGGAGGGCAATTTTCCCCTTCCGGCAGGCTATCCACGATTCAGTACCGGACTTCCACCAAGGTGAGACCTTTTGCCGGGGCGGTGGGTCCCGCCGCCATGCGGTCCTTGGCCGCCAGGATCTCCGGGATCGATGCCGCTGGAATCTTTCCCAGCCCAACTTCCACCAGGGTACCGGTGAGAATCCGCACCATGTAGGGCAGAAAGCCGTCTCCCCGAAAGGTGATGGTGAGGTCTGCCCCGTTCTGCTGAATGTCTATCGATTCCAGCGTGCGCTCCGTGGACTTCTTGAACTGCCGATTCCCGCAGAAGGAGCGAAAGTCCCGGGTGCCGATGAGCTGTGCCGCGGCGGCCCGCATCTTCTCAAGGTCCGGCTGGTCCGCCAGCTGCCACTGGTACTTCCGCCGGAAGACATCCGGCACCGTGCCGATGCGGATCTCGTAGCGGTATGTCTTTCCCCTGGCGGAGAGCCGTGCGTGAAAGCGGTCTTCCGCCGGAGCGGCCTCCAGCACGGCGATGTCCTCTGGCAGATACTCGTTCAGTTTCTCCTGCAGCTGCCTGGGATCCCATTTCCCCGGCAGCCGTACGCTGGCCACCTGCCCCAGGGCGTGGACCCCGGCGTCAGTCCTGCCGGCGCCTTGTACCTCGATGGATTGTTCCATCAGGCGGGACAGCACCTGCTCCAGTTTCCCCTGGATGGTGTTCTCGGTGTTCCCCTGCTTTTGCCATCCGTTGTATCGGGAGCCATCGTAGGAGAGGATGAGCCTCCAGTTCATGCAAATCTCCTCTCAGAGCACCATCACCAGGGTGCCGATGGTGATGAGCACCGCGCCGATGGCCGATTTGGGGGTGAAGTCCTCGTGGAGAAATAGGAAGGCCAGCACCAGCGTGATCACCACGCTGAGCTTGTCTATGGGCACCACCTTGGAGACCTCGCCGATCTGGATGGCGTGGTAGTAGCAGAGCCAGGAGGCACCGGTGGCGAGGCCGGACAAAATCAGAAACAGCCAGCTCTTCCGGCTGATCTCGGCGATCCCTGTCTGGGCCTGGGTGATGAACACCATGCCCCAGGCCATCACCAGCACCACTACCGTGCGCAATGCCGTGGCCAGATTGGAGTTTACGCCCTCAATGCCCACCTTGGCCAGGATGGAGGTGAGGGCCGCAAAGACCGCAGACAGCAGGGCAAATACAAACCACATAGAACAGCATCCTCTCTTTCGCTGCGGGGAGGAGCCCATTCGCCCCTCCTCCGCCCTGGAAAAGTCTTGTTTTCCAGTTCCTGCTGCATCATATCACCAAACCGGGCGTGGGGCAAGATGGAACATGAGGCCTGTCCCAATTTTCGGGGCCGGATTGCTGCGCGGCGTTTGGGCAGGAGACAGCCCCGGACGTTTGGGCGTCCGGGGCTGCAGATTGATGTGTGATTGACTGTCGGGTGCGCAGGTCCTCAGCTGGCCATCTCTTCGAACTGGGCGTTGTACAGGCTGGCGTAGAAGCCGCCCTTGTCCAGCAGTTCCCGGTGGGTGCCCTGCTCCACGATGTCTCCGTCCCGCATCACCAGGATCAGGTCCGCGTTGCGGATGGTGCTGAGCCGGTGGGCGATGACGAACGATGTCCTGCCCTTCAGCAGGGTGTCCATGGCCTCCTGGATCAGGTGCTCTGTGCGGGTGTCCACGGAGGAGGTGGCCTCGTCCAGGATCATGATGGGATTGTCCGCCAGAATGGCACGGGCGATGGTGAGCAGCTGCTTCTGGCCCTGGGAGATGTTGGAGGCCTCCTCGTTGATCTCCATCTGGTACCCGCCGGGGAGAGCCCGGATGAACTTGTCTGCCCGGGCCAGTTTGGCCGCCCGAATCACCTCTTCATCGGTGGCCTCCAGTCTGCCGTAGCGGATGTTCTCCATGATGGTGCCCTTGAACAGCCAGGTGTCCTGGAGCACCATGCCGAAGCCGTCCCGGAGCTTGGTGCGGTCAAAGGCGCGGATGTCTTTCCCGCCCAGCCGGATGGCGCCATCGTTCACGTCATAGAACCGCATGAGCAGCTTCACCATGGTGGTCTTTCCGGCGCCGGTGGGGCCCACGATGGCCACCATCTGACCGGGCTTCACCTGGCAGTTGAAGTCGTGGATGATGATCTTGTCCGGGTGGTAGCCGAAGCGGACGTGGTCGAAGGAGACGCTGCCATCGATCTGGGAGATGTCTGCGGTCACGGGCTCGGTTTGCTGCTCCTCATCGGCCTGGAGGAACTCGAAGATGCGCTCCCCTGCGGCGGCCATGGACTGGAGCATGTTCATCACCTGGGCCATCTGGGTCACGGGCTGGGTAAAGCGTTTCACATACTGGACGAAGGAGACGATGTCGCCGATGAGGATCTTGCCGGCGGCCGCCAGCATCGCGCCGGAGATGGCCACCGCCACATAGCCCAGGTTGCTCACAAAGTTCATGATGGGCTGCATCAGGCCGGACAGGAACTGGCTGCGCCAGGCGGAGTTGTATAGGATGCCGTTGGTCTCATCGAAGGCCGCCAGCTCGGCGTCCTCCCGGTTGAAGGCCTTTACGATCTCGTGGCCGGAGAAGGCCTCTTCGATCTGGCCATCGATGACGCCCAGGTTGTGCTGTTGCTGCCGGAAGTACTTCTGGCTGGTCTTCACGATGGTGGACACCAGCACGATGGACACCGGCAGGATCAGCACGGTGATGAGGGTCATCAAGGGAGAGATGTCCAGCATCATCACCACCACGCCGATGAGGGTGCAGATGGCGGTGATCACCGAGGTCACGGACTGGTTGAAGTTCTGCCCCAGGTGGTCCACATCGTTGGTGATCCGGGACAGCACATCGCCCACCGCGCTGTCCTCAAAGTAGGACAGGGGCAGCCGGTTGATCTTCTCGCTGATGTCCTTGCGCAGCCGGAAGCAGATCCGCTGGGACATCTCGGTCATGAGCAGGCCCTGGCCGAAGGAGAGCACGGCGCAGATGGCGTAGAGGCCCATCAGCTTCATCAGAATGCCGCCGAGGCGGTCGAAGTCGATGGCGCCGGTGCCGGAGAGCTTGGCCATCAGGCCCTGGAAGAGCTCGGTGGTGGCGTCTCCCAGGATCCGGGGACCCCACACGTTCAGCACGGTGGCGGCCACTGCCAGCACCACCACTACCACCGTGATCGCGAGGTACGGGCCCATGTAGTGGATGATATTGCCCATGGCGGCCTTGAAGTTCTTGGGCTTCTGGCCCCGCATGGGCCCCCGCCTCCGGGGCTGGATCTTCTTGTTGTCGTCCGCCATCTCACTTGCCTCCCTTCATGCCGGCCCGGATCTCTTCCTCGGAGAGCTGTCCCCGGGCGATCTCCAGGTAGGTGGGACAGGTCCGCAGCAGGGCGCTGTGGGTGCCCTGCCCCACAATGCGCCCCTCCTCCATCACCAGGATCTGATCCGCCTGGAGGATGGTGGAGATTCTCTGGGCCACGATGATCACCACTGCGTCCCGGGTGCTGCGGGCCAGCGCCGCCCGCAGGGCGGCATCGGTCTTGTAGTCCAGGGCGGAGAAGGTGTCGTCAAAGAGGAACACCTTGGGGTGTTTGGCCACGGCCCGGGCGATGGAGAGCCGCTGCCGCTGTCCGCCGGAGACGTTGGAGCCGTTCTGGGCGATGGCGGACTGGTATCCGTCCGGCTTCTCCAGGATGAAGTCCTCCGCCTGGGCGATGCGGGCGGCCTCTTTCATGTCCTCGTCCGAGACCTGCTCGCCGGCGTATTTCAAGTTGCTCTCCACGGTGCCGGAGAACAGCATGCCCTTCTGGGGCACGTAGCCGATGGCATCCCGCAGGGTCCTCTGGTTCAGGTTGCGGATGTCTACCCCGTCCATGGTGATGGATCCCTGGGTGACATCGTAAAAGCGGGGAATCAGGTGAATCAAGGTGGACTTGCCGCAGCCGGTGGAGCCGATGATGGCGGTGGTCTTGCCGGGGCTGGCGGTGAAGCTGATGTGCTCCAGCACGCAGTCGTCCGCGCCGGGATAGGCAAAGCTCACATCGTGGAACACGATCTCCCCCTTGCCGGAGGCGATCACGCCGTCCTGGGGCTGCGCCGGGTCCTGCAGGGACACCGGCGTATTGAGCACCTCTGCGATGCGGTTGGCGGCCACGCCGGCGCGGGGCAGCATCACCGAGACCATGGACAGCATCAGAAAGCCCATGATGATCACCATGGAGTAGGTGATAAACGCAGTCAGGTCCCCCACCTGGACGCTGCCCTGGTCTACGCCGTGGCCGCCCACCCAGACGATGAGCACGGACACGCCGTTCATGATCATAGTCATCACAGGGCTCATGAACGTCATGACCCGGTTGGTGAAGAGCTGGGTGCGCATCAGGTCCTTGTTGGCCCCCTCGAACCGCTTCTCCTCATGTTTCTGCCGGACAAAGGCCCGGATGGGCATGATGCCGGTGAGCATCTCCCGGGAGACCAGGTTTACCCGGTCCACCAGCTGCTGCATGATGCGGAACTTGGGATAGGCCACCACAAAGAGGATGGCGATGCACACCGCCAGTGCCAGCACGGCGGCCACGATGATCCAGCTCATGTCGGAGCCAATCTCAATCACCCGTACCACGCCCACGATGGCCAGAATGGGGGCATAGGCCACCATCCGCAGCAGCATCACGGCGGTGAACTGTACCTGCATGATGTCGTTGGTGCACCGGGTGATGAGGGACGCGGTGGAGAACTGCTCAATCTCGGTGCTGGTATAGCGCATCACCTGCTGGAACAAGCCTCTCCGGAGATCCCGGCCCAGGCCGGCGGAGATCCGGGATGCCAGATACCCCACGATCACCGAGAGCACCGCCATGCCCAGGCACATCAGCAGCATCTTGCCGCCCACCTGGAACAGGTACCGGTTGCGGATGGCGTTGAGGTCCCGCCCCTGGGCGGCGTACTCGTCCGAGACAAAGGCGGTGGCGATCTGGTTGAGGTAGATCGCGGTGCTGTCTGAGAGGGCGTCCATCTCCCCCGCCAGCTGCTGTTGGATCTGCTCCCGGGTGACGGCCCCAGCGTCCAGCATCTGCTGCAGCAGCGCCAGAGAGCCCGTGCCCTCCTCCGTGCGGGTGAGCTGATACACCGCGCTGTCCGGGATCGCCAGCAGCGAGGCCAGTGCCTCCCGGTCTGCGTCCTTCTGCAGAGCGCGGATGCCGTCCTGATCTGCCGGGCCATAGGCCGCCTCAACCGTGTCCACATCCCCCTCTGCCAGGAACAGTTCCAGGCGGGCCAGGGTCTCGGTTCGGACGGTATCCGGGACGCCGTCCTGAATGCCGCCCTGCTGCAGGCCCACGTTCAAAAGGTCACTGGTGTAGTCCGGCAGGGCCATGTCGCAGATGGCCTGAAAGATCAGCAGGCACACCACGATGACGATGGCCACCCGGAACTTCTTGAGATAGTGAAAAACAACCTTCACTTGGACTCCTCCCTCAACATGCGGCTGGTGTTCTCATGCATCACAACAAGACAGTGCCGCAGCACCGCAAGCTCCTCCGGCGTCAGGCCCTGGTTGATGTCGATGAAGAACTGCCGCTGTATGGCCAGCCCCCGCTCCACCCAGGGTTTTGCCGCCTCGGTGCACTCCAGATGCACCTTGCGCCGGTCCCCCGGTACAGGGCTCCGCCTCACATAGCCTTGCGTCACCAGGCGGTTCACATGCACCGAGAGGATGTTCTCCTTCAGGCAGGCCTCCTGGCTGATCTCCGTGGCAGTGCAGAGGTCTATCCCCTCGTCCCCCAGGATCATCAGGACGTCCAGTGCCATCTGGGGGATGTTCATCTCTGTGCAGATCGGCTTGCACCGCAAGGCGTATGCCTCTGTAAAGCTGCGGGAAAGGGCAAAGGCAAAGCTCTCCTGCATATGCATCTCTCCTTTCGTTGCTTCGGATTGAGAAAGTTCAATTTTGATATTTTCGGAATTATACCATCTCCCCCGGGATTGGCAAGGGGGCGTCTGTGAACAATCCGTAAAACCTGCGGGGGTCTGGCCATGAAAAAACAGCCCCGGGCATACCGAGGCTGTCTCTGTATCAGGATAAAATGGAGCGGTCAGGACCAGGGGAG